>JAQBEX010000139.1:0-5493 GCA_032123675.1 Actinomycetes bacterium
AGGAGGCCGGCGTCGGCACCGCCCGCGCCTCCATGCGTCACTTCGTGCCGGCCCGCACTGCCATCCGCAGGGCGACGCAGGCCTCGAGCATCGCCTCGCGGCTTCCGTGGCTGAAGCCTGTCGAGTCCGCGAACCCGTGGATCAGCTGCTCGTGGCGGCGCAGGGCCACGGGCGCGCCGGCTGCAGCCAGCTTGCGTGCGTAGGCCTCACCTTCGTCGCGGAGCATGTCGAACCCGGCAACGGCCACGTAGGCCGCGGGCAGACCGGCCAGGTCCACGGCCAGCAGTGGTGACACCCGCGGGTCGGTGGCCGGGCGCGGCCCCAGGTAGTGCTCGATTAACCACTGCACCATCTCCGGGGTGATGAAGAACCCGTGGGCGAACTCGGCATAGGACGGGCGCCTCGTCGACAGGTCGGTGCCTGGGTAGAGCAGCAACTGGAACGCCGGCCGCGTCTCCGCGGTGGTGCGCAGGTCCTGGCACAGCACCGCGGCGAGGTTCCCGCCAGCCGAGTCCCCACCCACGGCGATCAACTCAGGGTCGTGTCCCCAGTCCTCGGCCCGCGCCACCGCGAACCGGAACGCGGCCAGCGCGTCGTCGGGTGCGGCCGGGAACGGGAACTCGGGGGCCAGGCGGTAGTCGACCGACAGCACCGACACACCCGCGTGCCGGGCCAGGAACCGGCAGGCCGAGTCGGCGCTGGTCAGGCTGCCGAGCACCCAACCGCCGCCATGGAAGTAGACGACAAGGCGGTCACGATCGCGGGCATCCGCACGGTACACCCGGGCCCCGATACCGCCCTGCCCGGTACCGATGCGCAGGTCCCGCACCTCATGCATCGGGATGGGTGCACCCCCGAGCAGGCGAGTGTCGTGGTCCATCTGCGCCCGGGCCTGATCCACCGGCATCTCCTCGTAGCCCGGAAGCCGGGCGCCCAGTCGCAGCAGGGCCCATGTCGCCGCGTCCATCGACACGCCGCCGGACGTCGCGGGACGACCCCCAATCAGACGCGCAACACTCGCCGGGGCCCTGCCCAGCGCGGTCACCGTGGCCCGCTCGAAGCGCGCCCTCACCCCGACTGAACCTGACATGGTGCACCCTGTTCCGCCCCGCAGGACGACGCCACCGTGATGCCGACCCCGAGGGCCCACCAGACTGCACCGCCCGGCGCCCGGATCGTGAGAGCCGAAAGACTCCCTCCGCAGGGCGTACGCAAGCAGATCCACCCGCACGCGACCAGCGCCCGGGCCCCGGCCGGCGGCAGATTCCCGGCGCGCAGGTCAGCCGTAGTCCTCGGCCTCGCTGCGGGTGCTGGGTCGGCTTCGCAGGAGGGTGATCAGCCCGAAGTAGAGCAGGGGCACCGCCAGGTAGAGGGCAACACTGACGCCCGGGGCAGCTGTCGCGATCACCATCGCGAGCAGGTAGACGGCGATCGGGGCACCGGCGAGCAGGCCGCCGATTCGTCGTTGCCGATCGCTGAGGGGTGCGAACAGCAACTCCGGTCGCCGCGTCACGTACGCGTAGAGCACCCAGCGCATCACGGAGGCGGCGATGAGCACCACCCCGTAGGCGTGCAGCGCAAGGGGCACGCCGGGGTACTCCCCGAGCACAGATGCCCCGAACGGGATGAGCGCGGCCGGCAGCATGAAGAGCAGGTTCAACCACACCACGTCCCGGTTGACTGCCCGGACCTGGTTGAACAGGTCGCGGTGCCACACCCAGTACATCCCGGTGATCAGGAAACTGATGACCCAAGCGGTCATCTCGGGACGGAGTTCGTCGAGGGCCTCGGCGAGTGACTGGTCGCTCAGGTTCGGCGGGACACTGATCTCGAGCACCAGGATGGTGATGATGATGGCGAACACCCCGTCGGTGAACGCCGTCACGCGCTCGGGGTCACCACGACGCTGCGCTGCCGCGGACCGCGACTGGTCGGTCATTCGACTCCCTCACCTGTGGATCGTCACGCTCGAGAATAGCCGCGCGACTCGTGCTGGCCCGTGCCCTGCGCCCATCAGCGACCAGGAAGCCCGGCCGGGAGACTGCTAGTCGGCGCAGTCCTTCGGCGACAGGTCCCCGCCGACCGCCCCGATGGAGGATTGAGATCACCTCGAGGAGTCCCCCGACAGAGTCCGAGGTCATGTCTGGCATCCGGACGCAGATCGTCCACCTCTCGGCATGAGCGAGTACTGCTTGGCACGGTCAGCGACGATTCGCACGACCGGCGACACATCGCCGCCCATTGGCGCGGTTGATGCGCGGGCTCGGCCTGGTGACGTCCGTGACAGCGATATCGTCGGTGTTCTCCGGTGAACCGAAGGCAGATGGGCCTCGACCTCGAGGCTAGGCTTCGGGAGTGGGCCCGAGGATCTCCAAGGTGATGCTCAGCAGCGGCCTGGCTGTCTCCTACGCATGGATTGGTGGGCGCTCGGGCCCGGCGCTGCTGATGCTGCCCGGACCGACCGACTCGTGGCGCTCGTACACAGCCGTGCTCGAGGGACTCCCGTCCTCACTGCGGTCCATTGCCGTCTCCCAGCGAGGGCACGGGGACACCGACAAGCCACCGACGGGATACCGGGTGCAGGACTTAGCCCGCGACGTGCCCCTGATCCTCGATGCCCTCGGCATCGATCGGGCGGTGATCGCCGGGCACTCGGGCTCAGGTCTGGTCGCCCGCCGTGTGGCGATCGACCATCCGGAGCGTGTGGCCGGGTTGGTACTCGAAGCCTCACCGACGACTCTGGTCGCCAATGTGGATCTGCAGGCGTTGGTCGCCACCGTCCCGGACCCGATTGACCTGGACTTCGCCCGCGGTTTCGTTCGGGGCACCTCCGCCGGCGATCTGTCCCGAGAAGTTGTGGATGGGCTGGCCCACGAGCTGCTCAAGGTGCCTGCGCACGTGTGGAGGGAGATGTTCGAGTCGCTCCTGGGGTACGACGACCTGGCCGACATCCAGCGGATCGCGGCCCCAACCTTGCTGGTGTGGGGAGACGCCGACCCGCTCGTCGGCCGGGACATGCAGGAAGCGCTGGCCGCCCGCGTACCCTCAGCCGAACTCGTCGTCTACCGGGGGCTGGGCCACACCCCACGCTGGGAAGATCCGGCTCGGTTCGCGGGAGACCTGGCCGCCTTTGCAGCTCGGCTGCTGCACTCGACCAGCTGACCAAAGGGTCCCGATCAGCTCAACCGCGTCCTTCCGGCACCCCTCTGTAGCGTCCTGGTTGGGGGTCCGCTTGGTCCGGATCGGTTCGGCTGGTTCACTGGCACTGTGACCGAGTTGCCACCTGTACCCGCGGATCCTGCTGCTCTGAAGGCCTGGGTTGAGAGCCTGAGCAGGGACGAACTCATGGGGCTGGCGCAGGAGGTGAGCGACGGCGCGTTGACCGGCGGCTTGAGGCAGTTCGGGGAGTTCGGTCCGCGCAACCGCGAGATCGACCTCCCGCAGCCTGCTGACGAGCCGAGACTTCTCACGCTGACCATCGAGCTGCGGGGCACGAAGCCGAGGATCTGGCGGCGTCTGTCACTGCCGGGCGATCTCACGCTTGACGCGGTGCACACGCTGCTCCAGGCGGCGATGGGCTGGACAGATTCCCATCTGCACCGTTTCCAGCCCGGCATCGAGATGGGCTACGACCAGCCCTACTTCGTCACGGAGTTCGACGAGGAGGAGGGTGAGGAGGGCACTCGCGAGGAGGGTGTCCGCCTGGACCAGGTTCTCCGGGCCCCGGGGGATCGACTGACCTACCTGTACGACTTCGGTGATGGTTGGGAGCATCTGGTCACGCTGGAGTCGGTGGCCCCGCTGACGCCGGACGACCGGGAACCGAGGTGCCTGGGCGGGGCGCGGGCCTGCCCACCGGAGGACGTCGGCGGGATCGGCGGGCACCACGAGATCGCTGCGTGGCTTCGTGCCGGAGCCCCCGCCGATGACGTCCCCGAACCTTTCGAGGACGCCGAGCACGCCCACGGCTGGCTGCCCGACGGTTACGACCCCGACGCGTTCGACGCCGCCGAGGCGACCACGGCGATGCGGGTGTGGGCCGCCGGTGAGCACCTGCCCTGGCACAGCCTGCCCGAGCCGCTGGCAGACCTGCTCAAGGCCCTGAGCGGCGAGGGGTGGATGCAGGCGGATGCCTGGCTGACCGCCCTGGGCCCTCGTCTGGCGGTAGGGCTGGGCGAGGAGGACGTGCGCCGCGCGGCGCGGCCCTGGCTCGCAGTGCTGCAGGCTGTCGGGCCGGGAACGAAGCTGACGGCGGCCGGATACTTGCGACCGGTCGTGGTCGAGCAGATCGCGCAGGCCGCCGGGGTGACGGACTGGTGGATCGGCAAGGCCAATCGGGAGGACCTCACCTGGCCGGTCGCCGCACTCCGCGACACCGCGCAGGACGTGGGTCTGCTGCGCAAGGCCAAAGGCACACTGACCCCGACCGCCCGCGCCCGGGCTGTCGCCGACGACCCCCGCGCACTCGTCACCACGGTGCTCAAGCGACTACCGGTGGGCACGGGGTTCCAGGCAGAGGCGGGATGGTTCGCGCTGCTCGGCAGCGCGGCCGGCGAATCGGGCGCGAGCCTCGACACGGGGGTGGCGCAGATCCTGACCGACCGGGGCTGGCGCACCGAGGGCAACTCACCGATCACCGCGACGCAGGCACACCGCGGCGCACGGGAGACGTTCGACCCGCTGGAGTCGATGGCCGGAGGATTCAATGCCCTCGACCCCGCTCTGGTCACGAAGTTGTCCCGAGCCACCCTGTTCGGACTCACCACCCCCGCGTGACGGCTCCGAAGGTGCGGCCCACCCCAGGCTGCTGCCGTCACGGTTGGCCGACCCACCACCCCTCGGGCACTGCGGCCCCGAGCCGGCCTGACGACGTCGTGGTGGCCGGGGAGAATGGCGGCCATGCCGGAGCGTGAGGAGCGCAGAGAGTTGCGGGGTGCGCTGGCCCGCGGCGAGGGAGCCGCGGTAGTCCACCTGCTGGGCAGCGGGCCCTGGCCGGACGACTGCCTGCAGTTGGCCGGTGATGGTCTGCGGGTCGCGCTGGGCCAGCACGTGGCCGGTGCCGAGGACCTCGCCCGCGAGTGCGTGGCCAGGCTGCGCGACCGCGAGTGGGACGGCGACGACGAGCTCGCCGACGCGCTGCAGGCCCAGCTGGGTTCCGGGCTGGCCCGACTGCTCAGGCCGCTGGCCGTTGACCTGGACGAGTTGGCGCTGGCGCTCGAGGGTGACCCGCTGCAGGGCGGCGGGAGGATCGACCTGATCAGCGGGCAGGTGTGGCCGCAGGCCGCCCTTGAGTACGCCGTCGAGGTGGGGGAGATCGACCAGGATGATGACGACCCAGCTCGGTGGTTGTGGGTGGATTGTGAGGGTTCCCGGTCCGGGTACCGCGACATGCAGGTGTTCATCGCCGGCCTCGACGACGCGCAGATCGCAGATCGGCTGGACCGGGCGATCAGCGGGCGTGGGGCGTTCCGCCGGTTCAAGGACACCCTGTCG
>JAQBEX010000140.1:0-2794 GCA_032123675.1 Actinomycetes bacterium
TTCCTTTCTCACCCGCGGGTTCGCGGGCGACGCGGCCCGGCCCCGGTATCTCCGGATTGGTTGGGCGCGTCGGGGGATCCTTCGCGCTTGAGTTGGTTCTCGTTGTCGATCAACTCGTTAAGCCACCGCACCTCACGGTCGACACCCTCCAGGCCGTGGCGTTGCAGGGCCTGGGTGTAGGTGTCCAGCCGCTCGCGGTTGCGTGCCGTCGCCGCTGCGAGATTGCTGCGGCGCTCCTCCATCCGGCTGCGCCGGCCCTCGAGGATGCGCACGCGCACCTCCGCCGGCGTGCTGCCGAAGAAAGCCATGTGCACCCCGAACGCCTCGTCCTCCCACGCCTCGGGGCCGGTCCGCGAGACGAGCTCGGAGAACCTGTCCTTGCCGTCGGCGGTGAGCTCGTAGACGATCTTCGCGCGGCGGCCCGAGAGGACCGGGGCACTGGCGTCGGCGTCGCCCGCCTCAGCGATCAGACCCCGGTCGAGCAGGTCCCTGAGCGCCGGGTAGAGCGATCCGTACGAGATGGCACGCAGCGTCCCCATCACCGAATTGAGCCGCTTGCGCAGTTCGTAGCCGTGCATCGGGGCATCCTGCAGCAGCCCCAGGATCGCGAACTCGAGCACTGCGCTGCGGCGAGTGGCTGCCATCGCGGAGTACCGTCCTCTCGAGTCCTGGGATGTCGTGCCGGTGCGTACTGTCAGGCTATGTCCAGCGTCAGGCTGTGATGTCGGAGCGATGTATCGAGTTGATACATCGAGAACCCTACCTGACACCGTGGGGCCGCGCAAACGACACGACCGGTTCAGCGCCGCCTCACCGGCGGGGGACCTATGTCCAGCCCGCCCGGGCCCTGTGGACGGCAACCCAGGCACCGGGTCCGGGGGACAATGCCACCCATGACCCTGCACGCCACCGCCGAATCGCTCGCCACCATGCTCGAGGCACTGCCACCGAACCCCCGGGTCGTGGCATCGGGCAACTTCGCCAGCCCGATGACCGCGCTGGCCCTGTTCGACAAGCACATCCCGGCGTGGCGGCTGTGGACCCTCAACCCCCAGCCCGGCCTGCCCGAGCGCGACGGGATCACTCCGGAGACCTCCTTCGTCGGCGCCGGAATGCGCAAGAACCCGCGGCTGCACTACGTGCCGTGCCGCCTGAGCCTCGTGCCTGCGCTGTTCAGCCGGGCAATGGAGCCCGACGTCGTCCTGCTGCATACCTCGATGCCCCGCCACGGCGTGGTCAGCCTCGGAATCGAGGTCAACGTGATGCCCGCGGCGATCGAGGCCTGCCGCGCCCGAGGTGGCAAGGTCATCGCGCAGGCCAACCCACGGATGCCGTTCACCTACGGCGACGCGATCGTCCCGCTGAGTTCGATCGACATGCTCTTCGAGGCCGAGGAGCCGCTGATGTCCGGCTCCCATGGGACCCTCGACGACACCTCGCGTGACATCGGTGACCGCATCGCTGCCCGGATCAAGGACGGCTCCACGCTTCAGATGGGGATCGGCGCGGTTCCCGACGCCGTGCTCAACGCGCTGTCGGACCGCAAGGGATTGCGGTTCTGGACTGAGATGTTCTCCGACGGCGTGCTCGCGCTTGACCGGGCGGGCGCCCTGGACCCGGACACGCCGCTGGCCGTGTCGTTCCTCTTCGGATCCGACGAGCTCTACACCTGGATCGACGGGAATCCGCGCGTCCGGATGGTGCGCACGGAGGTGAGCAACGATCCGGGGCTGATCGCCCAGCAGCCCCAGATGACCTCGGTGAACTCCGCGCTGCAGGTTGATCTCTTCGCTCAGGCGAACGCCTCGAGGATCAACGCCAGGATCTACTCCGGCTTCGGCGGGCAGACGGACTTCATCGTCGGCGCCCTGCACTCGCCGGGAGGCCAGGCCTTCATCGCGTTGCGCTCCTGGCACCCGAAGGCCGACGTCTCCACGATCGTGCCGCTGCTCGACGAGCCTGTGACCTCGTTCCAGCACACGGCTGTCGTGACCGAGCAGGGGGTCGCCGAGATCTGGGGTCGCTCACAGGACGAGCAGGCGCGGAACCTGATCACGCAGGCCGCGCACCCGGACGTGCGCGAGGAGCTCTTCGAGGAGGCCGCGGCCCTCGGGCTGCGCGTGACCTGAGCACACCGCGAACAACGCGGCGACCGGTCGTCCCGGAGCGGGCGCACATGTGACATAGGCCACGAACCGTGTCCGACGGCGTGGATGCGGGTATCGGGTGTCTGAACCCAATCCTCGGAGGATCCATGATCACCCCCATCCTGATCAAGGGCGGAGCCGCCCTCACCGCCACTGCGGCGATGATCGCCGGCGCCCCTGTGCTCGACAACGCATTCGGCCCAAGCAAGCCGGAGGCCATGCCGGTGTCCTGGGAGCAGCAGCGCTCCGTGGACGCTGGGAGCGCGACCTCAAGCCATGCGGCGGTCCTGAAGGCTGAGGAGGAGCGCAAGAAGGCTGAGCGCAAGGCCAAGAGGGAAGCCAAGAAGGAGGCCGAGCGCCAGGCCAAGAAGGAGGCCGAGCGCCAGGCCAAGCAGGAAGCCGAGCGCCAGGCCCAACAGGAGGCCGAGCGCCAGGCGGCCCAGGAACGCGCCGCGCGGTCGCGCGCAGCACAGGGCGGCACCCCGGCCCAGAACCGCGCCCTCGGAATGCAGATGTGCGCCGAGCGCGGATGGTCGTCCTACCAGTGCGAGGACCTCGGTCGGCTCTGGCAGAAGGAGTCGGGCTGGAGCAGCAGCGCGCACAACTCGTCCAGCGGTGCGCACGGCATCCCGCAGTCCCTGCCCGGC
>JAQBEX010000141.1:0-5765 GCA_032123675.1 Actinomycetes bacterium
CGTGCGGTACCAGAACTGGGTGTCGGGACTGGCCGGAGACTGGTTGATCAGCCGGCAGCGCTTCTTCGGCGTGCCGATCCCGGTCTGGTACGGCGTGGACCCGCACGGCAACCCCGACTACAACCAGGTGATCGTCCCGGACGAGTCCGCGCTCCCCGTGGATCCGTCGGCCGAGGCCCCCGCTGGCTTCGACGAGGCCCAGCGCGGCCAGCCCGGTGGATTCATCGGCGACCCGGACGTCATGGACACATGGGCGACCTCGAGCCTCAGCCCGCAGATCTGTGGTGGCTGGGAGCGCGACCCCGAGTTGTGGTCGGCGGTCGCCCCGTTCGACCTGCGTCCCCAGGCCCACGAGATCATCCGGACCTGGCTGTTCTCCTCAGTGGTGCGATCGCACCTGGAGGACGACCGACTGCCCTGGGGGCATGCAGCGATCTCCGGCTGGATCCTGGATCCGGATCGGAAGAAGATGTCGAAGTCCAAGGGCAACGTGGTGACACCCGTGGACCTGCTGGACAAGCACGGCTCCGACGCCGTGCGCTACTGGGCAGCCTCTGGCCGGCCCGGGACCGACACCGCCTTCGACGAGGGCCAGATGAAGATCGGGCGTCGGCTGGCGATCAAGATCCTCAACGCGAGCCGGTTCGTGCTCGGCCAGGGTGTCGACGCTGCCGCCGCCGACCAGCCCGAGGCCGTGACCCATCCACTGGACCGCGCCCAGCTCGCTGCCCTGGCCGAGGTCGTGGCCGAGGCGACCGCGGCCTTCGAGGACTACAACTACACACGTGCCCTCGAGCTGACCGAGACCCACTTCTGGTCGTTCTGCGATGACTACCTGGAACTGGTCAAGGACCGCGCGTACGGCGCGCAGGGCCCGGAGGCCGCCGCCTCAGCTCGGGCCGCCCTGGCCACGGCGCTGAGCGTGCAGTTGCGACTGTTCGCACCGTTCCTGCCCTTCGTGACCGAGGAGGTCTGGTCGTGGTGGCAGGAGGGGTCGGTGCACCGGTCGGCGTGGCCGACCGCACAGGAGGTGGCCCGGATCGCCCAGGACGGGGACCCGGTCATGGTGGCTGAGGTCGCCGACGTGCTCAGCGCCATCCGCAAGGCCAAGTCCGAGGCGAAGGTCTCGATGCGTGCTGAAGTGGCCCATGCCCTGGTGCTCCGGCCCGCCGAGACGGGCGCCCGGGTGTCCAGCGCCCGATCGGACATCTGCGCCGCGGGGCGGATCGCGGACCTGCGGATCGGGCAGGGCGAGCCGAGCACCCAGATCGATCTGGCTGAACCCACGACCTGACGCGGAACGCCTGGGCCTGGCCTCCCCAGCAACTCACGCCGGCGTCAGGCGCTCTTCTCCTGGCGGGACCGCCGCGCGGGCCTGGCCGGGGCCTCGCGTGGATGCAGCGTCGGGTTCACGCTGTCCCGGACGACCTCCCCGGTGATCTCAACCCGACCTACCTCGTCCTTCTGGGACGGGATGTCGTACATCACGTTGAGCAGAACCTCTTCGAGGATCGCACGCAGCCCACGGGCACCAGTGCCACGCAACGTCGCCTGCTCTGCGACGGCATCGAGTGCGTCCGCGGTGAACTCGAGCTCGACGCCATCGAGTTCGAAGAGCCGCTCGTACTGGCGCACCAGGGCGTTCTTCGGCTTGGTGAGAACCTGGACAAGTGCCTCGGCATCGAGGCTGTTGACCGAGGTGAAGACCGGAAGCCGGCCAACGAACTCCGGGATCATGCCGAACTTGAGCAGATCCTCGGGCATGACCTTGGCGAAGATCTCCGATGCGCTCGCGCCCCGGGTCTCGATCCTCGAATCCATCTCCTCAGGCATGAACCCGATCGACTTGCGCCCGACCCGCGACTCGATGATCTTGTCCAGGCCGGGGAATGCGCCACCCACGATGAACAGGACGTTCGTGGTGTCGATCTGGATGAACTCCTGGTGCGGATGCTTGCGCCCTCCCTGCGGGGGCACGGACGCGGTTGTCCCCTCCAGGATCTTCAGCAATGCCTGCTGCACGCCCTCACCGGACACATCGCGGGTGATCGACGGGTTCTCGCTCTTGCGGGCCACCTTGTCGATCTCGTCGATGTAGACGATGCCCGTCTCAGCCTTCTTGACGTCGTAGTCGGCAGCCTGGATCAGTTTGAGCAGGATGTTCTCGACGTCCTCGCCGACGTAGCCGGCCTCCGTGAGCGCCGTCGCATCGGCGATGGCGAAGGGGACATTGAGCATACGTGCCAGCGTCTGGGCCAGCAGGGTCTTGCCCGAGCCCGTCGGGCCCAGCAGCAGGATGTTGGACTTGGCCAACTCCACCTGCTCCTCACGCTGGCGCTCGGTGCCACCGCTGGCCTGCACACGCTTGTAGTGGTTGTAGACCGCAACGGACAGGCTCTTCTTCGCCACGTCCTGGCCGATCACGTACTGGTCGAGGAACTCGCAGATCTCGCGGGGCTTGGGCAGCTCGTCGAACTGCACGTCGGAGGACTCGTGCAGCTCCTCCTCGATGATCTCGTTGCAGAGGTCGATGCACTCATCGCAGATGTAGACGCCGGGCCCCGCGATCAGTTTCTTGACCTGCTTCTGGCTCTTCCCGCAGAAGGAACACTTGAGCAGGTCGCCGCCGTCACCTATGCGGGCCACTTTCGTTCCTCTCCTCGACTGACAACGACGGTACCCTTCCGCAACCAGACGGAACAGGCCCCACTCCGGGTATCGCCCCCGATCGGGTTACGCCCAGCGCGTACCCACCTACCCTGAGAGTTTGCCCACGGCCTTCCTCGAGGCGATCACCTGGTCGATGACGCCGTACTCCACGGCGTCATCGGCGGTCAGGATCTTGTCGCGCTCGATGTCCTTGGCCACCTGCTCGGGAGAGCGACCGCTGTGCTTGGCGAGGATGCCCTCCATCTCGAGTCGCATCCGCAGGATCTCGTTGGCCTGGATCTCGATGTCCGATCCCTGGCCACCGCCCTCGGTGTACGGCTGGTGGATCAGGACTCGTGCGTGCGGGAGGGCGAACCGCTTGCCCGGCGCCCCGGCTGCCAGCAGCACCGCGGCCGCGGACGCCGCCTGGCCGAGACACACGGTCTGGACCTGCGGCTTCACGAACTGCATCGTGACGTAGATGGCGGTCATCGCGGTGTAGGAACCACCCGGGGAGTTGATGTAGATCGAGATGTCGCGGTCCGGATCGATGGACTCGAGGGTGAGCAGCTGGGCCATGACGTCGTCGGCCGAGGCATCGTCGATCTGCACGCCGAGGAAGATGATCCGCTCCTCGAACAGCTTCGTGTACGGGTTGTGCATGCGCTCGCCGTTGGCCGTGCGCTCACGGAACTCGGGCAGGATGTAGCGCGCCGACGGCTGCTGGATCTTGGTCACGAGGTACTCCTGGGCTCGAGGGTCAGTCACAGGCTGGCGAAGGGGACTCATGCCGTCCCGCCCTCACCGGAGACGTCCCGCGCGCTGTGCACCACGTGGTCGACGAATCCGTAGTCCTTGGCCTCGTCCGCAGTGAACCAGCGGTCGCGGTCGGAGTCCGCAGCGATCGTCTCCAAGGACTGACCGGTGTGCTGGGCGATCAACTCAGCCATCTTCTTCTTCGTGTAGAGCATCTGCTCGGCCTGGATCTTGATGTCCGAGGCCGTCCCACCGATGCCGCCCGAGGGCTGGTGCATCATGATGCGCGCGTGCGGGGTTGCGTAGCGTTTGCCATCAGCGCCGGCACACAGCAGGAACTGGCCCATCGAGGCGGCCAAGCCCATCGCGACGGTGGCGACGTCGTTCTTCACGAACTGCATGGTGTCGTAGATGGCCATGCCCGCCGAGACGGAGCCACCCGGCGAGTTGATGTAGAGGTAGATGTCCTTGTCCGGGTCCTCAGCGGCGAGCAGGAGG
Organism: Actinomycetes bacterium; assembly: GCA_032123675.1. Taxonomy (GTDB): domain Bacteria; phylum Actinomycetota; class Actinomycetes; order S36-B12; family CAIYMF01; genus Prado023. Next base: position 3,904 of record JAQBEX010000141.1, read on the forward strand.
ATCTGGGCGCAGATGGCGTTGGCCATCTGGTCCTCCACGACGGAGCCGAGGAAGATGATCCGCTCGCGCAGCAGGCGCCGGTAGACCGAGTCGTCGAACCCCGGGCCTTCTGCTCCTGGGGCGGCGCGCAACTCGGGCTGCGAGTCCATGGGGTACGGCAGTCCATTCACGGTGACCTCCGCTGGTTGGGGCGATCTGGATGCGGGGGCCAACGGCCCGGTGATCGCTTCTGCAGTGACCCTAACCCCGGGGTCCGACAGGGGCTTCCCCGGCCGTGCCGATGTTCGCTCAGGGCGTGGGCCCCGTCGCCCCGACCGCGGCCGTCCGGTCATCCGCGGGTCTGGCCGGCACACGCCAACGGGCCCCCGAAAACAGCGGGAAGCTGTCGCAGGGGGCCCGATCATGCGCAGTGCGGGTGGGGCCGAGGATCAGCCCTCGAGCCCGCCGAGCCCGCCTGCTGCCATCGCAGCGGCCAGGTCGGCGTTGAGCGCCTCCAGGTCCACCTGGGCGCCGGACGGATCGACGATGTTCGCCTTCTCCATGACGAACGCCAGTGCCTTGGCGCGACGGACCTCGGTCACGGCCATCTGGACCTGACCTGCCTTGACCAGCTCGTTGGCGAACTGATCGGGAGTCATCCCGTAGCGCGGAGCCTGCTGCATCAGCCAGGCCGAGAGCTCCTCCTGGGCGACGGACAACTCGTTCTCCTCGGCGATCCGGTCCAGCAGGATCGCGCTCTTGATCCGGCCGCGGGCCTCCGACTCGAACTCAGCGCGGCGATCCTCGTCGCCGTGGCCGTCGTGGAAGTGCTCGTCGATCTCGCCGCTGATCAGCGACTCCGGCAGCGGGAAGTCCACAGAGTCGACCAACTGCTCGTGAAGCTTGGTCCGGGCCTGGACTCCCTGGTCCACGCGCTTGGACTGGACGAGCCGGGATCGGACGTCGTCAGTCAGCTCATCCATCGTGTCGAACTCGCTGGCCATCAGGGCGAAGTCGTCATCGGCAGTGGGCAGCTCGCGCTCGCGGACAGTGGTGACCGTCACGGTCACATCGATGTCCTTGCCCTCGTACTCCCCGGCCTCGGCCGGGAAGGAGAAGGTGCGGACATCGTCAGCCACGGCACCGCGCACGGCATCGTCGAAGCCCGGGAGCGGCTCCTCCTTGCCGCCGACCTCGAAGCTCAGGGCCGAAGCGTTGAGGTCCTCGACCTCCTCCCCCTCGCAGGAGCCCGCAAGGTCTACCAGCAGGACATCGCCGTCCTGGGCCGCCCGCTCGACGTCGGTCAGGGTCGCGAACCGGGCGCGCAGGGCGTCGACCTGCTCGGCGACCTCCTCGTCGCTCGGCTCGGCTCCGTCAACCTCGACGGTGATGCTCTCCAGGTCGGGCAGCTCGAACTCAGGACGCACATCGACCTCGACGGTGAACGTCAGGTTCTGCCCATCGTTGAGTTCCTGGACGTCGAAGTCTGGGCTGCCCACGGGCTTCAGGTCGTTCTCCGCGACCGCCAGATCGAAGGCTGCCGGGACGGCCTCGTTGACGGCCTCCTCGAGCACGAGGGGGCGCCCGAACCGCTGGTCGATGACCCGGTTGGGGACCTTGCCCTTGCGGAAGCCGGGCACCGTGACCTGAGCAGCGATGCGCTTGTACGCGGCATCCAACTGCGGGGTGAGCTCCTCGAAGGGCATGTCCACGGTCAGCTTGACGCGGGTGGGTGAGAGGTTCTCGACGTCGCTCTTCACAGCGGCGCACTCCTAGGAGATCAGAGGGATGGGACGGTCCTGCGGTCGGGGCGGGGAGACTCGAACTCCCGATCTCCTGCCCCCAAAGCAGGCGCGCTAGCCACTACGCTACGCCCCGTGACT
>JAQBEX010000142.1:0-2671 GCA_032123675.1 Actinomycetes bacterium
ACCCGTTGTGGGTAGTCCCGGGCGCGCGGCTACGCACGTGTCACTCAGGCCGCTGGAGCTGCAGGACCGGAACACCGGTGGGGTTTGCGATGTCCATCCGCACCTCGTTGCCCGCGACGTACTGGCGGATCGCGTGGGACAGCTCGCGCGGATGGGTGAAGTTGATAGCGTGCGCGTGCGCCCTGGAACAGCACGATGGTCACCTGCTCCGGGACATCGGACAGGGCCCGGCTGATGACCTGCCAGGAGGGCCGGACCGGGTCCTCGCTGCCGATCACGACCATGGCCGGGACCTGCATGGACACGATCCGCTCATAGGCAGGGAAGTGGGTCATGGCGATGAACAGCCGCATGGCGCGCACCATGCCGAAGCGCAGGTAGTCCGGCACCGCCACCGGCAGCAGGGACGGCGGCTCCGCGAGGCCGTCTCGGGCCATCTGCACCAGCCCCTTGCCCAGGGGCCGGTTGTGGGCCCCGCCGGCCAGCGAGACCAGGATCGCCTTGGACACCTTCTCCGGTGCCTCGTCGATCAGCTGTGCCGTGATGGCGCATCCCAGCGAGTTGCCGACCAGCATGGCCTGCTCGATGCCGAGCGCGGCCATGAAGTGGTTCAGCGCCGTGCCGAGCTCCTCGATGCTCAGGGCGACCTCGGGCTTGGGACTGCGGCCGAAGCCGGGCAGGTCCGGCACGTAGACCCGGAAGGAGTCCGTGAGCAGGGCCGCCGTCGGCAGCATGTAGGTGCCCGAGATCGCGAAACCGTGCTGGTGGATCATCGGCGGAGCGTCGACTGGCCCGGCGACCCGGTAGTGGATCGGGTTTCCGTCGACGACGACGGTCTGCCAGACGAAGCCTGCGCCGACTTCGCCTCGTGGGTGTGCCCGGCCTCGGGACCGGGCTGGTGCGCGTGCTTGTCATCCGGGTGCCTTTCGACCGGCGGCTGCCCCTGGCTCGTTCGCCGGGGCATGGCCGTACTACACGGCCACGGTAGGCAGCCCGGCGATCGGGCGCCTCACTCCTGGTGGGTAGTCCGGCCGACCCGACCCCGGGGGGCCCGGTATCGGCGGCGTCGCCTGGTTCCGGCGCCCCATCCCGGCAGGCTCTGCTGCGGGGAGTCGCGCCGGACTACCCGGGACGGGTGAGGCGGGCGCCACGCGACGGGTGCACTGTGGGGATCCAGGTAAGGAGGAGCGGATGCTGGCCAGGCGCTACGAGATCCACGTCCGGGGGGTCCTCCCCGAGCACGTCCTTGCCGACATCCGAGCCGAGCATCCCACGCTCGAGGTGCGAACCGTGCTCAGCGGATTGGTCCGCGACCAGGCCGAGCTGCAGGGCCTGCTTCGCCGCATGCACAACCTGGGCCTGGAGCTGCTCGAACTTCGCCAGGCCCCCGAGGAGCCGGCACCCGGGCCGCCTGCTACCTCGGCGAGCCGGGGCGAGCCGGGATGATCCGGGTCGAACTTGTTGTCGCCGGTGGTCTGGGTGCGCTGGTGCAGTCCATGTTCCCCGAGCTGGTTGCCGAGAGGCAGGAGTGCACCCAGGTTGTGGTCGACGACCAGGTCTCCGCCGCTGAGCTGCTGGCCGCCCTCGGGCGGGCCGGGATCGAGGTGGATCGCGTCACGGAGATCCCCACGGCCGCGCATGCCGGTCAACCTTCGGTCGTACCGCCCGACGCTACCGACGGCTCGGCGGCTATGTCGGCGTCCTGACGGTCGGCCCGGGCCAGCGCCAGGGCGATCAACCCGGCCAGGACGGCGCCGAGCAGGGTGGCCATGATCCGCTGGAGGGCCAGCTCTGCCGTGTCGGTGGCTGCTCCGGTGCTGCCGAGCAGCACGATGAACGGGGTGAGGAACAGGATCTCCAGGGCGTAGCGCCCGAGTGCTGCGTAGGCGACGATGAGCACCAGCAGCGCAGCGCCGACCAGGAGTGCGGCCCAGTCGGGCAGGACCAGGACCAGGACCAACGCCAGCACGGCCCCGGCCAGGGTCCCCGAGATGCGGTCCCGGGCGATCGAGAGGGTCTCGCGGCCATAGGGGCGCAGCACCAGGGTCATGGTCATCGGTATCCAGTAGCCGTGCGGCTGATCCAGGGCGGTGATGGCGAACACCACGAGCCCGACGGACGCGGCCATGGCCGAGGCGTGCCGCCAGGACGTCCGGACATCCACCCCGACGAGCCCGCTCGGTCGGGCCGCGCGGGACACCACCGCCACGGCGATGGCCCCGCCGGCCAGCATCCCGGCGGCGACGGTGCCCGGCTCCTGGTCCATCGGGAGGGTCGAGTAGACCGCGGCGATGGTGGGGATCCCTGCGAGCAGACCGTTCTGCAGCACGTTGGCCGGGGCAACCAACAGGCAGGCGAGCGCGACGAAGCACGCCGCGGGGAATGCCTGCCCGGACACCGCCACGGCCACGGCTCCGGTCATCGCGGCCGGCACAACCGCCGCGAGCGCGTATCCGGGCCGGAGCTTGGTCGCCGGCGTCAGGCTGATGACGAAACCGAGTGCGACGGCCAGGCCGGCAGGCTCGCCGAACGCCCAGTAGGCCGCCGCCGTCGGGATGAGCATGACCACGGTCAGCACGACCGCGACCTTCAGCGTGGGCCGTGGGATCGCCCAGACGCGAGCGGGCTTGTTCGCGGCCTTCATGGTGGTGAGTCTCTCATCGGGTTGACC
>JAQBEX010000143.1:0-26159 GCA_032123675.1 Actinomycetes bacterium
CGCAGCGGCACGGATCCGCGCGTCTGGCGAGCCTCGCTCACCGGCCTGGCCGAGTCCGAATGCCGAGATCCGGGTGCGCGCTGATGCCACCGGCTCGAGCTCCTGGGCGTGCCTGCCAGGTCAGCGCGACACCCGTGGATCGGGATCGCGCGGCGGGCCGCGCCGCGCGCCGACCCAGGCGTCCATCAGCTCCCACTCGACGAAGAGCCACCTCGACAGGCCGGCCGCATCGGTCGGGACCTCAGATGCGAGGGCCGTGTGCCACCGCAGGTGCAGGGTCTTGTCCAGCGGGACGGCGTACCAGATGTCGCGAACGGTGTTGAGGTCGTCGAGCCCGGTGTGCGCCACCACGACCACTTGCAGGTCGGGGTTGGCGAGCAGAGCAGCCTGAACCCCGCCTGGACGGGGTGGGAGCAGGTGCTCGATCCCCTCCGCGCGCTGGGCTGCGGCAGCGCGGCCCGATGCCCGCAGCCGCTCGATCGCCCGAGTCCGCCGGTTCGGGGTGACGTTGCCACCCTCGGGGAAGATGAGCAGTGCGTCGCGCACGGTCATCGTGGCCGCGAGTCTTCCGACCGCAGCTGCTGCACCATCGCCGGTGGCTGCAGAAGGATCGAGGAAGACCATCGGCAGCCGGTTGAGGAGCACATCGATCATCGGGTCCCACTGCAGGGTGTGCTTGAGCACCACGCGCGGCCGGCGGCCCTCCCATGACAGCAGTTCATGGACCAGCAGGAATGAGTCGCCGGGGCCGGCATGCCGGCTCAGGACCAGCAACGGGTGCTCGGTCGTCTCGGGGTCCCCGTCGTCGGCCGGCAGTTGCGGACCGTCGCGCACGACGTCAAGCCGGAAGTTCCTCGACCCGAACCAGTACAGCACCGAGAGCAGCCAACCGATCAGCCGATAGTGGAACTCCACGAAGGCCGGGCGGCGCATGGCCCAACCGAAGCCACTGGCCACCCAGGAGCACAGCGCAACAGGAAGGGCGATCAGCTCGATGGTGAGGTAGACCAGCGCGAAGCCCAGCAGGCGCAGGACTCGCAGCTTGCCCGGCAGGACCAGGGACAGGATCGCCAGCAGGACGAGCAGTCCTGGCATGGCCGTGAGCGCAAGTGCAGCACCCAGCACCCAGAACAGCGGGTCGATGATCAGGCGTCGCACGACCCGCGGCGGCACCGGGATGGTCATGTCCGGGCAGGCCCGGGGGGAGCAGCGAGCCCGTTGACCGCCAGGTACTCGGCCGTGGCGATCCGGGCGGCGTCGATCCGCTCGGCCACCAGCGACATGTCGAACGTGTCGAAGTTGGACCGATCGCTGAACCGGGGCGCCAGCCCACCGGTCGGCAGGACGTGCACCTCGATCAGCTCGCGGGACCGCGCCAGGGAGGCGGTGAAGCGCGCCCGGCGGGCCACCTCGAAGGCCACCATCGGCACCTCCCAGGGCTTCTCCGGGGCCGCCAACGGCTGCTCGATCCGCCCCACCTGAAGCACGAAGGCTCTCTGAGCCCCCATCTTGCGGGCCCGGTCCAGGGGGATGGAGTTGACGAGCCCACCATCGAGGAAGTGCTCCCCGTCGATCTCCACGGCGGGGTACAGGCCGGGCAGGGCTGCCGAGGCCAGGACTGCCGGAACCAACGGACCGCCGGTGAACCAGTGCTCGGCCGCACGCTCGATGCTGGCCGCGACACAGGCGAACTGAACGTTCAGGTCCTCGATCCGCTCGGGAAGGTTCTCCTCCAGCAGTCGCCGCAACGGGCCCGGCTGCGAGGTCGCACGAGCCCTCGATGAGGCGATGGCGCTGACCCGATGCCGCAGCGAGGGCCCCAGTGGCCCGTCGGTGACCGCGTGAATCCACAGGGCCTCCAGGCGACGGACCCCGGAAGGGGTCGGGTCGGCGGCCAGCAGCGCTCCATTCATGGCCCCGATGGAAGTCCCCAGGACGAGGTCCGGGTAGATGCCCGCGTCCAGCAGCGCCTGCAGCATGCCGACCTCAGCAGCCCCGAGCACCCCGCCGCCACCGAGCACGAAGGCTGTGGGACCGGGCATGGGCCGATTCTGGCACCGACACGCCGCAGGTGGGCACTCCGGGCGGCGTATTTGCGCCCGCGCTCGACGGCGTGTATTTTGCCGCCAGGTCAAGAGTCCCAGCGACAAGCCCTGGCTTGCTGGGCGGCAACCCTCCGACCGCGGTGGGGTGCCCCAGGTGAGGACCTGGTTGCTACTGCCCCGGCAGGACGCAGCAAGCGCGGGTCCTGCTCCCCACGCAGGACCCCGGACCCCGACGAGGGTCTGGGAATCGGCACCTCACGATTCCGGACCAGCGTCACACCCGCAACGGCCCCTGGGCCATCACGAGGAGACGTCTACATGAACAACGCCTGGTCCTTCGAGACCCGCCAGATCCATGCCGGGCAGAGCCCCGACGCCGCCACCAACGCGCGTGCGCTGCCGATCTACCAGACCACGAGCTACACGTTCGACAGCACCGAGCATGCTGCGAACCTGTTCGCGCTCAAGGAGTTCGGCAACATCTACACCCGGCTCATGAACCCGACCCAGGCCGCAGTCGAGGAGCGGATCGCCTCCCTCGAAGGCGGCGTGGGCGCGCTGCTGGTCTCCTCCGGGCAAGCGGCCGAGACGCTGGCGCTGCTCAACATCGCTGAGGCCGGGGACCACATCGTGTCCAGCCCGAGGCTCTACGGCGGCACGTACAACCTGTTCCACTACACCTTCCCGAAGCTGGGCATCGAGGTCTCGTTCGTGGAGGACCCCGATGACCTGGACAGCTGGCGGGCAGCCGTCCAACCGAACACGAAGGCCTTCTTCGCCGAGACGATCTCCAACCCGAAGAACGACATCCTCGACATCGAGGGGGTGGCCGCGGTCGCCCACGCCGCCGGGGTTCCGCTGGTCGTCGACAACACGGTGGCCACACCGTTCCTCATCCGACCGATCGAGTTCGGTGCGGACATCGTCGTGCACTCGGCCACCAAGTACCTCGGCGGCCACGGCACCGCTGTTGCCGGTGTCATCGTCGACTCGGGGAACTTCGACTTCGCGGCTGATCCGCAGCGGTTCCCGAACTACAACCAGCCCGACCCCAGCTACCACGGGCTCGTCTACGCCCGCGATCTCGGAGTCGGCAGCCCGCTGGGGGCCAACCTTGCGTTCATCCTCAAGGCGCGCGTCCAGCTGCTGCGCGACCTGGGCTCGGCAGTGGCCCCGTTCAACGCGTTCCTGATCGCCCAGGGCCTGGAGACCCTGAGCCTTCGGATCGAGCGGCACGTGGCCAATGCCAAGGCGGTGGCGCAGTGGCTCGAGACTCGCGATGAGGTCGAGAAGGTCAACTACGCGGCGCTGCCGAGCAGCCCGTGGTACCAACTGGGTCGCAAGTACGCACCGCTGGGCACCGGCGGGGTGCTCAGCTTCGAGATCAAGGGCGGCGTCGAGGCGGGTCGTGCCTTCGTGGAGGCCCTTGAGCTGCACAGCCACGTGGCCAACATCGGCGACGTGCGCAGCCTTGTGATCCACCCGGCCTCCACGACCCACTCCCAGCTCAGCGAGCAGGAGCAGCTGGCCACCGGCGTCACGCCAGGCCTGGTCCGTCTGGCCGTGGGGATCGAGAACATCACCGACATCCTTGCTGATCTGGATGCCGGGTTCCGGGCCGCCAAGTCCGAATCTGACTGACCCGACGCTGGTGTGGGCCCCCGAGGGCCGGCGTGGCCACTCGTTCACCGGGACTGGCCACCCGGTCCCGGGGGCCCACACCGTCAATATGGGCGCGCGATCAGGCGCCGCACCTGAGCACCTGGGCGCCGCGCCGGACTCCCGGTCGTGCGGGGTGACCGTTGGGCGGAATTCGACCCGCCGAACCACTACGGTGGCCCTGAGGCACTGAGGGAGGAAGCGATGAGCGGAGTCGTTGTCGGGTACGTCGCCAGCCCGGAGGGCGACGCCGCGGTCCGACAGGGGATCGCCGAGGCGCAGTTGCGCGGGTGCGAGGTCGTCGTTGTCTACTCGGACCACGGCGAGAAGTTGGACAGCGCCACGGCCATGCAGCGCACGGAGGCCCTCGACCGGGTCCACACGATGCTGCACACCGCGGACGTCGTGCACGACCTGCGTCACCTGGTGCGTGGCAAGGATCCCGTCAGCGACGTTCTCGACATCGCCGAGGAGCTTGACGCGGACATCATCGTGATCGGGATCCGGCGCCGCAGCCCGGTGGGCAAGCTCGTCCTGGGTTCGAACTCCCAGTCCATCCTGCTCGAGGCGCCCATCCCCGTCCTGGCAGTCAAGGCCTGATCTGCCTGCTCGTGACCGGCCGGGGGTTTGCCACGTCCCGGCTCAGGGAACAGACAGACCTGCGCGCGTCGTTGTATGAGGGGTAACCGCCTGCCGGCGGACGCGTGACAGAATGACCACGTTCCCGGGCCCGCCGCGTTGATGCGCGCCCGGACGTCAAAGTGAGAGGCAACTGCTGGTGAGTGCGAAGAATTCCGTTGCGGCCGAAGTAACTGAGCCGAGCGCGGCCCCCGTGGGGGAGGCTCCGCCCGCGGTGAAGGCGCCGGCCAAGCGCACGACCAAGAGGGCTGCCGCTGCGAAGGCTGCCACTGCCAAGACCCCGGCTGCCGAGGAGGGCGGCCCGCCAGCGAAGAAGGCCCCGGCGCGCAAGAAGGCCGCACCCGCGAAGTCGGCTGCGAAGAAGGCGCCCGCCTCGAAGCGAGCCGCAAAGGGCACCAACGGCGCATCGGGGAAGACCACCGATGGCGCGACGGTCGAGGTCGAGGTCGTCATCGACGTCGATGCGCTGAGCCCTGAGGCAGCAAGCAGCGAGCTGGCCAAGGCCGCCACCCTCGAAGCTGAGCTCGAGGTCGACCTTGCCAAGGACCTCGCCGAGGTCAAGACCGACGCGAAGCCGGGCAAGTCGGAGTCCGGTGAGACCGAGGCCTTCGAGATCTCGGACTCCGACATCGAGGACGAGCCGCAGCAGCAGGTCACGGTTGCCGGCGCCACGGCCGACCCGGTCAAGGACTACCTCAAGCAGATCGGCAAGGTGGCCCTGCTCAACGCCGAGCAGGAGGTGCAGCTGGCCAAGCGCATCGAGGCCGGGCTCTTCGCTGAGGAGAAGCTGAACTCCGGCATGTCGCTGGACCCCAAGCTGCGCCGTGATCTCGAGTGGATCTCCGAGGATGGCCGCCGGGCGAAGAACCACCTCCTCGAGGCCAACCTGCGCCTGGTCGTCAGCCTGGCCAAGCGCTACACGGGGCGCGGCATGCTGTTCCTGGACCTGATCCAGGAGGGCAACCTCGGACTGATCCGGGCCGTGGAGAAGTTCGACTACACCAAGGGCTACAAGTTCTCCACGTACGCAACGTGGTGGATCCGCCAGGCGATCACCCGCGCGATGGCCGACCAGGCCCGCACCATCCGCATCCCCGTGCACATGGTCGAGGTCATCAACAAGCTCGCCCGTGTGCAGCGCCAGATGCTCCAGGACCTGGGCCGCGAGCCCACCCCGGAGGAGTTGGCCAAGGAGCTGGACATGACGCCCGAGAAGGTCGTCGAGGTCCAGAAGTACGGCCGCGAGCCGATCTCGCTGCACACTCCGCTCGGCGAGGACGGCGACTCAGAGTTCGGCGACCTGATCGAGGATTCCGAGGCGATCGTGCCCAGTGACGCAGTGTCGTTCACGCTGCTCCAGGAGCAGCTCGATGGGGTTCTCGACACGTTGTCCGACCGGGAGGCGGGCGTGGTCAAGATGCGCTTCGGCCTCACCGACGGCCAGCCCAAGACGCTCGACGAGATCGGCAAGGTCTACGGCGTGACCCGTGAGCGGATCCGCCAGATCGAGTCCAAGACGATGTCGAAGCTGCGCCACCCAAGCCGCTCACAGGTCCTGCGCGACTACCTGGACTGACGCAAGGCCGACGGAATCGGCATCGTCGCAGGTCAGGGCACGGGCCTGGGCCGTCGAACTCGGTGCGCCCTCAGCCCGGCGTCAGATTTCCGCGCTCTCCGTGGTCTCGGCCAGGGTCATCTCGGCGCGGGCCATCTTCGGGATCGCCGGGTCGCCCAGCAGCGCACGCAGGCGAACGAGGAACGCTGCTGCCTCATCAACAGTCCCGAACTCGAGGTCGACCAGAACGGCCGAGTCGTTCTCGACGTCCCGGGAGATCCGGTAGCTCAGTGCCCCGCTGCCCTTGCGGTCGAGCGGATCCCGGTCGAAGACCTGCCTCCAGGCGTCATAGTCATCGAGCTCGTAGCGCATGCGGATCTGGGCGGTCATGAATGTCCTCTTTCGGTTAGGCCAGCCTTACCACATCGAAGGTACTCTCTGACGCCGCTGGACGGAACCCCCCGAGACCCCAACGTCCGAAAACCCTTGGGTGGGCGTCAGGTCGCGTCGGCGTCCGGGCTCCGGACCGCGGACCGCATGAACTGGACCACGTAGGACACCAATCCGAGTATCGAGGCCACGATCAGGAAGATCAGCAGCCCTCGGGTGATCGGCTCCCACGTCGAGGCCGAATCACCGAAGTCGAATGGGAACACCCGCAGTGTGCGCACGAGGACGGCGATGCTCACCACGGAGGTCAGGACGTGGCCCAACGCCTTGAACCACGGCGCATCGAAGACCATGTAGACGACGTTGGTGACGAACCCGATCAGCAGCGAGAGGTTGACCAGCGGCAGGACCTCGGTTGTCGCGTCGTCCAGGAACGCAACGGCCTCCCAGCCGGGCCACACGTTCACGGCCCACGCGAGGACGAGGTTCACCAGCGCGCTGAAGCCATAGCCCCACCGGTGCACTGTTCGTCGCTGCGCTACTGCGGACATCACCTCCATCGTGGCACGCCAGCACCAGTCTCATCCCGGTGGACGGCAGTCAAGGCCGCAGCGCTCCAGCCGCCATCGCCAGCTGGCACGTTGATATCATGATGATGTCAGGTCAGATCAGAGGTGTGTGCCATGTACATGGAGAAGACGGCCAATTCGCACTCTGGAGTCCTGTGGCTCCTGCTCGACGTTCTGTTGGTGCTGGCGGCCATCGGGTTGTTCGTGTGGGCGATCTCGACCGAGAACCTGTGGCTGCTTGCCGCAGCGATATGTGCGTCCCTCGTCGCCCTTGGTATAGCCATCAGCTTCTACATGCTCCAGCCGAGTCAGGCTGCCGTGCTCATGCTCTTCGGGGACTACCGCGGCACCGACCGCACGCCCGGGCTGCGGATCACCAACCCGCTCTACGCGACCAAGAAGGTCTCCCTGCGGGTGCGCAACTTCACCACCAGCACGTCGAAGGTCAACGACGCCAACGGGAACCCGATCGAGATCGCCTCCGTGGTGGTCTGGCGGGTCACGAACACCGCACAGGCCTCCTTCGGCGTGGATGAGTTCGTCGACTACGTCGAGACCCAGTCGGAGTCCGCCGTGCGCCAGCTCGCGCGTTCCTACCCGTACGACTCCTTCGACGACACCGAAGTCACGACGTTGATCGGCGACACGAGCACGGTCAACCAGGACCTCCAGACCGAACTGCAGGAACGGGCCCTGGACGCCGGCGTCGAGGTGATCGAGGCGCGCATCACCGACCTGGCATACGCGCCCGAGATCGCGGACTCGATGCTGCGCCGCCAGCAGGCTGGCGCCATCGTGGCCGCGCGGTTCAAGATCGTTGAGGGTGCCGTGCTCATGGTCCGCGACGCGATCGAGTCCCTCGAGGCGGGCACCGACGAGCACGGCGCGATCCCGCTGGACCCTGACACGAAGGCGACCTTCGCCTCCAACCTGATGACCGTCATGGTCAGCGACCAGCCCACCTCACCGGTGGTCAACGTCGGCACCCGGAACCGCTGAGCGAACGACGTCCTGCGATGGCCCACCCCCGCCGGCCCTACCTGCTGCGGATCCCGCCGGAGCTCTACGAGGCGTACGAGTCCTGGGCGGCCGAGGAGTTCCGGTCGATGAACGCCCAGCTCTCCGCGGTCCTCACCGACGCAGCCCGTCGGGCGGGGCGGCTTGGCCCGGACCTCCCCACACCTCCGCGCCCGCCAGAACCGGACCAGGGGGAGTCCGGCCGGCAGTAGCGTCCGCGATCTGCGTGCGCAGCGACCACGGACTGGACGTCGGCCCCACCGGTCGGGTTCGGCCTACCGGTCCCTCGGTGCGACCTGGGCCAGCCACGCCTCGACCGCCGCTGGGGAGCGCAGCCGGTACCAGCGCAGGTCGCCCCACGTGGTGCTGGCCATCGCGGGCACGTAGCGCGTGCGGTAGCCCTCCACTGCGTCCCACGTCCACCGGAGCAGCGATCGGTTGGGGTCGTGCAGCGCGGCCAGATCCGACAGCGACTCCCGGTTGCCGTTCCACAGCTCCGTGCGCCCGACGATCCGCCGGGCTGAGCGCAGGGCCACCCGGGTCATGACCACAGCCCGGGGCAGGTCCAGCCACACGATCGAATCAGCCCGGGCCCAGATCGAGGCGCGCGCAGCCGGGTAGTTGCCGCACACGACCCACCCGTCAGCGTCCGCATCGGCCGCGTCCAGGGCGCTTCGGACCGCCCCGACGAACTCCGGCTCTGGCGTGGGGACCCAACCTTGCTGGTGGAAGTGCGCATCGAGCTCGACGTGCGGCACCGCCAGGCGCGTGGCCACCTCGTCGGCCAGCGTCGTCTTGCCGGAGCCGGAGTTCCCGACCATCACCACGCGGCGCACGAGCACGACCCTACGCGGATCCACTCCGCGGCACCCTGGGGCCCGATAGCGTGACCACATGCGCTTCCTGCACGAGCTTCCCGCCCACGACCTGACCTACGACGATGCCTTCCTGGTCCCGACCCGATCGTCGGTGGCCTCCCGGTTCGGTGTCGACCTGTCCGCCCCTGACGGCTCCGGGGCCACCATCCCGATCATCGTGGCCAACATGACCGCGGTCGCCGGGCGCCGGATGGCCGAGACTGTCGCCCGACGCGGCGGGCTGGTGATCATCCCGCAGGACATCCCGGTCGAGGTCGTGGCCGATGTGCTGGCCTGGGTCAAGTCCCGGCACCCCGTGTACGACACCCCCGTCCGGCTCTCACCGGATGAGACTGTCGGTGCGGCCCTGTCACTGATCCACAAGCGCGGGCACGGCGCGGCGATCGTCGAGTCCCAGGGGGTGCCGGTCGGCATCGTGACGGAGTCCGACTGCGTTGACACCGACCGCTTTGCCCGGGTCGCGGACGTGATGAGCGATGAGGTCTTCACCCTCCCCGAGGGGGTCGAGCCGCGCACGGCGTTCGACCTGATGCACCGCGCCCGCCGCCGAGTGGCACCGGTCGTGGCTGCCGACGGAACGATGGTCGGCGTGCTGACCGCCGCCGGTGCGCTGCGGTCCACGGTGTACACCCCGGCGCTGGACGCCGATGGGCGCCTGCGGGTCGGGGCGGCGATCGGGGTCAACGGCGACGTGGCCGGGCGGGCAGAGGCGCTGCTTGCGGCCGGTGTGGACCTGCTCGTCGTCGACACCGCCCACGGCCACCAGGAGAAGATGATCGAGGCGCTGGGCGCCGTGTCCGCGGTCCGGCACATCGCGCCGCACGTGCAGGTCGCTGCCGGGAACGTGGTGACCGCAGCCGGCACCCTGGACCTCATCGAGGCAGGCGCCGACATCGTGAAGGTGGGTGTGGGACCAGGGGCGATGTGCACCACCCGCATGCAGACCGGCGTGGGGCGCCCGCAGCTCTCAGCGGTTCTGGACTGCGCCGCCGCCGCGCGGAAGGAGGGGCGCTGGATCTGGGCCGATGGCGGGGTGCGCCACCCGCGCGATGTCGCGATCGCGCTCGCTGCCGGAGCGGGGGCGGTCATGATCGGCTCCTGGTTCGCCGGCACGTACGAGTCCCCCGGGGACCTGCAGATCGACCCGACCGGGAAGGCCTACAAGATCAGCTTCGGAATGGCCTCGGCGCGCGCCGTCCGCGGCCGCACCTCCGACGAGTCGGCCTTCGATCGCGCCCGCAAGACCATGTTCGAGGAGGGCATCTCGCACTCCCGGATGTACATCGACCCGGCCCGCCCCGGAGTGGAGGACCTGCTGGACTCAATCACCTCGGGAGTCCGGTCAGCCTGCACCTACGCCGGGGCCTCGTCCCTGGCCGGGTTCCATGAGCGGGCGCTGCTCGGTGTGCAGTCCGCCGCGGGCTACGCCGAGGGGCGCCCCATCGACAAGTCCTGGTAGGCCGGCGTCGCACGCACTGATTGCGCTGGCGTGGCCCGGTTGCTGCGCCGGATTGGGCCGCAGCAGCGGGGGAGTGTGGCAGCCTTGACCCATGCAGATCGACGTGACACAGGACATCTCCGCCCCGGCCGAACGGGTCTGGGCGATCATTACCGACCTTGAGGCCAGCCCCACGGTCATCTCAGGGATTGACTCGGTCGAGATCCTTGGTGGCCCCGATGGCTTCGGGATCGGCACCCGCTGGCGGGAGACGCGGACCATGTTCGGCAAGCAGGCCACCGAGGAGATGGAGATCAGCGAGGTGGTCCCTGGGCGCTCCTACCGGACTGAGGCAGCCAGTCACGGGATGAACTACGAGTCGATGATGGAGGTCGTCCCGGCGGGGGAGGACGCCTGCACCCTGACCATGCGATTCGCCGGCGAGGCCACGTCCACCACGAGCAAGGTCATGGGTGCCACGATCGGCCGGCTCTTCGTCGGGTCGACCCGCAAGGCCCTGGCCAAGGACCTGGCTGACATCGCCGCCGCGGCGGAGGCCCAGGCCGGCTGACCCCTTGTGACGCTCCGCCTGGCCGTCCCCGAGGCCCTTCCGATCGCAGCCCACGTCGAGGCGATCACCGCTGCCCTCAACGATCACCAGGTCGTGATCGTGGCCGGCGAGACGGGCTCGGGCAAGACCACGCAGCTGCCCAAGATCGCCCTCGCCGCGGGGCGGGGGAGCGCGGGCATGATCGGGCACACCCAGCCGCGCCGGATCGCTGCTCGCACCCTGGCCGCGCGGATCGCCGAGGAGTGCGGCGTCGAGCTCGGTGCGGAGGTCGGGTTCGCGGTCCGCTTCACCGATCGCACCGCGAAGGGCACCAGGGTCAAGGTGATGACCGACGGGATCCTGCTCGCCGAGCTCCAGCGTGACCGGGACCTGCGCCGCTACGACACGATCATCATCGACGAGGCCCACGAGCGCAGCCTCAACATCGACTTCCTCCTGGGCTACCTCACCCGGCTGCTGCCACGCCGACCGGACCTGCGGGTGATCGTGACCAGCGCGACGATCGACGTCGAGCGCTTCTCGGCGCACTTCGGGGGAGCGCCGATCGTTGAGGTCAGCGGTCGCACGTACCCCGTGGAGATCCGCTACCGACCGAGCGAGGACGTGGCCAGCGACGATGTGGATGCCGTCTGCGAGGCCGTCCTGGAGTGCCTGACCTCCGGGGACGGCGACGTGCTGGTGTTCCTGTCCGGCCAGCGCGAGATCCACGATGTGGCCGACGCACTGCGGCCCCTGCTCGACGCGGCCACGAGCGTCCTGCCCCTGTATGCACGGTTGAGCGCGGCCGAGCAGCACAAGGTGTTCGCGGCCGGGGGAGGCCGGCGGGTGGTCCTTGCCACGAACGTCGCCGAGACCTCGATCACCGTGCCCGGTATCCGCTACGTCGTCGACCCCGGGACTGCCCGGATCTCGCGGTACAGCAAGCGGCTGAAGGTCCAGCGGCTGCCCATCGAGCCGATCTCACAGGCCTCGGCCAACCAACGCGCGGGCCGCTGCGGGCGCGTGCGCGACGGCATCGCCATCAGGCTGTACGCCGAGCAGGACTTCGCTGACCGCCCGGAATTCACCGACCCCGAGATCCTGCGCACGAACCTTGCCTCGGTCATCCTGCAGATGGCCGCCCTGCGCCTCGGCGAGATCCAGCGCTTCCCGTTCCTCGACCCCCCGGACACGCGCCAGATCCGCGATGGGGTCGCACTGCTCACCGAGCTGGGCGCGCTCAAGGGCGGAGCCGGCCCACCACGGCTCACGCCGCTCGGCAAGCAGCTGGCCCGGCTGCCACTGGACCCCCGCCTGGGCCGGATGGTCCTGGCCGCAGCCCAGGCTGGCTGCGTGCGCGAGGTCGTGGTGATCGTCGCCGGGCTGACCATCCAGGATCCCCGGGAGCGACCGGAGGCAGAACGTGGCCGAGCTGACGCCGCACACGCCAGATTCGTCGACAAGCGCTCGGACTTCTCCACACTGCTCAATCTGTGGGACCACATCCGGTCGGTGCGCAAGGCCACGTCGGGCAACGGGCTGCGGCGGGCCTGCCGCGAGCAGTACCTGAACTACCTGCGGATCCGCGAGTGGCAGGACCTCGTCTCCCAGATCCGGGAGGTCCTGTCCAGCTTGGGCATCCAGTGGTCCAGCGGCAGCGACGACCACGACGCCATCCATCGCGCCCTGCTCACCGGGATGCTGTCGCAGGTGGGCCTGCGGGACCCGCTGCGCCGTGACTACCTCGGGGCCCGGGGGGCGCGGTTCGTCATCTTCCCCGGGTCAGCCCTGGCTCGAACCAACCCGGACTGGGTGATGTCCTCCGAGCTGGTCGAGACCTCCCGGCTGTTCGCCCGCCGCAATGCCACGGTGAAGCCGGATTGGATCGAGGAGGCCGCCGAGCACCTGGTCCAGCGCAACCACGCCGAGCCGCACTGGTCGGCCAGGCGCGGTGCGACGGTCGCCACCGAGCGCGTCACGCTGTTCGGGATCCCGCTGGTCACCGGACGAACGGTCGACTACGGCCGCATCGACCCCGCACTGTGTCGCGAGCTGTTCATCCGCGGGGCCCTGGTCGAGGGGGACTGGAGCACCAGGCACCGGTTCTGGCATGCGAACCGGGCCGCGCTCACGCAGGCCGAGGCCATCGAGGAGCGCAGCCGCCGGCGCGGGCTGGTCATCGACGACGAGGGGCTGTTCGCGTTCTACGACGCGCGCATCCCGCCCGACATCACGTCCGTGCGGCACTTCGACTCGTGGTGGAAGAAGGTCAGCAGGCAGACTCCCGATCTGCTGACGCTGACCCCGGCCGACATCCGCGTCGCGGGCGAGGACCTGCCCGACGAGGAGGAGTTCCCGTTGCGGTGGAGCGCGGGGCCCGAGGTGAGCCTGAGCCTCTCCTACGCCTTCGAACCGGGCGCCGCCGCGGACGGGGTGACTGTCGACGTCCCGTTGGCGCTCCTGCCCGAGCTGGACCCGGCAGAGGTCCCCGGGGCCGCCCCCGGGCTGCGTGGAGACCTCGTCACCGCCCTGCTGCGCAGCCCCGCCAAGGCGGTCCGCAAGCAGTTGGGCCCCGCTCCCAACCTGGCTCCGGCCGTGCTCGCGTCCGCGGAGCTGACCGAGCAGCCGATCCTCGAGGCCGTCGCCGCCGCAGCTGCCCGGATCACCGGGGTCCGCCTCACCGCCGCGGACTGGGACCTCACCCGGGTGCCGATGCACCTGTTGCCCCGCTACCGGATCGTGGACGAGACCGGGGCCGTCCTCGGAGAGGACCGCGACCTGGCCGCGCTGCAGCGCCGACACGCACCCGACCGCGCCCGGATGCTCGCGCGCGCGGCCGACGACGTCACGGTGGCCGGGGCCACCTCATGGACCTTCGGAACGATCCCCGAGAGCGTGGACAGGGTGGTCGCTGGTGTCTCGGTCACCGGCTACCCGGCGCTGGTGGATCGCGGCACGTCGGTCGACCTGGCCGTCCTTCCCGATCCCGAGCAGGCGGCACGTGCGCACCTCCGGGGCGTCCGGCGGCTGGTTGCCCTGGCCGTGCCCAACCCAGCCCCGCGCGGGCACTCGGGGCTGGACATGAGCAGCCGGCTGGTCCTCGGTCGCTATCCACACGGTGGCGCCGAGGCGCTGCTGGCGGACTGCGCCGATGCTGCCATCGACGTGCTGCTGGCCGGGCCGGCGGTCCGCGATGCACAGGCCTACACCGCCGCAGTGTCGCGGATCACCCTGGAACTGCCCAAGCGCTACGCAGCCCTGCTGGCCCAGGTGGTGGTGGCCCTCGGCCACGCCTGGGAGGCCGAGCGCGCCGTCGACGCCCTCACGTCGCCCGTGGTCAGCGACGCGGTTGCAGACATCCGAGCGGAGCTTGACCGGCTGGTCGGCCCCCGCCCGGTCAGCCGGATGGGCGCTGAGCGGATCACGGATCTGCGTCGCTACCTGCAGGCCCTCGCCTGGCGGGCCGCGAAACTCCCCGACGATCCAGCTGCGGAATCCCGGCGGCGGGCGATGGCCCAGGCCGCCGAGGCACTCGTGGCCGCGCGGGTCGACGGCTGGCCGGTGCCCGACCCGATGGCGGTGGGCGATCCGGCCCGGTCGGCGCGACGCCTCATCGACGAGTACCGCGTGAGCCTGTTCGCGCAGCACATCCGCACCGCCGTGCCGGTCTCCGAGCGACGGATCGAGAAGTTCGTGGCTGGCTTGCCGGCCTGACCGACTCGCCGTGGCCAGATGGGTCGGGGGCACGCACGCTCTGGTGCGCCGACGGTCAGAGGGCCAGGAACAGTGACGTCCACGCAAGGCACACCAGCAGAGCAGCCCCGGAGGTCCACAGGCCCCAGAGCGCACCTGCCCGGCCAACCTTGCGCGACATCCCCACCAGCAGCCCGATCAGGCTGGCGACCAGACCGACGGGAGCCAGAATCCACGCGACGATGCCGATCAGCGGGATCAGGGACAGGAACAGCGTCACCGAACCGAGCGTTGCACCGATCACTGCCGCGTTGTTGCGCATGACGATGACCGGCGCACCGACGGGGCCGCCCCACGGGTCGGTTGCTCCCGACGCGTGGGCCGTGGAGTACGGATTGGGCGGCATCGGCACCTGCGGCTGCCACGCGGCGGGTGCCGGTGGCGCCGGCTGCCACCCCGCAGGAGGTGTGGGCACGGGCTGCTGCGCAGGTGCGGGCGGGAGGTTGGTGCTCAGCACGATGGTGTCGTGCCGTTCCGCGGGCGGCGGGCCGGGGCGCAGAACAACCGTGTCGTGCTGATCCGCGGGCATGGTCATGACGGGAGCCTACCTCCGCTCAGCTCTGGCTCAGCAGAACCAGCGCCCCGACCCAGACCGTGGTGGCCACCATGAGGGCCCCCAGCTCGATCAGGATCGCGAATCCCGTCGCCTTCATCGCGACCCACGTGGAGTCGATCGCCTCGGCCCCGTTGCGCAGCCGGACCTGCTCGGCGAGGAACAGGCCACCGATGAACCCCACGACCAGCCCCACGACGGGGATCAGGAAGAAGCCCGCGATGGCGCAGACCGCCCCCACGAGGATCGACCGACCCGGAACTCCGGCCGCCGTCAATGACTTGTGCGGCAGGAGGTACTTCAGGATCTGCCCGAGGGCGATGAGCACCGCGATGATCGCGAACGCAGCCCACGCCAATGAACCGCCCGTGAGAAGCGCCCACAGCAGGAAAGCACCCAGGGCCAGGAGGGTGCCGGGCAGGACCGGGACGACGATCCCAACGATCGCGACCGCTACGGCGACAACGACCAGGACGTCGAGCAGGACCGCATTCACTCAGTGCTGGTGAGCCCGCTGCCACCGGCGTGCTGCCCGGTTGTGGTGCGCGCGATCCGCGCCGAGATCTCGGTCAGTCGAGCCTCGTGGGCGCGCAGGTGATGCCCGCAGAAGAGCAGGTGGGCCCCGGTGGCCAGCGTCGCCCGAGCGATTGCCTGAGCACCGCAACGGTCACACCTATCGGCCGCGCTGAGCGCGACCTCTGCCTCGAGAGTGCCAACCATGTCCCCTCCTCGGATCAACGTGACCTCCAGTCTTGCACCCCGGGCGTCCTTTCGCTGACACGTTCGCCAGGCGCGCAACATGCATCCACACACCGGCGCGCCACGGAATGACTTGGTGCTCCGATGAGCGAAGGCTGTCAGCCACCCCCGGTACCCTTGACCGGTGACCGCAGAACCCCTTGAGCCGACGCGTCGAACCAGCCGGGCAGGCAAGCCCAAGAGCGGGTACTCGGCCAAGAACCTGTCCGTGCTCGAAGGCCTCGAGGCGGTCCGGAAGCGCCCCGGCATGTACATCGGCTCCACCGACTCGCGCGGACTGATGCACTGTGTCTGGGAGATCCTGGACAACGCGGTGGATGAGGCCCTCGGCGGCTGGTGCACCCGGATCGACATGATCCTGCACCCGGACGGCTCGGTGGAGATCCACGACGACGGGCGCGGGATCCCCGTCGATGTCGAGCCGCGCACGCGCCTGACGGGCGTCGAGGTCGTCATGACCAAGCTGCATGCCGGCGGGAAGTTCGGCGGCGGGTCCTACACCGCCTCAGGCGGACTGCACGGCGTGGGCGCCAGCGTGGTCAACGCCCTGAGCGCGCGGGTCGATGTCGAGGTCGACCGTGATGCCACGGTGCACCTGATCTCCTTCCGCCGGGGGGTGCCGGGTTTGTTCGACGGGGAGGGCCCCGACGCCGACTTCTCCAAGAAGTCGGGCCTACGGCGCGGAGGATCGTGCCCGCGCGCGCGCACCGGCACCCGGGTCCGGTTCTGGCCGGACCCCCAGATCTTCACCACGGATGCCGTGATCGACCTCGAGGCCGTCCACGCCCGCGCCCAGCAGACCACCTTCCTGGTCCCCGGGTTGAGGATCGTCGTGCGCGACGAGCGCGACCCCGGATCGGTGCACGAGCGCACCTTCGCGCACCTCGGCGGGATCGCCGAGTTCGTCGAGCATCTCGCGACCGGCGACGCCGTGTCGCCGATCCTGCGCCTGGCGGGGGCACAGAAGTTCACCGAGACCGTGCCGGTCCTGGACAAGCGCGGGCACATGGTGCCCACGGAGGTCGAGCGTGAGCTCGTCGTGGACGTGGCCCTTCGGTGGGGCAACAACTACGACACCGAGCTCCGCTCGTTCGTCAACATCGTGGCCACGCCCAAGGGCGGCACCCATATGGCCGGCTTCGAGCGTGGCCTGGTCAAGACGCTCAACGACCACCTGTCCACAGCGAAGGTCCTCAAGCCCAGCGAGGGAGCGATCACCAAGGAGGACGCGCTTGAGGGCGCGACCGCCGTGGTGACGGTTCGCCTCGCCGAGCCGCAGTTCGAGGGCCAGACCAAGGAGATCCTGGGTACGCCGGCCGCATCCCGGATCGTCGCCGGGGTCGTCAGCACGGAGCTGTCCTCGTGGCTGGCCAACCCGCCGCGCGGCGACAAGCTCGTGGTCAAGTCCGTCGCCGAGAAGGTGGCCAACGCGATGCGTGCCCGCGTGGCCGCCCGTGCGCACCGCGACGTGCAGCGCCGCAAGAGCGCGCTGGAGTCGTCCTCGATGCCGGCCAAGCTCGTGGACTGCCGCAGTGCGGACATCGAGCGCACCGAACTGTTCATCGTCGAGGGCAACTCCGCGCTGGGCACCGCCAAGCTGGCCCGGGACTCCGAGTTCCAGGCGCTCCTGCCGATCCGGGGCAAGATCCTCAACGTCCACAAGGCATCCCTGGCCGACATGCTCAAGAACGCCGAGTGCGCCGCGATCATCCAGGTGCTCGGTGCCGGCTCCGGGCGCACCTTCGACATCGAGGCCCTGCGGTACAACAAGGTCATCCTGATGGCCGACGCCGACGTCGACGGTGCCCATATCCGCTGCCTGCTGCTGACGCTCTTCCACCGGTACATGCCCGAGATGCTCGCCGAGGGGCGCGTCTACTCAGCCGTGCCGCCGCTGCACCGGGTCGAAGTGATCGCCAGCGGCGGGAAGAAGGCCGAGGTCCGCTACACCCACTCCGACACGGAGCTCGCCGCCACCCTCGCGGAGCTGCGCAAGGCCGGGCGCCGGTGGAAGGACCCGCAGCGCTACAAGGGCCTGGGCGAGATGGACGCCAGCCAGTTGCGCGAGACCACCATGGAGCCGGGCAAGCGGACGCTGCGCCGCGTGTGCGTCGAGGATGCCGCAGATGCCGCGAGCGTGTTCAACCTGCTCATGGGCTCGGAGGTCGCCCCACGCAAGGAGTTCATCGTCGCCGGGTCGACTGGGCTCGACCGCGCGCGTATCGACGCCTGACCCAATCGCCGCGGGCGGGCCGGCCGGAGCGGTCTCGTCCCCGGCCCGCTGGGCGCTGGGCGGCTCAGCCGTCGATGGGATGCAGCTCGCCGGTGTCCACGTCGTAGACCGCGCCGCCGACGACCAGGTCAGCGGGGAGCAGCGGGAAGCTGCGGATCCGGCGCAGGTCGCGGCGCAGTGCAGCGCGCTCATCCTGAACAGTCCGGAACTCCATGCTGCGCGTGTCCACGCCGTACTCGTCGGCGATCAGCGCGTGGATGTCCTCCTCGGCCGTACCGACCATCTTGCAGCGCGTGTGCGGCAGGACCAGGACCCGATCCACCTCCAACAGGTAGGTGGCCAGCACCAGGGTCCTCAGGACGTCCTCCGTCACGCGCGCGCCAGCGTTGCGCAGGATCTTCACGTCACCCGGACCCATCCCGACGATGCTCAGTGGGTCGATCCGCGAATCCATGCACGTGATGATGGCCAAGCCCTTGGCCGCCCTTCCCCCGAGTCCCAGCCCATGGAAGCCGGCTGCGAAGCCGGCGTTCGCTGCCAGCACGTCGGAGAAGGAATCTGCGGGGAACGCCGGATCCTCGGGCGCCGAGGGCACCTCCGGCTGGTCGACGGTGCTCATTCGGAACCTCCTGATGAGTGGCCCGGGAAGATCCCCATCCCGGGCTCGACGATCGGCGCGGCGTTGTTCACCGCAAGGGCGGCCTCGCCGAACCCGACAGAGATCAGCGGGACCTTGCCAGGGTACGTGACGATGTCGCCCGCCCCGAAGACACCGGGCAGGTTGGTGCGCATCGCCGTGTCGACGACGATGCGGCGCTTGGCCAGCTCGAGGCCCCACGTCGCGATCGGGCCGATGTTGGCCACGAACCCAAGGGACGCGACCACTGTCTGCGCCGGCAGCACCGTGACCTCGCCGGTCTCCTTGTGGGTGATCTCCACCTCGGAGACGGTCTGGTCGCCTCGGATCGCGCTAACCTCCGACGACGTGTACAGCGAAACCCCGAGCTCGCGGACGGCGTCGATCATGGACCCGTGGGCACGGAACTGCTCCCGGCGGTGCACCAACGAGACGCTGCGGGCGATGGGTGCCAATGCGTAGGCCCAGTCGAAGGCGGAGTCGCCGCCACCAACGATGACGATGTCCTTGCCCGCATGGTCGGCCAGCTTGGGGACGAAGTAGACCAGCCCCTTGCCCTCCCACCCGTCGTCGGCCGGAAGTGATCGGGGGGTGAAGGAGCCGATCCCACCGGTGATGATGACGGCCTTGGCGGTGACGGTGGTCCCGTGGGAACCGGTCACCACGGTGGGGGCTCCCTCGGACGCCTCCAGGGACATCGCCTGCTCGCCGAGGACGTAGGTGGGTTCATACGGGGCCGCTGAGGCCACGAGGTTCTCCACCAGCACCCGGCCCTTGACCGACGTGTACCCGGCAACGTCGAAGATGTCCTTCTCCGGGTACATGGCAGTGATCTGCCCACCCGCCTCCGGCAGGGCGTCCATGATCACCACCGACCAGCCGCGGAACCCGGCGTAGTACGCCGCGTACAGGCCCGAGGGGCCGGCCCCGATGATCAGGATGTCGCACTCGTGGGTCACGGGATCAACCTACGACAGCGCGGGGGCCGACTCAGGTTCGGGTCGGGGATTGCCGCAAGTCAGCCACTGGCCGTTCGACGAGCCGGGGGCCGCGGTCGCAGCGCACATTGGGCGCCGGGCCCCGCGCGGGCTAGATTCAGACCGACGGGACACGGAGGTGCGGCGTTGGCGGGTTGGATGCAGGCGGCTGGACGACGGCTGTCCGGCAGCGCCCTCGGGGATGCCCTGATCGTGGGCTACCAGACGCGCCTGACCGGTCTTGCGGCCGAGGCCTCCTTCTGGGCGGTCTTCGCCCTTCCGTGGCTGATCCTCGGCCTGGGCGCCGGCATCTTCCGGTTCCAGGGGCTCCTGGGCATCGATGCGGTCGCCCAGTTCCGCACCAGCGTGCTTGACCTCGCCGAGCAGGTGCTGACCCCGGATGCGATCGACGACCTGCTCGTCCCGCTTCTGGACAACGTGTTCGGCCGGGGCCAGACGACGTTGGGACTCGTCGGTGTCGTGATCGCGGTATGGGCCGGATCGCGGGTCATCGATGGCGTCATCAACGCAATGACCATCGTCTACCAGCGCGAGGGCCTGCGGTCCTTCGTGCACTCCAAGCTGCTGTCGCTCGGTGTCTACGTCGCCGGATTGGCCGTCCTCATCGTGGCGATCCCACTCATCCTCGCGGGGCCGTCCTTCCTCCATCAGCTGGTACCAGGGGTTCAGGGCGCGACCACCTCGTTCCTGCTGAGCATCGCGCAGCTGACGGCCGCGCTCCTGCTTGTGGTCTCGCTGTACCACTGGGCGGTCCCGCATCGGACGTACTGGGCAGCAGACATCCCCGGCGCAGTGCTCGCCATGGCCCTGTGGGCCATGTTCAGCTGGGCCCTGCGCTGGTACTTCGCCTGGATCTTCCGTGAGGGGTCGGTGTACGGCGCCATCGCGGCCCCGGTCGCGGTGATGTGGTGGGTCTACGTGACCGTCCTGGCCCTGTTCATCGGCGCCGCGTTCAACGGCGCACTGGCCAAGCGGCGTGGCTGGTTCGTGCATCCGAACGCCAGAGTCGACGCCCTCCCCGAGCCCGAGTCCGAGGCTGATCCCGAGCCCGAGTCCTGGCCCAAGGCCTGACCCGGCGCGACGGGGGTCCCCGGGCGCGGCATCCTTCGTGATGTGAACATCATCTTCGTCGAGCCCCGCTTCCCGGACACACAACGCCGCTTCGTCCGCGCACTGCGCGAGGTCGGCGCGTACGTCATGGTGATCAGCGAGTACGACTACGACCACTACGACGACGAGTTGAAGTCGTGGATCGACTGGCACTACCGCGTGGACTCGGTGACCGACGAGGCTGCCCTGGAGTGGGCGGTCCGCCAGGCGCAGACGCACACGTGGGTCGACCGGCTCGAGTGCTCGATCGAATCGCACGTGATGCCGGTGGCGCACGTACGTGAGCGCTGTGGCATCCCGGGCACCTCGGCACGCGCTGCCTACCTGTGCCGCGACAAGCCGACCATGAAGCAGGTCCTGCGCGATGCCGGGATCCCGACGGCCGCATCCACCGCCGTGCAGGCCAGGGCCGAGGCCCTCGACTTCGCCGCGTCGGTCGGCTATCCGCTCATCCTCAAGCCACGCGATGGCGCCGGGGCTGCTGGAACCCTCCGGGTGGACACCGACGAGCAACTCATTGCCGCGTGCGTCACATCGGGGGTGGATGCTGGCGCCTCCCTGGCCCTCGAGGAGTTCGTCGAGGGCCACGAGGGCTTCTACGACACCATCACGATCGACGGCCACGTGACCCATGAGTTCGTCTCCCACTACTTCCCCAACGTGCTCGAGGCAATGCGGACCCGGTGGATCTCCCCGCAGATCATCGCCACCAATCGGGTGCTGCAGGCCGAGTACGAGGAGGTCCGCGAGATGGGCCGCCGGGTCATCTCAGTCCTGGGCCTGGACACCTCGGCAACCCACATGGAGTGGTTCTTCGGGCCCAGGGGCCTGAAGTTCTCCGAGATCGGGGCCCGGCCTCCCGGAGTGGGCCAGTGGGACATGTACAACGAGGCCAACGAGATGGACCTGCACGGCGAGTGGGCGCACGCGCTGATGTACGGCCAGCCCCAGCGGGTGCCCAGCCACCGGTTCTCCTGCGGGTTGATCGCCCTGAGGCCCAACCGAGACGGGGTCATCAGCGGCTACTCCGGGCTCGACGAGGTGCAGCACCGCTACGGGCACCTGATCACGGCGTCGCACCTGCCCGCACCGGGCACGCCGACCCAGCCGATCGAGGCTGGATATCACGCCAACGCCTGGATGCGGCTGCGCCATGAGGACTTCGACACCCTCAAGGACGTGCTCGCAGATGTGGGACGCACGGCCCAGGTGTGGGCCGACTGAGCCGACGTGGACGGGGTCGGTGTCGCTGCGTCGACCCGCCCCGTTAGGGCGACCTAACTGACGGGCCTAGACTGAGGGGGTGGCCAAGCCGAAGAAGAAGTGCTGCTCCAAGAAGCCACGCTGCACGCGCTGCCCCATCCGCATGCTCAAGGACGGGACCCTTCCGCCGGGGTACACGGTCAAGAAGCGACGGCTCGTCCGGACCTAGCGTGCCCGCACGCACGCAGAGCCCGGCGGCGACGCAGTCCCATGATCGGGACGGCGACCGCCCAACCTGTGAGAGTGTTGGTCCATCCACATCAGGGAGGTTCCGTGGCCAAGCCGACCACCGGTCGATACGAACCGGCGCCTGAGCCAGATCCTGACCAGATGGCCGCAGACACCCTGATGACCTCGGTGTTCAGCGGGATCAGTCTGCTCATCGCAACCGTCATCCTGGGAATGACTGGGAGCGCGGGTCTCTACCTGGGTCGATCGGTCGCCGACACGACCGGCGCGAAGGTCGGGCTGGGCGTCGGTCTCGTGATCGGATTCCTCGTGGTCGCCTGGGCACTTCGGCGGAACTCGGCACGCATCCGGGCACGGAGCAACAACCTCTACCGCGGCGTCTGGATCGGCTCGATCGCCTCCCTGGTGATCATCCTGTTGATGGCCTACCTGCCACAGGTGGCGTTCCCGCAGTACTGCCCGCCGGGACAGATCTGCACCAACGGACGCCGCTAGCGACGCGAGGGATCACTTCCACCGCAGGTTCGCGACCAGCTTGCCGTCGACCTCACCGTCCCTCAGGCGCTCGAGCCCCCGAGGGATCTCGTCGAAGCTGATGACCTCGATGTCCGGCGGGTGCAGGTGCCCCTCGATGATCAGCTTCATGAGGCGTTCCAGCCCCCACCGCAGCCACCGAGGGCCCTCGGATCCACCGTGGGTGTAGGCCGCGCCCAGAGCCACCTCGGACAGTGTCGGCGCGAGCCCGAACTCGGGCACGGTGCTCAGGTCTGGGCGCCCGGCAATGCTCACCAGGTGCCCGGCGTGGGAGAGCAGCGCCATCCCCTCGGTCGCCGAGCTCGCCGAGACTGTGTCGATGACCGCATCGACGCCGCCCGGGGCGATGCTCCGGACCTTGTCGACGAGGTCCGGGTCCCGGTAGTCCACAACGTGCATGGCGCCCAGGGCCCGCACCGCCGCGTCGTTCTCGGGGCGTGCGGTGGCGATCACCCTCGCACCGAACAGCTTGGCCAGCTGCACGGCGATGGACCCGACTCCGCCTGAGGCCCCGTGGATGAGCACCGTCTGACCGGAGATCTGACGCAGCCGGCGTTCGACCGCGTCCAGGGCGGTCAGGCCCGCCGTCGGTAGGCTCGCGGCGGCGATCGGATCCAGTTCACTGGGCACCACGGCCAGGGCTTCGGGGGCAACACTCACGAACTCGGCGAAGCCCCCTTGATCGCGCAGGTCCTGATGCAGGACGACGCGCGTTCCCGGCTGGGGCAGCATCCAGCCGATCTCCCGGCGGGCCGCCGCGTCGGCGCTGACGGCCATCACGCGGCCGGCGATGTCGAGCCCCAGGATGTGCGGGTAGGCCCAGGCCGGGTTTCCCGCCGCGGCCGTCTTGAAGTCCACGGGATTGAGGCCGACCGCCTCGACCTTGACCAGCACCTCAACCTCGCGCTGTGCGAACGACGCCGCACGCCACGGGCTGGGTACTTCGCCCAACCTCAGGGACCCGGGTGGGCCCGGACGGTCCAGCAGCCACGCACGCATGGCGCTCAGCATCCCACCTGAGCACGCCCCGATGTGTCGTGCGCGCGACACATCGGTCGGTCAGGCCAAGAACATGCCCGCGGCCATGAACACAGCTGAGTACGCGGCCATGGGTATGACGGTCACTCGAATGATCGCTCCTTCAGCACCCAGAAGGCCGCCCACCGCGGCCACTGTGACGACATTGGTCACGCAGACCATGTTCCCCGCGTTCGCGCCACCCACCTGCTGAGCCAGCACGACCTCTGGGTTCACCCCCACCGAGTCAGCGACGGACTCCTGCAACGCCCCGAACATCAGGTGGCTGAACGTGGCGCTGCCGGACACGAACGAGCCCAGGGCGCCGACCAGCGGGGCTGCCAGCGGCCAGTTGCCGCCCACGCCCTCGGCGGCTGAATTGGCCAGTTCCAGCGGCATCGACTCGAGACCGTTGCTGTTCACCCCCGAGTTGAGGAACACCCGGACGATCGGCACAGCGGCCATCAGGACCAGCGCAGAGCCCAGAACCGCCTTCTGCGTGTTGTGCATGGCCTCGCGGATCTTGGGGGCCTTGAGGTGGTGCAGCCACGCGGTGAATGCCGCCACGATCAGGAAGATCACGCCGGGGGAGTACAACGGCTCGAAGCCCGCGGAGATGTCCGTTCCGAAGATGCCGTTCCAGCTCAGCGTCCACGAGTTGAGGGTCTCCTTGACGTCGTCGACGACGCGAGTGACCAACAGCAGGACGGTGAGCAATCCGTAGGGAGCCCACACCCGGGCGGTCGACAGATGGGCCGCCTCGGCCTCGGCCTCGGTCTGCGCCACCATGGTCTCGAGCTCGAACGGGTCGATGTAGCCCTGGGTCACCGACCAGGGATTCTTGGGCACCAGGAGGCCCAGCTTCACGACGATGAACAGGATCGCCATCCCGGTCGCCGCACCCAGGATCCCGCCGAACTCCACACCGAGGAACCACGTCCACAGGTAGGCCGGTACCGAGAAGCTGAGCGCCGCGACGATGGTCAGCGGGATCATCTCGACAAAGGGTCGGCGGCCCTTCTCCTTGGCGAAGACGTGGGTCAGGAACCACAGCATCAGCAATGGGATCGTCATGCCCGCGACCACATCGATCGCGGCGGCCTGGAGGGCCACATCGGTCATCTGCTCGGCGTCCTCCGGGTTGGCCCACTCCCGACCGGTGCCCTGGGTCAGCCCGACGATGATGGGCGTGCCCACAGCTCCGAAGGTCACCGCCGAGACGTCGGCGATCAGGGCCAGGCAGACCGCAGCCATTGCGGGGAACCCCAGGGCGATGAGCAGGGGAGCGGCCACGGTGGCAGGGGTTCCGAACCCGGCGGCGCCCTCGATGAAGCAGACCAGCAGCCAACCCACGAACAGCATCTGTACCCGGCTGTCCGGGCTGAGCTTGAGCACATCCAGGCGGATCAGCGCGAGCGCCCCGCTGGCCCGCATGACGCTGAGGAACGCCAACGCACCGAGAACGATGAGGACCACCGACCCGGCAATGATCAAGCCCTCCACGACCGATGCCGATATCTCGATGGCGGGAACGCCCCAGGCCAGCATCGCGAGAGCGATCGTGATCACGAGGGCGATGGGCATGGCACGAGAGGCCGGCATGCGCAGCACCACAAGAAGGATGGCCACGGACAGGACCGGCATCAACGCGGCGATCCACTGGGCGACGGACATCGCAGCCCTCCCTTCCTCGTCCCGGCATCACGCTAGTTGGCATGACCGGGCCTTGCGCCGCGGCGGGGGGACGTGACGTCGGCAATCCCGGATATCTGGTCTTGCTGCGATCTGAACGCAGAAAGCTGAAGGTATCGATCCGGTGCAATTGCATCACTTTGTCAGGTCTGGCACGGTGTGCCGGGTACGAATTTTTTTGGGGACGCGCCGGCGTGGGATCTGGGTGGGAGTCGGAAATGATGGTAATGGGCCGTTCTGGTGGGGCGCGTGCGATTGCCACCGCAGCATGTGCTGTGGCCATTGCCACCACGCTTCCGGCCACCGCGGCGGGAGCTCCCGCGTCGCCGGGCGAGGTCGCATCAGCGCCGGTCGCGAGGGGCGCATCGTCGCTCATGCCCTGGCACACGTCCCCGTCGCTGCTGGCCCTGCGCCGCGAGATCGACACCCGTTGGCCCGGTCGGAGTCGGATCAGTGACGGCGTGATCGGCGACAGCGGTCACGGCGGGTCGACCAACAGCCACAACCCCGTCGGTGCCTCGAACGGTCCCAGGTACGGCACGCGTGGTGCGGTGCACGCCATGGACATCACCGCCTCGGGCATCGACGTCCAGAGGGTGCTCAATGCCGTGATCGGCGACTCGCGGGTCTGGTACGTCATCCACGGGGGCAGGATCTGGAGCAGGACGTACGGATGGGTGG
>JAQBEX010000144.1:0-14762 GCA_032123675.1 Actinomycetes bacterium
ATCCTCCCAACCACCGGCAGGGGCACGATCTGTCAATAGGACTCCCGCACGCGGGGATCCTGGGAAGGAGAGTGCTCACCTGCCAGCGACTGCCGGACACCGAGTCTGCCTCACGACCAACCCGGTAAGACTCATTAGGGACGCTAGCGCAACGGCGCGCGAGTGTGCAATCGGCCTCACATCGACTGCCGCGTCACCGGTCGAACGCGCCACCGACCGCTACACCTCAACCGACCGGCCGGGGTAGGTGGGCCTCGAGTCCTAGGCGATCCGGCGCCGGTACGCGGCCATCGCCGCGAGGTAGGCCACGCCCAGGATGCCGACGCACCACGCCAGGGCTGTCCAGATGCCGGACCCGATCGGCTGTCCGGTGAGCAGGTCGCGGATCGTGTTCACGATCGAGGTCACGGGCTGGTGTTCGGCGAAGGCCTGCACCGGCCCGGGCATCGTCTCGGTGGGCACGAAGGCCGAGCTGATGAAGGGCAGGAGGATCAGCGGATACGAGAACGCCACGGCCCCGTCCACGGACTTCGCCGTGAGTCCCGGGATGACTGCGAGCCACGTCAGTGCCAGGGTGAACAGCAGCAGGATGCCGCCGACCGCCAGCCATTCCGTGACGCCTGCGTCCGGGCGGAAGCCCATGATCACGGCGACGCCGATCACCACGGCCAGCGAGACAGCGTTGGCCAGCAGCGAGGTCAGCACTTGCGCCCACAGCACCGACGACCGGGCGATCGGCATGGACGCGAAGCGGTCGAAGATGCCGCTGTGCAGGTCCGTGAACAGGCGGAACGCTGTGTACGAGACCCCGGACGCGATGGTGATGAGCAGGATCCCAGGTAGCAGGTAGTTCACGTACGAGTCGGATCCGGTGTCGATCGCGCCGCCGAACACGTAGACGAACAGCAGCATGAAAGCGATCGGCATCACCGTGGTCGTGATGATCGTGTCCGCGCTGCGCGTGATGTGGCGCAGCGACCGGCCGGTCAGCGCCGCCGTGTGGGTGGGGAAGTGCGTGGTCATGGTCATTCCTCGGTTCGCCTCGCGCCCCGG
Organism: Actinomycetes bacterium; assembly: GCA_032123675.1. Lineage (GTDB taxonomy): Bacteria > Actinomycetota > Actinomycetes > S36-B12 > CAIYMF01 > Prado023. Next base: position 1,054 of record JAQBEX010000144.1, read on the forward strand.
TCGGGGGGGAGATCCACACCGGCTCCGCCGGGGGTGGGGTCCGTTCCGGTCCCGCCGCCGACGACGGCGAGGAAGACCTCCTCGAGCGTCGGCTGCTTCTCCACGTACTCGATCTTTGCCGGCGGCAGCAGGGCTTTGAGCTCGGCGAGCGTGCCGTTGGCGATGATTCGGCCCTCGTACAGGATGGCGATCCGGTCGGCGAGCTGCTCGGCCTCGTCCAGGGTCTGCGTGGTCAGCAGCACGGTCGTGCCGTGCGCCGCGAGCTCGCGGACGGCCTGCCACACCTCGAGGCGCCCTTGCGGGTCCAGCCCGGTGGTCGGCTCGTCGAGGAAGATGATGGGCGGGTTGCCGATCAGGCTCATCGCGATGTCCAGGCGCCGGCGCATGCCACCGGAGTACGTCGACGCCCGGCGGTCACCGGCCTCCGTCAGGCCGAACCGCGCCAGCAGGTCGGCGGCGACCGCCCGCTGGTTCGGCACGCCGAGCAGGCGGGCGACCAGCTCCAGGTTCTCCCGACCGGTGAGGATCTCGTCCACCGCGGTGAACTGCCCGGTCAGGCTGAACGAGGCCCGCACCTGGTGCGGCTGCGCGCAGACGTCGTAACCGTTGACGCTGGCCGATCCAGCGTCAAACCGGACCAGCGTGCACAGGACCCGGACGAGTGTGGTCTTGCCAGCCCCGTTGGAGCCGAGCAGGGCGAAGACGGTGCCCGGTGCGACCTCGAGATCCACGCCACGCAGGACCGCCAGCTCGTCGTAGGACTTCACCAGCCCCTGCACCCGGATCGCGGGGATCGTCGCGGTTTCCGGCGCCGTTGGCGGAGTCATGACGGCCCACCACCGCCGGACCGCTCGCCAGCCGCCTGCGCGACGGCCTCGGTCAGGCGGGCGCGCTCCTTGTCCATCCACCGCTTGCCGGTGTAGGCAGCGGCGAACTCCTCGGCGAACGCGACGGGGTCCTCGCCGACGATCGCCCGGATCGGGGTGCCGTCGGCGGCGGCGCGCTCCCACAGGTCGAGGAAGTCACTGCTCATGGTGACCAGCGTCGTCCCGTCCACGATCCCGCCGTAGTACATCAGGTACCGCTGGAACGCCTTCACCGTGGCGCGGTACGGCTCGGGCAGCGCCCTCGTGCGAGCGACATCCCGCCGGTACTGGCGCTTCTCCTCCAGCGACCCGGTCAACGACTCGATCCACTTGGCTGCCATGTCACATCTCTCCTTCGTGGAGCTTGTCCAGTTGTCCTGCGAGGAAGCTCCACGTCCTCCAGAACTCGACGAGGTGGTGCTGTCCGGCTGCGTTGAGGGAGTAGACCTTGCGCGGGGGCCCCTTCTCCGAGGGCACCTTGGCCACGTCGACCAGGTCGCGTTGCTCGATCCGCACGAGCACCGCGTACACGGTGCCTTCGGCGATGTCCGAGAAGCCCTGCTCGCGTAGGCGTGCCGTGATCTCGTAGCCGTACGCCGGTCGCGCAGCGAGGTTCGCGAGCACGATCCCTTCGAGCGTGCCCTTGAGCATCTCGGTCAGCTGCTTACCCACGGACCTCTCCCCATCTACTCAGCAACACTGACTACTGGTAGATAGTAACACTGAATACCGGACATCTGGCAAGCCCGGACTCCCCGCGGCCGGCGTCACCACGCCGCGTCCTGCCCCGGGCCGCGCGACGGGACCCTGTCGGGGGTACGGCTTCGGAGGCCTCGCGGCCGTCGGCCGTGGCGCCCCGGGGGCCGCGACGGCCAGGCTCAGCCCGACCCCCGGCCGTCGGCGCGCACCTCGGCGACCACCATGCGGTGTCCGATGCGAGGTGCTGCACACCGCCGCGTATCGCGTACCTTGGGGCGGGCATCGGAGCGCCTATGAAGGACGCGGCGGTCCCGCGACGTGTGTGTTGGCTCGCGCCGTCTGGGGCTAGGTGGCTCGGCGCGGGGCCGGTGCCCGGATGAGGGAAGCTGTCGAACGGGGGGCTCGGGAACCGGCCCGTCATGGCCACCAGCTAGCTCTTCTCGGGCGCAAGCCGGTGGCAGAGGAAGTCGAGTTGGTCCTGGACGGAGACGTCGAATCCTTGGTCGACGTAGATGTCGAAGTGTCCGAGGTCGTAGTGACGAACCACGGCCCGGGTTCCTGCCCGTCGGGCAGCGGACATCGCAGAGGCGGTCGGTGCGACGGTGTCCCGGTCGCAGATCTGGACCAGCCACGGACAGGGCAGCCGGTCGGCCACCCAAATGGGCCGGTGACGCGTGATCAACACAGCGATGCGGGCGCACACCGCATTTGACCAGTCTGGGCCCGCGATGCGCCGATAGCCGGGCTCGGAGTCTGGAGCCGACATCAAGGCCCCCGAGCCGGGTGGTCCGACAAGTGCGATGTGGGCTGGAGGTCGGTCTAGGCCGGCCGCGAGCAGATCCGCTGCCACTGCGCGCACGACAGCGAGCAGGGCCCCTGCGGTGAAGCCCGGCTGGGTCAACGAACGCCGCACCAACGTCAACCCGTCCATCGCTGGGCACTGGGACACCACGGCGGCCACTCGCCCGTCCCGCACAGCCGCGATCACCACGTTCCCGCCGCCGAACGAGGTGCCCCAGACGGCGACCCGGTCGGGATCGACGTCGTCTCGGGAACGGGCGTAGCCCACGGCGGCGAGGATGTCGTCGACCTGTTGCTGCGGATCGAGCAACTGCCTGGGCTGGCCACCGCTGTCTCCGAAATGCCGGTAGTCGATCACCAGCACATGGAACCCGACGCCGGCGAACCGCTGTGCGTAGGGCTGCAGACCGCAGCGTTTCGTGGCCCCGGCCCCGTGTGCCATCACCACGCACGGTCGGCGCCCGGTCCCACCCGGGAACCACCACGCGGCAATGGGGTCACTCCCGCTGGTGAAGGTCACATCCACACGGTCAGGGACCATGGAAGTCGTCGCCTACTGCGACGGACGACCTGAGTGTCCGGTGGCCACCTGCGGGAGTTTAGCCATGGCCTTGTCGTACATGCGTTGTAGCGCCTGGCCAAGCATCTGGTCGGTCAACCCGGCCAGGCCGCCACGCGGTTGGGACTCGGTGGTGCCCTGCAACCTCGTCCCGTCCGGTAGCGGTACGAACACCCGGCGGTTGTCCAGATCCGGGCGCCCCGGCTGCCGTGCGGTGTACCGGAACTCGCGCGGTGGGTCCCACACCGTCAACTCAAGTTCGGACTCGATCGTCCGGCCGAGCATCGCGTTGGTCATGCGAGCGTGGCCACCCACGTCACCCCAGTCTGCATCGGCCTCGGCGGAACGAACACTGTCGAAGAACAGGTGCCAGTTCCCGGGATCGGATACGAAGGCGAACGCCTCCGTCGGAGGCAATGGGACGACCGCGCCGTAGCTGATCCGTTCCGTGCCCGGGGCCGACGGTGCCGGGCTGGCTGCCAGTGCAGCCTGCACGGCAAGGGCCGGCGTACCTCGGAACACCGGCCCGTGCCCGGGTACGACCACGTCAGCGGGCAGTTCGGCGAGCAGGTCAAGCGACTCGCGGGCCTGGGCGTTGTCGTGGTTGAAAAACCCCGGGAGCAGCTGAGGGCCGGTCGTGTGGGCGACAGCATGCTCGGTCATCAGCGCATCACCGGCCAGGAGCACACCGCGTTCGGGCAGGTGCATCGCGCAGTGTCCCGAGGTGTGTCCCGGGGTGTGCACCGGTACCGGCCGCCCGGGAATGTCCAATGCCCCCACCTGGAACGTCTGGACACTGCCGAGCCGTTCGACCTTGGCTGCTTTGAGCCGGATGACGTCCATGGCCCATACGAAGACATCCGGTCGCCACACCATCTTCAACAGGGTTGGGATCGAGACCTGCTCGATGCGTGCACCGGTGGCGTTGTCCACCTCCAACTCGTGGACCAGCACCGGCTTGCCGACGGTTGTCCGGAAGTACTCGGCGCTGCCCAGGTGATCAGGATGGGCGTGGGTGAGGACCACCGCCGCGACGTCGGCCGGGGAGCGCCCAATCTGGCTCAGCGAGGCGATCACCCGATCACGATCACCCGGATACCCCGTGTCAACCAGAGTCACCTCATCCCCCTCGACCACCAGCACCCAACTGACATGCGTCGACCGGGCCTGCCACACCCCGGAAGCGACCTCCACAACGTCGATATCCACGATGACCTCCTCCCAGCGACCTGCGCTCGCTTCGAGCATGGCACCACAGACCCCCGGCCAACAGGGGCCAACGGCCCAACGGCGGGCAACAGGGACACGGCGAGCAGCAGAGCCGACTGCAGCGCCGACCCGGTCGCAGTGAACATCAGGATGCAAATGGCCGGCGGGCTCTCGCCGGGGGCTACCGCCTCGAAAAGGGCGAACGCGACCGTCCCGCCGACGAACTCGTCAGCCGCATCATGAGCACCCACCACCTACTGAGCGAGCGAAACGACCACGAGAGCCACGCCCTGAGCGCGGTTGTAGAACCTAGGCCACGGCGAGACCTGCTCAACCAAGTACACCCAACGACATCTCGGCGCGTCCCGAGAGGCCCTCCTGCACTCCGCATCGGGATCCTCAGCGGGACGACTCGGCGTCACCCGTCTGCCCGTCTCGCTGAGACCGGAGTGCGCCGGCAACCCTTCGCCATGCGGGGTCGGGCCATGGACAGGCTTCTCCCACGCCGGGCATCAACGCTGTCGAGATGCCGCGTCACTTCGCCGCGTGTGGACGCGCCTTCGCTAGCCAACCCCGGCTCTACAAAGACGTAGAGCGTTGCCGCTGCGGCCTCCACGATCAGCAGGACCGAGACCAGCCAGAAGGGCCATCCCAACCGAGTGTGCCGCTGCTCTGACACGTGTTCAGCGACCCGCTGCCGCGTGGCCGAATCCATGGTCCAACGACATGCCCGGGCGCTCGACGCTACGGCCTTGCGGGCAGGTCGTGTTCCCGGGAGTCCCCAGACCTTCCCGGGTCGGCGTCGGACGTCGGTCCGGGCCGTCGGCGGCCGTACCAGGTGACCCCGAAGGAGGCCAGCCACACGACGAAGTACGTCGCAGTGGCCAAGATCATCAGGGAGTACGGGTCCACGGACGTGCCGAACATCAGGGCGATGGCGACCACCAGAACCATCACCCCAGCAGCGGGCATGTGCCGTCCCTTCACGCCTCCAGCATCTCGCGGCCCAGCGGCCGAATCCATGGTCCACGTCATGCCCCCTCCACCGGCCCCGCCTCGCTGGCCGGGCGCCGGGCGGTCCGCCCGATAGGCTCACGGCGAATGGCAGGCGAGTCGGGAGGCGGACGTGCGAGCGGTCTTCGGCACCGATGGGGGCCAACTGCGCCTCTCGGGCCGGCCCGGCTCGCTTACGCCCGCAGCACCAGTCTCGCCCGCACCCGAGGCCCGGCAACAGAGCCCGACAGTCCCCGGACACATCCCCGACAGTCGACTGACCCGTAGAGGCATGAGGCCGACCGCCTTCGTCATTCGCGGCGCTGCCTACCGCCGCCTGCGGACGCACCGCGACGCGAGAGGTCTTGTCTGCAACGAGCGTCGCTGTTCCGGCCGGGTTCTGGGCGGGGCTCCTCGTGGAGTTGGGTCTTCGGACTCTCGTCGTGCCGCTGCGCTCGGCGCATTCTGGACGTGAGTGGTTCGGCGCGGAGCGGATGTGTGGCGTTCCCTGGTTGGGTGGTGAGGGAATTGGGCGGTGTGAACTTGGCGGACCTGTGTCCTCGTCGCGGGTCATTCCCGAACGGGATGACGTACGCCCGACTCGGCGACGGCCCCAAGACGTTGCTATGGCTGAGCGGTGCGACCAAGGGGCCGATGCTGGCGATGATGACGCGGGCGGTTCGCCCGTACTTGGCCGGCGGATACCGCGTGTGGCTGGTGTCCGGGAGGCCGAACATGCCGACCGGCCACACGCTCCTCGACATGGCCGACGACTACGCCACGCTGATCGATGAGGAGTTCGGCGGCCGGGTCGACCTTGTGATCGGTCACTCCACCGGCGGCATCATCGGGTTCTGTCTGGCCGCCCGGCACCCGGACCGGTTCGGTCACATCGTGATCGCCGGCGCCGGAGTGTGGAGCCAGCGGTCCGACCGGGCCAACCTCGAGTTCGCCCGGCTGCTGGTCGCCGGCCGCACCCGCGAGGCAGGTGAGCATGCGGTCCGACTCCTCGCTCCCGATATCCGGGTGCCGGGTCTGGTGACGGTACTCGGCGTTCTCGTCGCCCGGGCCAGCCTGACGGTGGCCAGCGCCCAGGATCTGCTGGTCTCGGCCGAGGCACTACACGCGTTCGATCCGCGGGAGGTCCTGCCCAGCATCGGTGTGCCAGTTCTGCTCGTCGCCGGTGACAAGGACGTGTGGTTCGCGCAGGAGGAGGTCGAGCAGGCCGCGAACCTCATCCCGAACTGCACGCTGCGGCTCTACAAGGACACGAACCACTCCGGAGCCATCACAAGTCCACGCTTCGCCACCGACGCCCGAGAGTTCATCGCCCGCACCCAGCAGGCACCCACCAGCTGAGCCCGCACGCGTCAAGGTCCAATGCGGTTCGCTCCTGTCGGCTCCAACCAGCGCAGGCCCTCGACTCTCCCATTCAACGTCGGAACCCGATTGGCCCCGACGCCGACTCGGCTGGGCAAGGTGTCCCACTTTGCCGCGTACCGTCCCGGTGTCGCGGCGCTGCCTACTGCCGCGTACCGTCCCGGTGTCGCGGCGCTGCCTACTGCCGCGTACCGTCCCGGTCAGCGGCGCTGCCTACTGCCGCCTGTGGACGCACCGCGGCGAGGCTCGGACTGGCGTGACCGCACCGGCGTCGCCACCGCCCAGAAGGGGTGGGTCGACGACGGTTGGGAGTCCGTGGAGATCCTGGACACCTCGCTGGGTCCGTCATCTCCGCCGATCAGCTGCTGGATGTGGCGGTGGACCTGGCGCGGGCAGCGCGGATCACGGTCGGCCCCTGGCCGGTGTGAGTCAACTGCCCCGTCCGGCTGCGTGCTGCTCCCGGACGGGCCGCGGTGCTGGTGCGCGCCTCAGAGGATGCGGCGCACGCCCGGCAGCCTCGTGAGCAGCCACGCGAGGGTGAATGCCGCGGCGATGCCCGCAGGTGCGACCAGGAGGAACTTCGCCTCGGGTGGGATCGGCAGCGGGTGGGCGAGCAGGGCACAGATCAGAAGGACAGGGGCCTGCAGGACGTAGGCGCCGAATGCGGACCGGCCGAGGGCGCGTGCGACCGGTCCAGCATGATCGAACCTGCGCTGGAAGAGCCCCAGAAGCCAGAGGGACAGCCCGACCGAGATCGCACCCTCGCAGCCCGCAGTGACGATCGCCTGCCAGGTGAGCCCGCCCGAGAAGGTCTCGATCGATGCCCCTGTGGCCATGGAGGTCAACAGGACCAGGACGCCGAGCAGGGAGACCCACCCCCCGACACGCTGGGTCCGGCGCTCAACAGGCGCCAGCCACCCTCGTTCGGCTGCCAGCAGTCCCAGGACGAACAGGGCGATGCACTGCGGCCACTGCCATACGTGCGCCGCGAACGGTTGGACGGAGTCGATCGGGAACCACAGCCGCACCACCATCGTGCCCACAGCGATCGCCGCCCCGAGGCCGACCAGCAGCCGGCCCCGCAGGGGCATCGTGCCGGTCGGTGCAGGCCATCGGGCGCGCCATCCGACATAGGCCATCGAGAACAGCAGCAGGACGCCGACGAACCAGAGCGGGCCCGGGTCGGGATCGGTCACCGCGTTCGCCAGGTATGTCGTTGCCGGACCTTCGCGCTCAGCGGCCCACTCAGCCAGCGGGTACACGAGCAGCAGGTATGCCAGGAACGGCACTCCGAGCCGGACGAGTCGGTCCAGGAGGAACCTGCGTGGGCCCTTCCGGCGCAGTGGGCCAGGGGTCAGCAGCCCGGCGATCAGGAAGAACAGTCCCATCGCGAAGAGGGACCCCAGGGACACCACGATCGCTGCCACGAGGTTGAACACCTCGCTGGTGGCCGGCTCCCGGTACATCCACTCGCCGATGTCGCCGTACGTGATGAAGGCATGCCCGAGGATCACGCACGTGACCAGCACGACCTTGAGGTTGTCCAAGGAGGCCCGCCGGCCCGGCGCGGGAGGCGTGGGCCGCGCGGAGATCGCACCTCGGACCGCTCCCGTGGTCACACCTCGACCGTACCCGCCTGCTGCAGAGGCCGGCAGGGCCCAACGACCCCCCATGCGCTGCCCGGGCGCGGGCCTGTCCACGCCACCGGGCCCGACTCGTCGCTTGGGCTGCTACCCGGCAGGAGAGGGATCGAGCGTCGAGGGCGGGCCCGGCGCCGCAGGAGGCTTGACCGCTTCGAGGTTGGGGACGATCGCTCTGCCGTGCTGGGCCACCGGTGGTGGTGCGCTGGGTGTGGTGGGGCGCCCGCGGGGAGGAACGCTTTGGCGCTCCCGTGGGTGACCCACACCGCCGCCTGTGGACGCACCGTTGGGCATCGGGACCGTCCAGCTCGCCGACGGCACCCCCGTGCTCGGGTTCCTGTGCGAGCGCTTCGCCCTACGGTCTGACAGGAACGTCAGGCGCGTCCCCTCAGGCGACCAGTCCGGGCCTTCGTCGTCCTGCGGGCCGGAGCTATCGGGAATGATCCGTGACTAGGATCCAGTGCTCCTCACACCCCTCCAGCGCCCGGAGCACCTCACCGGTGAACGCCACGAAGCGCCCGTCGGTGTAGGGGACCGGTGACGACGGGTTCTGAGGTTTACCGAATCCGGGCCCGAGTGCGGAGGTGGAGTACTCCTCCACCTGGCCGAACAACGCTGGCACCCACCAGCAACACGTCCTCGACTGGCTGATCGCACACGGGTCCGGGTAGCACCCCCTGGGCTGCGCGTGACGGCCCACAGATCCGGATGCTGGGACCAGGGTCGGTGGGCACATCGCTGATGGAGTTGGCGTGGCGTGAGGGGCAGGGAGGCGGCATGGGCGTCGCCTGGGCGAACGGGGTGGGCGCGGCAGGAGGTGGAGGGAAGGGTATGGAGGGGATCGGTGATGGGATCGCCCATCTGTGGAACCCACGGGGTCTGGACTCCTGCACGTCGAGTGTGCCAGCCGCCATTGACGGCAAGGGGCCGGCATCGGCCCGGCGCTACTCGACGAGTGCCTGCACGCCTGCTGGATCGAGGCGCCGGACCGATGCCCGTCCGGGTCGGACTCACATCATGTAGATGATCGTGTCCTTGGTGCTTCCCTCGATGAAGAGGCCCTCGGCCTTGGCCAGGATCGCCAGGTAGCCCGGGTCGGTGAGGGTCTTGACCAAGCCGCCCTCAAACTCCGCCATGTCCGCGAAGTCGGTGAACCAGTGCACCATCCCGTTCGTGCCACCCACCTGCATGCCCCACGTGGTGGGCATGCCCAGGCTCTCTGTGACGTACGTGGAGATCTCAGCAGCGAAGGCCCCGGCCTCCTGGCCCTTGACCCCGGCCACGAGCCCGGTCCTGTGGAAACGAATTGCCATGATGTCCTCCTTCGGACTCCAAACGACGGGTGAGACCCCCGTCACATCCAGACTCCCGCCGCCGAGCGGACGCGAGTAGGGCCGAAGGACCGTGGGCGTGGCGGGGTGCGGTATGAGAGCCGGTGACCGACGCTTTCTGGTCAGCGGGCACCCCAGGCGTGCCGAGTGCCCCGTGGGGGACGTTGGCCCCTGGCGGCCGCGCGGGCTGGCGGCAGACTGGGTAGCCCAGTGGCTGACCGGGGGCAACCCATTCGGGGGCTGACCCCCGCGGGCCGGCGGCCACCGGACCGCCCGTACGGGAGTGAACGCGAGCAGCGCCACCAGCCTGCGGACTGAACCGCCTCGAGCTGGTCAGGTTCCTCCGGGTCGCCCCGACGGCCCGCGCAGGACCCTGGGCGACGCGGCGCCCACCGGAACGCTGTTCGCTGCCTGCCAGCACACTTGCCGATTCCTGTCCGCTCCAAGTCCGGCTCCACCGACAAATGTGAGATCGGGTGATCCGATCGCCCCAGTTCCTGCGACAGTCTGGGTATGAGCGACCCGGGTCTCCCCGATGCCGTCCTGATCCGCCGAGTGGCGGACGGTGACGAGGCAGCTCTGCAGGCGCTCGTGGAGCGCCACTCCGCGTGGCTGTCCCTGCGACTGCGTCGGCGGGTCGGCGACCCCGACATCGTCGCCGACGTCCTGCAGGACACGTTCGTGGCGGTCTGGCGTTCGGCGGGCCGGTGGCGGGGTGATGGTGAGGTTGCGGCGTGGGTGTGGGGTATTGCGATCCGCCGGCTCATCTCGCACCTGCGTGGCCGCGAGGCACCAGCGCCGGTGTCCGATGATGTGATCGATGCGGTCATGTCCCCGGTGCTCAGCGCCGAGGACCAGATGCTGCTCGGCGTCGAGCACGGCGACGTCGGCACCGCCTTGAATCGGCTGTCCCCCGAGCTGCGCAGGGTCGTGCAGGCGACAGTCATCGATGGCCTGAGCACGCGTGAGGCGGCCCAGCTGCTGGGACTTCCCCAGGGCACGGTCAAGGGCCGGCTGCGCGCGGCCAAGACGGCCCTGCGCGCGGGCATCGCACCGACGAGGAGGTACTCATGAGCACGCCGTCAACCTGGCACGTGAGCCCGGCACTCGTGGAGCAGTACGCTTCCGGTCGCCTGGACTACGCAGCTGAGGCTTCCATTGAGAGACACCTGACTGCGTGCGCGTCCTGCCGTGAGGATGTCACTCGCTACGCCCCTGCCCCTGACGTCACGGAGCTGTGGGAGGGCATCCGGGCCGACATCGCTGCCCCCCCGGAGCCGTGGCTGGTCCGCCAGCTGCGCCGGCTGGGGCTGCCCGACGCAGACGCCGTCGTGCTCACCGCATCCCCTGCGCTGCGCCTGCCGTGGATCCTGGCCGTGTTCGGGGCGCTGGTCTTCACGGTCGCTGCCGCCATCGTGGACGCCCGGCGCGGTGAGTTGCTCTACCTCGTGGTCGCACCGCTGCTGCCGGCCCTCGGGGTCGCGGCCGCCTACGACTCCACCGACCCGATCCGCGACGTCGTGGACACCACCCCCTTCTCGAAGTTCCGCATCACGATGCTGCGCACGGCGGTGGTTGCCGCCGCGAGCATCCCGGCGGCCCTGCTGCTGGGCCTGGCGATCCCGGACATCGGCCCGATGGCCTTCGCGTGGCTGCTGCCCGCGCTGGCCCTCACGCTCGTCTCTCTGGCGCTGCTCACGTGGCTGACCGCTCGGGTCACGGCCGCGGTCGTCGGTGCCGGCTGGGTCGCACTCGTGACCGTGCTCGCCGGGCCCGGAGCGCGGGACCTCGCCTGGCAACCACCGATGCAGTTGGTCTACGCCTTGGTCGCGCTTGCCGCTGCGACCGTTCTTCTCGTCCGCCTGGGCAACCCCCGAATGCAAGGAGGCTCCGCATGACCACCGCCACCGCCGTCCTCACCGAGGTCGCCAAGTCCTACGGCTCCACTCGGGCTCTTGAGCCCACCAGCCTGACGTTGGGCACCGGCGTGGTCGGCCTGCTCGGACCCAACGGTGCGGGCAAGAGCACCCTGCTGCGCCTGCTCGCCACGTCGATGCCGCCGAGCTCCGGCACGATCGCCGTCGCGGGTCACGCGGTCACTGGCACGATGGCTGAGCGGACCGCGGCCCGGCGCGTCATCGGCTACCTGCCCCAGGAAGTCGGGTTCCCGCGGGGCATGACCACGTTCGCGTTCGTCGACTACATCGCGGTCCTCAAGGAATGGACCGACCGGGGCTCGCGGCACCGCGAGGTCGATCGCGTGCTGGATCTCGTCGGGCTCGGCGACCGGCGCACCAAGCGGATCAGGACCCTGTCCGGGGGCCAGCGCCGCCGCCTGGCCCTGTCCCAGGCGTTCCTCGGCGACCCGCGGCTGATCGTGCTCGACGAGCCCACGACCGGCCTGGATCCTGAGCAGCGCGCCTCCCTGCGCACGATCCTGTCCAGCCGCGCCGGATCGGGCACCGTCGTCGTGGCCACCCACCAGACCGAAGACGTCGCCGCGCTGTGCGACCGGGTCATCGTCCTCGTCGACGGCCGAGTGCTCTTCGACGGTCCGGTCGGCGAGTTCATCGCCACCGCCGAGGGCAGCGTCTGGGTCGGACCGTCGGCCACCGATGGTCACCGCGCGTCCTGGCGCACGGGAACGGGCTCCATCCGCTCGGTCGGGGGCCGCCCCGGGCCCGGGCAGGCGCCAACCCCGGCGACCGTGGAGGACGCCTACCTGCTCATGCTCGGAGACCGCGCCCTGACTGCTCAAGGAGCCGTCGCATGACCACCGCCACCGCCACCCTGCCCGCTCGTGCCCACAACACGACTTCACCTGGCGCGCGCCTTGCGATGGTCGAGATCGGGCGCTACGCGCGCAACCCGTTGTTCCTGGTCGGTCTGATCCTGACAGTCCTGACCACGGCTGCCCCGGAACCCGGCGAGACCCGGAACTCGCACCTGCTCACCGTGCTGATCCCCGCCCTGTTCCTGGGGATCTTCGGCCTGATGGTGATGTACCAGCTCACCCGCCGCTCCGACCGGCTCGCCGCGGCTGCAGGCTCCCCCAGCGTGGGCATGCGTACGCGCACCGCCGCACTGGCCGCCGCCGTGGTCGTGCCGGTGACCGCCGGCCTGGTGTGGTTCGCCTGGACGGTCCAGATCTACCTGGGCACCGACACCCCAGCAGACGGGTTGCCGTTCGGCGGGGTCGGTGACTCCTGGGCCATCAGCACGCTGTTCGCCTTGGGTGTCGTGAGCTGCGCCGGCGGGCCGATCCTGGGCCTGGTGCTGGCCCGCTGGTTCCCCCGGCGCGGCATCTCGGTCATCGCCGTGATCGTGCTGATCATCGCCACCGTCCTGATGCAGGGCATCATCGAGCCCCTGCGCTACATCCGCGTGATCATGCCGTTCACCTGGTTCGGCAACCAGTACGGCGTCGAGGGCGACCCGGAGCGCTATGTGATCCTCACCGGATCGCCGCAGTGGTACTCGGCCTACCTCATCGCGTTGTGCGTGCTCGGGGTCCTCGTGGCCCTGTACCGCGACCCAGAGCCCCCGCGGCGGAACCTGCGCATCGCCCTCGGGGTCGTCGCCACCGCCGCCATGGTCCTCTGCCTGCTGGCCATGACGACCGGCGTTCAGGAAGTCATGGTCAACCCCATCCCGAGCGCGTTCGCCGTCTTGCCATGATCGCCCACGCCCGCCGGGCCGTGCCATGGTCGCTGGTCGGGGTCACAGGGGGACTGGTCGTCATCATGATGGCGATCGTGGCCCACTGGACCTGGACCGCGTGGCCGCTGCAGGGAATCTCCGTCGGGCTCCTGGCAGCCACCGCGGCACATTGCCTGGACGAGCCAACCCCAGAGCTCACCGACACGGCCCCCAGACCGCTCCGGTGGCGGGCAGGGGCACAGGGACTCGGGGTAGCGGTGCTCGCCGGGGTCTGGGCCGTCGCGGTCCTGGCGCTCGGCGGGGACCTCTTCGGTCACCGAGCCGACGTGCTGGGCCAGGGCTACGCCGCGATGACCGCCGCTGTCGGCGTCGCGGCCCTCCTGCGCTCCCGAGGTGTGCCCGCACCTGGCCTGGGGATCGCCGCGTGGATCATCCCGGCCGCCATGCTGCTCGCCCTCGGCCGACCCCTCCCTCGGGCACTGCCCGTGTTCCCCTACACCGCGCAAGGCCCCTGGCAGGACAGCCAGATCCTCTGGTCCGCCGCAGCAATCCTCGGCCTCCTGGCCCTGGG
>JAQBEX010000145.1:0-14125 GCA_032123675.1 Actinomycetes bacterium
AGGATGGCCACCGGCACCATCAGGGCCTTGCCGACCCTCTGGAGCTGGCCGAACAGGCCGATCTTCTTCTTGGGGGGTGCCTTGGCAGTTGCCATGTGGAGCCTCCGATGAGTTTGGGCGGACTTACACGCTGAAAACTACTCGCATCGGGCTTGGCTTGCGCGCCAGAACATGCACTTCTAGAGATACTGTCCGGTGTTCGCGATCGTCTCGATCGATCGACCGGCCTCAGTACCCTGCTTGCCTGCGACCAGAGTCCGGATGAACACGATCCGTTCACCCTTCTTGCCGGAGATCCGAGCCCAATCGTCCGGGTTGGTGGTGTTCGGCAGGTCCTCATTCTCGCGGAACTCGGCGACGCACGCGTTGAGCAGGTGAGCGACGCGGATCCCCTTCTGGCCGGTGTCCAGGTACTCCTTGATCGCGTTCTTCTTCGCCCGCGCAACGATGTTCTCGAGCATGGCACCGGAGTTGAAGTCCTTGAAGTACAGGGTTTCCTTGTCGCCGTTGGCGTACGTGACCTCCAGGAAGCGGTTCTCCTCGGACTCGATGTACATCCGCTCCACGGTGCGCCGGATCATCGCTTCGCAGGCGGCGTCGGCGGACCCGCCGTGCTCAACCAGGTCGTCCGGATGCAGCGGGAGCTCGGGGGTCAGGTACTTGCTCAGGATGTCGCCGGCGGCCTGTGCATCCGGGCGCTCGATCTTGATCTTCACGTCCTGGCGGCCCGGGCGCAGGATCGCCGGGTCGATCATGTCCTAGCGGTTGGACGCGCCGATGACGATCACGTTGGCCAGGCCTTCGACGCCGTCGATCTCGGAGAGCAGCTGGGGCACGATCGTGTTCTCGACGTCGGAGCTGACCCCGGAGCCGCGGGTGCGGAACAACGAGTCCATCTCGTCGAAGAAGACGATGACAGGTGTGCCCTCGCTCGCCTTCTCCCGGGCGCGCTGGAAGACCAGTCGGATGTGCCGCTCGGTCTCGCCGACGTACTTGTTGAGCAGCTCCGGGCCCTTGATGTTCAGGAAGTAGGAGCGGCCCGCCGATCGGCCCTCCCGCTCGGCGACCTTGCGGGCCAGGGAGGCGGCCACCGCCTTGGCGATCATGGTCTTGCCACACCCGGGTGGGCCGTAGAGCAGGATCCCCTTGGGAGCAGCCAGCTGGTGCTCCCGGAACAGCTCGGCGTGCACGTAGGGCAGCTCGACTGCGTCCCGGATCATCTCGATCTGGCCGGACAACCCTCCGATGTCCGTGTAGTCGACGTCGGGGATCTCCTCGAGGACGAGTTCCTCGACCTCGGACTTGGGGATGCGTTCGTAGACGTAGGACGACCGGGGGTCCATCAGCAGCGAGTCGCCGGCCCGGATCGTCTCGCCGAGCAGGGACTGCGCCAGGCGCACCACCCGCTCCTCGTCAGTGTGCCCGATGACCAGGGCTCGGTCGCCGCCCTCGAGCAGCTCCTTGAACATGACGATCTCGCCGATCCGTTCGTAGCCCATGCCGGCGATCACGTTCATCGCCTCGTTGACCATGACCTCCTGGCCCGGGACCAGGTCGCCCACACCGGGTGCGACGCTCACGCGCAGCTTGCGGCCCTGGGCGTGGATGTCCACGGTGCCGTCGTCGTTCGTTCCCAGGAACACGGCGAAGCCGCTCGGCGGCTCAGCGAGGCGGTCCACCTCCGCCTTGAGGGTCACGATCTGGTCACGTGCATCGCGCAGGGTCTCAGCCAACCGACGGTTCGTGTCCGAGAGTCGGTCGAGGTCCGCCTGGAGGGCGCGGACGCGCCGGTCGACATCGGGGGGTACGGCCTGACCTGTCATGGCTCACCTCCAGCGTTGGTCGACATGAGCCTATACAGACCTCGACTGATCGCGCAGCAGGTCGCCGCCGCAGGTCGACCCGTCGCGCGTGGATCCCGCACGGCGCAGCGGGTTGCCCTCAGGGCAGGTTCGGTCGGCGTGGCGGCGCGGCGGCGGGTTCGGCGGGCGTGGCGTCGGAGGACCCCGCAGACCCCGCGCCAGGCGCCGCCGACGCCGCCGATCCCGCGGCTGACCCCGGGCCCGTGTAGTCCGCGCCGTAGGCACCCTTGGCCGGGCGGCTGCGCTTGGCCGGCAGGACGGTTCCGGGCGCCAGGCGCCGGGTGGCCAGCAGGAATCCGGTGTGGCCGGTCATCCGGTGGTCGGGTCGGACCGCCAGTCCCTCGAGGTGCCACGTGCGCAGCATGAGCTCACTGGCCTGGGGCTCGATGAACCGGCCGTCCGCGCGCAGCGTCTCGGCCATCCGGGACAGCTGGGTCGTGGTCGCCAGGTAGACCACGAGGATCCCACCGGGCATCAGCGCGTCGGCCACTGCGTCCACGCATTCCCACGGAGCGAGCATGTCCAGCACGACCCGGTGCACGTCGGTCAGCGCGAGCCGCTCCTGCAGGTCGCCGACCTCGAGCACCCAGTTGTCCTGGGGGCCTCCGAGGAAGCGCGCCACGTTGCCGGCCGCGATCTCGGCGAAGTCCGCGCGGCGCTCGAACGACGTCACTCGACCGCTCGGCCCGACAGCGCGCAGCAGCGAACAGGTCAGCGCGCCCGATCCGACACCCGCCTCCACCACATGGGCCCCGGGGAAGATGTCGGCCAGGCCAACGATCGCGGCTGCGTCCTTCGGGTAGATCACCGTCGCCCCACGGGGCATCGACAGGACGAAGTCCCGCAGCAGGGGCCGCAGCACCAGGAACGGCACGCCGGCGAGCGTGGTGACGACGATGCCCTCCGGCTGGCCGATCAGGTCGTCATGGTCGATCTTGCCCTTGTGCGTGTGGAACTCCTTGCCGGGCACGAGCGGGAAGGTGTGGTGCCGGCCCTTCGGATCGGTCAGCTGGACCAGGTCCCCCGGTTGGAGGGGGCCATGCCGGTCAGCGCGCGCGATGGGCAGGTCAGTCATGGGCTGACCCTATGCGCCCTGCCAGGTCCGGCCCGCCAGGTCCGGCCCGCCAGGTCCGGCCCGCCGGATGCGTCCCGCCACGTGCGCCCCACCGGATGTCCCCTGCCGGGATGGCTCACCCACGCAGGGCGCTCTCGATGTCCACGATGAGCAGCACCCCGTAGACCAGGCCCTGCCGATCGAGCACGAGTAGTTCCTCTCGTCCCCGCCTGGAGACCTCGGTGAGCAGATCGGTGCCGGACAGGTCCTGGCTGACGGCCGTGTCCGCGTCGATCGGTCGGGACACCGAGGACACCGACACCCATGGCCGGCGCTGCTCGGGCACCGCCGCGATGGCGTCCTGCTGGCCGATGCCGACGGGAGCCCCGGTCGCGTCGACCACAACCAGCGCTCCTGCCCCTGCGGCAGTCGCCCGCCGAATCGCCTCGGCCAGGGGCAGGTCCCGATCAACCGGGATGGCCCGCCGGGCGAGGCCGCCGGCGCTCAGCGTCCCTGCCCGGGAACGGAGCTCGACGGAGCGCAGCTGTGCCGAGGCGCCCGACCAGAGCATCGCGGCGACCAGGGCAGCGATGACGTAGACCAGCAGCTCCGGGCGGGATCCGATCAGCATCGACAGGATGAGCGGCGAGAGGAGGGTCAGGAGCGCCACCCCCCGGCCCACCCAGGCAGCGGCGAGGGTGCCGGTGCGCTCCGAGCCGGTGCCGGCCCAGATCAGGCAGCGCAGCACATTGCCGCCGTCCAGGGGGATGCCGGGCAGGGAGTTGTAGACCCCGATGAAGACGTTCGCCCATGTCAGCGCCCGGGCGACGGCGGCGGCTGCACTTGCGGGGTCGAGGACCTTGGTCGCCGCGAAGCAGACCCCCGCGACCGCAAAGGTCGTGATCGGGCCCGACGCGGCCACCACGGCCTCAGCCATCGGCGCCTGCCGGGTGCGCTCGTACTGGGTCACTCCCCCGAGCAGCTGCAGCACGACCTTGTGGACAGGGAAGCCAAGTGCCCGGGCGGAGAAGGCGTGAGCCAACTCGTGGGCCAGGGTCCCGAGGCTCAGAACGACGGCGAAGGCCAGGGCCAGGACCAGGGGGTTCCAATCCGGGTTGGCGCTGAATGCGGGGGTCCAGAGGTAGGCCAGCAGGACTACCCCGAGGATCCCACTGAGGGGAACCTCGACGGGGATCCCGGCGATCCGGGTCGTCGGGACGGCCACCCCACCATGGTAGGCCGGTTCGCACGGTGCTGAGGCCGATTCGGTCCGGGAGGCGCCCAGCCCAGGCAGCCCAAGCAGCCCAAGCAGGCCTGAGGCCGGGCAGGCCGATGTCCGTGGCAGGCCTGGGCAGGCCGATGTCCCAGTGATGTCGGACCCCCGACGTAGGTTGGGGTCATGCCCGACCCGACCGATCTGTCCGATCGCCCAGCGCGCTCCCTGTCACCGTCGCGTGCCCTGGACTTCCAGTCCTGCCCCTTGCTCTACCGCTTCCGGGTCCTCGACCGGCTCCCGGAGCCGCCGAGCCCGGCCGCGGTGCGCGGCACCCTGGTCCACTCCGTCCTCGAGGCCCTCTACGACCTACCGGCCCATCAACGCACCCTCGACGAGGCGATCGGCCTTGTGGCGCCACAGTGGGACGTGCTCATCGCCGAGCGTCCGGAGGTCGTCGGAATGCTCGCCGAGGCCGGGACCGATCCCTCCGAGTGGCTCCGGGGCGCTGGCGACCTGGTCGAGTCGTACTTCGCCATGGAGGACCCGACCCGCCTCGAACCGGCCGCCCGCGAGCTGAAGGTGCAGGCCGAGCTCCCCTCCGGGCTGGTGCTGCGCGGCTTCGTCGACCGGCTCGACCGGGCCCCCACGGGTCAGGTCCGAGTCGTGGACTACAAGACGGGCAAGGCGCCCGGGGTTGGGTTCGAGGCGAAGGCCATGTTCCAGATGCGCTTCTACGCACTGGTCCTGTGGCGCATGCATGGCGAGTTGCCCACGGTCCTGCAACTGATGTACCTGTCCACGGGCGTCGTGCTGCGCTACGAACCCGACGAGAACGACCTGCTCGCCATGGAGCGCAAGATCGACGCGCTGTGGACGGCCATCGAACGGGCCATGCAGACCGGCGACTGGCGGGAGCGCAAGTCCGCACTGTGCGGCTGGTGCGCCCACCAGGCGCTGTGCCCGGCGTGGGGCGGGACTCCCCCGCCCTTGCCGGCGCGCGCAGGGGAGGCACCAGCCCCTGAGTCCGTCACCGCGGATTCCTGAGGGCGCCAGCAGCGCCTGCTTCACAACGCCTGCGACGTCGGCTCCCGCTGACTACTCAGTCCGGATCGCCATCAGCACGTCGAGGTTGGCCGCACGCCGTGCGGGCCAGACTGCGGCGAGCACACCGACGATGCCCGTGGCCACGAGCACCACCACGATCAACGCCCACGGAATGGCCAACTCGGTGATCCCATCGTCGACCAGCATCTGCTGCAGGGAGACGCCGAGGATCAGCCCGAGGGCCACCCCGGTGAACGCCCCGAAGAAGCTGATCACGATCGACTCCCAGCGGATCATGGCCCGGACCTGGGAGCGCTGCATGCCCACCGCGCGCAGCATCCCGATCTCGCGGGTGCGCTCGATGATGGACAGGGCAAGGGTGTTGACGACCCCGAAGATGGCGATGATGACGCTGAGCCCGAGGAGCGCGTAGACCAGGTTGAGCAGCTGGTTGATCTGGCCGGTGATCGATTCCTTGAACTCCGTCTGGTCCTGGATCTGGACGGTCGGGTACTGGTTCTCGATCTCGTCGAGCTGCGCTCGCACGGTGTCGATGTCCGCATCGGCGTCCAGCGGGACGTAGAGGAAGGTGTCAACAGCCGGCACGCCGGCGGCCGCCATCGTGTCCAGGGCGACGGCCCACCCGGAGAAGGTGGCCTGCCCCTCATACGTGGCGCTGATCTCGAGCTCCTGCTTGTCCCCGTTGCCCCAGGTCACCTCAACAGAGTCGCCCATCACGACGCCTGCGGCCTCGGCGGTCTCAGTGTCGACCACGATCCCGCCGGATGCGAGGGCCGCTGCCTCCATGCCAAGCGTCTGGACCTGCCCGATGGTCGCGGGATCCAGACCCGTCATCGTGGTCTCGGCGCCGTTGACCAACGCCGGCACCTGCCGGATCCGGGACACGAACTCGACGCCGGGCACCTCCTCGATGGCGTCGCCCACCTCCGGTGAGAACGGCACGAAGCTGGTCGGCTGGACGATGAAGTCCGCGGTGATGACCTCGTCGATCAGCGCGTTCGTCGACTTCGTCGTGGAGGCCCCCAGCACGCCGATCGCGGTCACGAGGGCCAAGCCCACCAGGATCGCGGTCGCGGTCGCGGCAGTCCTGCGCCGGTCGCGCTGAGCGTTGCGAACCGCCAAGGTCCCGACTGCCCCACGGTTCAGCGGCGCCCCGACCCAGCCGACGAGCCGCCGGCTGAACACTGGAGCGAGCACGATCACGCCGACGAGAAGCGCGAAGGCTCCGAGGCCGGCAACCGTCAGTCGGTTCGCCAGCTCATCGTTGAACACCGCAAGAGCCAGGGCCAGCGCTCCGAGCACTGCGAGCACGCCCCCGCCGATCGCCCGCACCCGAAGGCTCTTGGCTGGCAGGGCGACCTCGTCGCGCATGGCAGCGACCGGGGGTACCTGCGAGGCACGCCGGGCCGGGAACCATGCGGCCACCACGGTGACGATGACCCCGACGAGGATGCCGATGATGATCGTCCGCGGTGCCAGGACCAGGCTGCCGGCCGGGAGCTCGGCACCCAGCACTCCCAGCAGTTGCCGCAGCCCGAGCGCCACCCCGATGCCCATCAGGATGCCGAGCACCCCTCCGAGCAGTCCGAGCAGGAACGCCTCCCCCACCACGGACCACGTGATCTGGGCCTTGCTCGCGCCGATGGCACGCAGGAGCGCGAGCTCCTTGGTGCGCCTGGCGACCAGCATGGAGAACGTGTTCAGGATGATGAATGTGCCCACGAACAGCGCGATGAACGCGAAGACGAGCAGGAACGTGTTGATGAATCCCAGTGCCGTGCTCAACTGGGCGGCGGCCTCGTCCTGGAGCTCCTCGCCGGTGGCGACCTCGTAGCCCGAGCCGATCAGTGCCAGCACGTCGTCGCGCAGGTCGTCGGGGCTCACGCCCTCATCGCCGACTATCGAGACCTGGTTCCAGGCGTCCTCCCCCAAGAAGACGGATTGGGCGTAGTCGCGGCTGAACAGGGTCAGGGTGGCGCCGGCCAGCCCGCCGCTGACGCCGTAGCGGGCGATGCCCACGATCGGCGCATCAATCCGTGGTCCCTGGGTGACGACTGTGGCGGTGTCGCCGACAGCGAAACCGCCCTTCTCCGCGGTCTGCAGGTCAACGACGATCTCCTCGTCGGCGACAGGGGCCCGCCCCTCGACCAGCGTCAGGCCGCTGAGCTGCGGATCATCGGGGTACTCCGGGTAGGAGAACCCGAACTGCGGCGGGCCGTTGCCCCCGATGGGCTCGCCCTCCTTGTCGAGCAGGGTCACCCCGAAGACCTGGATGTCCCCGGTTGCGCGGGCGACGCCGGGCAGCGCCCGCACGTCGTCGACGATCGACTCGGGAACGACCGACACGACCGAGCCGAGCCCGTTGTCGTCGCCCACCGCCAGCTGCTGGGTGACCACGACATCGGGCACCTCGTTGTCGAACAGCTCGTCGAAGGTGCCCTTGAGCGTGTCGGTGAAGATGAAGGTGCCCACGACGAAGGCCACACCGAGCACGACCGCCAGCCCGGACAGCAGCATGCGAGCCTTGTGCGCCTTCAAGGAGCGCCAGGTTGCCTTGAGCACGCGCTCAGCCCTGCTCGGGCTCGGGATCGTGGCTGTCCTGGGCGGCGGGTGCGCTCGGCTGCTCGGCTGCGGCTACTGGTGCGGCTGCGGCAACTGGTTGGGCGCCGACGTTTCCATGTGCCCCGGCGGCCTGCTCGAAGGTCATCATCCGCTCGAGGATGGCCGGCGCGTCGGGGTCGAGGAGCTCGTCGACCAGCTCGCCGTCGGCGAGGAAGACCACGCGATCGGCGTAGGCCGCGGCATGTGCGTCGTGGGTGACCATCACGATGGTCTGGCCGAACTCATCCACGCTGCGCCTCAGGAACCCGAGCACCTCGGCGCCGGACCTCGAGTCGAGGTTGCCGGTCGGCTCGTCGGCGAAGATGATGTCCGGCCGCGTGGCCATGGCCCGCGCGCACGCGACCCGCTGCTGCTGGCCGCCGGAGAGCTCACTGGGCCGGTGGGTCAGCCGATCGGCCAGCCCGACCGTGCCGACCACCAGGTCGAACCACTCCCGGTCCACCTTCCTGCCCGCGATGTCCAGCGGCAGGGTGATGTTCTCCTCGGCGGTCAGCGTGGGCACCAGGTTGAACGCCTGGAACACGAAGCCCATCCGCTCACGGCGGAGCCTCGTCAGGTCGTTGTCCTTCATCGTGGTGAGGTCGGAGTCACCGATGAAGACCTTGCCCGCCGTCGCCGAGTCCAGACCGGCCATGCAGTGCATGAGGGTCGACTTGCCCGATCCGGAGGGTCCCATGATCGCGGTGAAGCGACCGACCTCGAAGTCCACATCCACGGAGCCGAGCGCCGTGACCTGCGTCTCGCCCTCCCCGTAGACCTTGCCCAGGCCCACGGCCCGCGCGGCCGGGTCGCCGGCGGGGGGTGGGGGCGTCACTGCTTGAGCTGTTGCCTCAGACATGGGGAGCCTTCCTTAAGTCAGTGCCCCAGTTTAGGGGTGGTTCGCCAGGCCCGCCGCCATCATCCACAGGTCGGTTGCCCCGGATGAGAGCAACTTCACGTTCCCGGGCTGCTGCAGACGGCCGGCGCCGCAGGCGGCCGACGCAGCAGATCGAGCCGATCAAACGATCAGGGCGGCCAGCCCTGCCATGTCCAGGCCCACCAGCGAGTCACGCACCACGATCCGCTCGGCTGGCGTGATCGGGACCGCGTGTGGAACGGCCACAACCGTGGCGCCCGCAGCCCACCCGGCCTGTGTCCCGTTCGCGGAGTCCTCCAGCACGACTGCGCGCGTCACGTCGACGCCGAGAAGCTCCGCGGCGCGCAGGTAGGGCATCGGATCGGGCTTGCTGTGCGCGACCTCGTCACCGGCCACGGTCACGAGGAACTCCGGGAACCCCGCCCCGTACAGGGAGGACAGCACAAGATCCACCACCGAACGCACTGAGGCGGACACGAGCGCGAACGGGACGCCGGACGCTGCGACCTCAGCCACCAGCCGGGCAGCCCCGGGCTGGATCGGGATCTCAGCGCCCCGCAGCCGGCCCAGCATCGAGGCCAGCAGCAGCTCACCGATCTCGGCCTCGGTCCGGTCCGTGCCCGAGACCTGACGCATGTGCGCGGTCGCGACGGCCATCGAGGCGCCCAAGACCGCCCGCTGGTCAGCTTCGGTCCAGGTCCCGCCGAGCACCGCCAGCGTCTCGTGCTCGGACTCGACCCAGAGCGGCTCAGTGTTCACGAGCAGCCCGTCCATGTCGAACAGCACGGCGGAGAGGGTCATCGGTGGGTGCCTGCCCCGGTCATCCGGCGTTGTAGTAGCTGGCCTCGGGATGGTGCACGATCAGCGCCGACGTCGACTGCTCGGGGTGCAGCTGGAACTCCTCGGAGAGCTCGACGCCGATCCGGGACGGGTCCAGCAGATCCATCAGGACCGTCTGCTGCTCGACGTCGGGGCATGCGGGGTAGCCGAAGGAGTACCGCTCGCCCTGGTAGGACTGCTTGGTGATCAGTTGGGTCCGGTCCGCGGCGTCAGCCGAGTCGATCCCGAGCTCGTTGCGCACCCGCGCATGCCAGTACTCGGCGAGCGCCTCGGTGAGCTGGACGCTGAGCCCATGCAGCTCGACGTACTCCCGGTAGGAGTGGTTCTCGAAGAGTTCGGCAGCGGCAGCGGAGACCGCGGATCCCATCGTGACGATATGGAAGCCGACGACGTCCGGGCGAGCCTCAGCCAGGACAGCGTCCTTGGGCCGGAAGAAGTCGGCCAGGCACAGGTGCCGGTCCCGGGCCTGGCGCGGGAAGCTCAGCCGATGCAGCTCACGTGCCTCCCACCCGTTGTCGAGCGGTCGTTCGCCTGCCTCCGCCAGCCCGGTGGGGTCGAGGATGACCAGTTCGTCACCCTCGGACCAGCATGGGAAGTACCCGTAGATCACCGCAGACTCGAGCAGCCCCTCGGTGTGGATCCGGTCCAGCCACATCCGCAGCCGGGGACGACCCTCAACCTCAACTAGAGCCTCATAGTCCGGGCCCTCGCCGCGGGAGGACTTCAACCCCCACTGACCCAGGAACAGCGCGCGCTCGTCCAGGTACGCCGAGTAGTCGGCCAGCCGAATCCCCTTGACCACCCGCGAGCCCCAGAAGGGTGGGGTCGGCACCGCGTTGTCAAGAGCGACGTCGCTGCGCGCGGGCAGCTCCACATCGCCGCGAGTGGCCGCACCGCGCCGGTTGACCCGCCGCGTGCGCAGCGCGGGCAGCTCTGCCCCCGCGTCACCGCGCTTGACCGCCATGACTGCGTCCATGAGCCGCAGGCCCTCGAAGGCATCCCGGGCGTAGCGCACCTCACCCCCGTAGATGGCCGCAAGGTCCTCCTCGACGAAGGCCCGCGTCAGCGCGGCGCCACCGAGCAGGACCGGGAAGCGTTCGGCCACCCCGCGGTCGTTCATCTCCTCGAGGTTCTCCCTCATGATCACGGTGCTCTTCACGAGCAGGCCGGACATGCCGACCAGGTCGGCGTCATGCTCGATGGCAGCGTCCAGGATCGCGTTGACCGGCTGCTTGATCCCGATGTTCACGACCCGGTAGCCGTTGTTCGTCAGGATGATGTCGACCAGGTTCTTGCCGATGTCATGGACGTCGCCCTTGACCGTGGCCAGCACGATCGTGCCCTTGCCGGCGGCCTGCTCGCCCTCCACCTTCTCCATGTGCGGCTCGAGGTAGGCAACGGCGGTCTTCATCACCTCGGCGCTGTTGAGGACGAAGGGAAGCTGCATGTCGCCGCGCCCGAACAGCTCGCCGACGGTCTTCATGCCCTCCAGCAGGGTGTCGTTGATGATCGTCAGGGCCGGCTGGGTCGCCAGCGCCTCGTCGAGGTCAACCTCCAGGCCGGAGCGCTCACCATCGACGATCCGGCGCCTCAGCCGCTCGTCGAGCGGGAGCGCCGCGAGCTCCTGGGCCTTGGACTCCTTCGACGCCTGCGCCGTCACCCCGGCGAACAGGTCCAGGAAGCGGCCCAGCGGGTCGTAGCTGACCGTCCCGTCCTCGGCGTACGCGCGCCGGTCGTAGACGAGGTCCCGCGCCACTTCCAGTTCCTCGGCGCCGATCCGGGAGATCGGCAGGATCTTGCTGGCATGCACGATCGCGGAGTCGAGCCCGGCCTCGATGCACTCGTGCAGGAACACCGAGTTGAGCACCTGGCGGGCCGCGGGGTTGAGCCCGAAGGAGATGTTCGACAGGCCCAGGGTCGTCTGGACGTCTGGGTGCGCGTGCTTGATCCGCCGAATCGCCTCGATCGTCTCGATGCCGTCGCGCCGGGTCTCCTCCTGACCGGTGGCGATCGGGAACGTCAGGCAGTCGACCAGGACGTCCTGCGGCGGGATGCCGTGGTTGTCGCGCAGGTCGGTGATCAGCCGGTCGGCGACGCGGACCTTCCAGTCGGCGGTGCGGGCCTGGCCCTCCTCGTCGATCGTCAACGCGACGACGCCTGCTCCGTACTCCTTGATCAGGGGCACGATCTGGGCGAAGCGGGAACCGGGGCCGTCCCCGTCCTCGTAGTTGACCGAGTTC
This sequence comes from Actinomycetes bacterium, assembly GCA_032123675.1. Lineage (GTDB taxonomy): Bacteria > Actinomycetota > Actinomycetes > S36-B12 > CAIYMF01 > Prado023. The sequence goes on from JAQBEX010000145.1 coordinate 11,756, forward strand.
ACGACCGCTCGGCCGCCGAGCATCTGCAGGCCGGCCTCGAGGACCGCGGGCTCGGTGGAGTCCAGGACGATCGGCAGGGTGGAAGCCGTCGCCAGTCGGCCGGCGAGCTCCTTCATGTCGCCGACGCCGTCGCGGCCGACGTAGTCGACGCACAGGTCCAGCAGGTGGGCGCCGTCGCGGATCTGTGCGCGGGCGATCTCGACGCACGCCTCCCAGTCCTGTTCCAGCATCGCCTCACGGAAGGCCTTGGACCCGTTGGCGTTCGTGCGCTCCCCGATGGACAGGTACGAGGTGTCCTGGCGGAACGGGACCGATTGGTAGAGCGAAGCAGCGGCCGCCTCGTTGATCGCCTCCCGAGGCCGCACCTCGCGACCCCCCACCCGGTCGACGACCGCGCGCAGGTGCTCGGGCGTGGTGCCGCAGCACCCGCCGACCAGGGCCAGTCCGTAGTCGTTGGTGAAGTGGTCATGCGCCGCGGCGAGCTCGGCAGGGGTCAGCGGATACGCCGCTCCATCGGAGGTCAGCATGGGCAGCCCTGCGTTGGGCATCGCCGACAACCCGACCCTCGCGTAGCGCGACAGGTGCCGCAGGTGCTCGCTCATCTCCGCCGGGCCGGTTGCGCAGTTCAGCCCGATCACGTCGATCCCCAGCGGCTCCAGGGCCGTGAGCGCGGCGCCAATCTCGGATCCGAGCAGCATCGTGCCGGTGGTCTCGACGGTGACCTGGGCGATCAGGGCTACGTCGCGACCGGCAGCGGCCATGGCACGGCGCGCGCCGATCAGTGCAGCCTTGGCCTGCAGCAGGTCCTGGGCGGTCTCGATGAGCACGGCATCCACGCCGCCCTCCAGAAGGCCGGCGACCTGTTCGGCGTACGCATCGCGCAGGTCGACGAATGGGGCGTGGCCGAGCGTGGGCAGTTTCGTCCCAGGTCCGACCGATCCGAGCACCCAGCGTGGACGGTCCGGCGTCGAGTAGCCGTCGGCGACCTCTCGGGCGATCCGGGCACCTGCCTCAGCCAGTTCGCGGATGCGCTCGGGGATGTCGTACTCCCCCAGGTTGGCGAGGTTCGCCCCGAACGTGTTGCTCTCCACGCAGTCGACCCCGGCGTCGAAGTACGCGGCGTGCACGGAGGCGACGATGTCCGGTCGGGTGACGTTGAGGATCTCGTTGCAGCCCTCGTACCCCTGGAAGTCATCGAGGGACGGGTCCTCCGCCTGCAGCATGGTGCCCATGGCGCCGTCGGCAACGATCACGCGCTCGGTCAGGGCATTCAGGAGAGAGTTGGTCGGCATAGTGGGACAAGGGTACGGGCGCCAGCGCGGCCTGGGGGCATGCCTGGGCCCTGCGCGCTGTGGACGAACCGGACGAACCACCCGCTGTGGGCACGTATCATCGTCCGAGCATGAGGTGGTGATCTGACCGCCGTGCGCCAGCGCCTCCTCCTGCTCATGGTGAATGAGGCCTTGGGGGCGCCAGGATGAACCGAGAAACCGTAGGACCGAAGAGACCCGGGCGAGCCGCGCGAGCCGTCCGACCCGGGACGGCCGTCTCAGCCAGCCTGCTCGCGATCGGCGTCATGCTCGCCGGCTGCTCAAGTCAGTCTGAGCCGGCTCCGGACGCCAGTCCCAGTGCCGCTACGAGTGCGGGTGCCAGTGCAGATGCCACGGCCAGCGCGGACACGTCGCCTTCTCCGACGTCCACGTTGTCGCCCGAGGAGCAACAGGCATTCGAGGAAGCCACCAAGGTGGTCCTGGCCTACCGACAGACGATCACCGATCTGTACAGCGGCGCCCGCACGAACCTGAATGACCTGAACGAGGTGGCAACTGGTGATTTGGTCGATCAGGATCTGAAGGACATACAGAGCAGCATCGGCGATGGCTGGAAGGGCGAACCGCGCGGCGCTGAATTGGTCTTGGTGTCTGCCCAACCGATCAAGGTCAGCACCGCGATGGACCCAAGTACCGTCTTTGTTCGCGCCTGCATTGACGCCTCAGCCGTGACAGACGTCAGTCCCAGCGGCCGCAGATCCGAGGGTAGCCGCGAGGAGTTGGACTACACCGTCACCAAGACGACATACCTGCCGCCCCCCGGATGGGCCGTCTCCCGAGTCTCATCCGAGGCCAAGAAGGACGAGCGACAGTGCTAGCCCGCCTTGCCATCTGGTCTACGGCCATTTCCGTTGCCGCTTTCGCCTTGCCCGCGACTCTGTCGGTTGCAGACGACTTCGGAGGGGGGACAGTAAGCGTCGGCGCACGGCCGAGCGGGGACAGCACGCGTGTGACGGTGGAAGCCGGCAACAACCAGTCTGGCGATCTCCGCAACGGTTCGGATGCCTCTCAATCCGGCGCGACGTCACCAAGCTCACGC
>JAQBEX010000146.1:0-18302 GCA_032123675.1 Actinomycetes bacterium
GGGAGGCCGACATGGGCCCTCTTGGTGCCTATCTCGCAGCCGTCCTGGCCGAGGACTCCCCCGCCGTGGCGCAGCTGGTCGACGAGCTGGTGGCCGACGCCGTGGCCTACAGCGCCACCGGCGTGCAGACCGGCATGCTCCGGCCGACCGATGACCCCCGGGGACGAGCGGTCATCCTGACCCTCTCCGGGCTCGGGACACTGGTGATGCACCGCCACCTGTCACGCCTGCTCGGCGATGACCTGACCGCCAGTGGCGCCGGCCCCGAATCACTCGCTGCGTACATCCGACCCCTCTACGAGTTCTACGCGGGCGGCCTCTTCACCGAGGAGTTCAGCGTCCGCGCGATTGCCGCGCTGGGCGACCTTGCCCCGGGCCAACGGGGCGTGCCGCTGGTGCCAACCATCAGTCCCGGTGGACGTCGCAACCAGGGCCCCACCGAGATCAGACCTGACAGCACCGAAGAATCGGACACAGATGCCGGCGACGCCGGGCCGGGAGGGAACAATGACTGACCAGATCGCCCTACACACCGAGGGCCTGACCAAGTACTACGGTGACGTGAAGGCACTGGTCGACCTCGACCTCGATGTGCGACCAGGTGAGGTGTTCGGCTTCCTGGGGCCCAACGGCGCGGGCAAGACGACAACGATCCGCACCGTGATGGACGAGATCCGGCCCACAGCGGGGCGTGCGTCGATCCTCGGGATGGACTGCCACGCACAGTCGGTGCAGATCCGCCGCCGCATCGGGTACCTCCCCTCCGACCTGGCGCTCTACCCGAACCTCACCGGCAAGGACACACTGACCTACTTCGCGAACCTGCGCGGCGGGGTGGACTGGGCCTATGTCAGCGAGTTGGCTGACCGGCTCGGCGCTCAACTCGACAAGAAGGTCGGTGACCTGTCCTCGGGCAACCGCCAGAAGGTGGGTGTGATCGCCGCCTTCATGAACCGCCCGGACCTTCTGATCATGGATGAGCCGAGCAACGGCCTGGACCCACTGGTGCAGCGGGAGTTCCAGACCATGATGCGTGAGGTGGTCGGCGCAGGGGCCAGCGTCTTCCTGTCCAGCCATACGCTCTCCGAGGTCCAGCGCGTCGCCGACCGGGTGGGGATCATCCGGCACGGGAAGCTCATCGCCCTGGAGACGGTCGCCAGCCTGCGATCGAAGGGCATGCGCAAGGTGGAGCTCGAAGTGGGGTCCCCCGCCGACGCAGCGCTGTTCGAGGCGGTTCCGGGGGCGCGTGAGGTGGTCGTCGAGGACACCCGGGTCCAGCTGTCCTTCGAGGGCTCGATGGAGACGCTGCTCAAGGCTGTGGCGGGGACCTACGAGCTGGTGGACATCTCGACCCAGGACGCCGACCTCGAGGAGGTCTTCCTCACCTACTACCACGATGACGTGGTCAACGGCCGAGGCGAGAGCGACTCCGTGACCTCGGGCGGGGCCCGCTGATGCTCACCTCGGTCTTCACGAAGAGCGTGCGGGACCGCTGGCGGGGTCTCACGATCGCTGTGGTCAGCCTGGCGGCGCTTCTCTACTTCGGGATGGTCGTCTACCAGGACATCGACCTGAGCATCTACACCGACCTGGGGCCGGCGTTCGAGAGTCTGATCGGGATCGGTGCGGACGCGGATGCAGCGTCGCTGGCCTACAACGCGATCTACGGCAGCTACGGAGCCATCATCATGGCCGGATTGGCCGTCGCGATGGGGGCTGGGTACATCGCCGGCGAGGAGCGCAAGGGCACCGTGGGTGTCCTGCTGGCCAACCCACGCAGCCGCACGCAGGTGCTGGTGGCGAAGGCCGCCGCGATGGTCCTGCTGCTGGTCCTGGGCTGCCTGGGGCTCTGGGCTGCTGGGGTGGCCACCCCCGCCGTGCTCGACGTGAGCACCAGCGGGATGGACGTCACGGCATTCCTGGTGCACCTGACGGCGATGACCCTGTTCTTCGGCTTCCTGGCCCTGGCGGTCGGCTCCTGGTCGGGCAAGTCGGGGGTCGCGGCGGGGGTGGGTGCCGGCGTCCTCGCGCTCTCGTTCTTCGCGGTCGGAATCCTGCAGATGATCGAGGGCTGGGAGGGCCTGGCGAAGCTGTTCCCCTGGTACTACTTCGCCGGCAGCGACCCGCTGCTCAACGGGATCGCCTGGGGACACATCGCACTGCTCATCGGTACCAGCGCCCTGCTGTTCGTCGTGGCGTTGGTCGGCTACAACCGACGCGACCTTCGAAGCAGGTCGACCGGGGTCAGCCTCCTCGACCAACTGCGCTCGAATCCGGTGACGGCCACGCTCGGCGAGCGACTCGCGGGATCGGCCCGGGTGTCGAGCATCGCGATGAAGACGGCCTCCGAGCACCAGGGCCTGCTGTTCGTCGTCTCGGCGCTGATGTTCCTGGTGATGGGGCTGATGATGGGGCCGATCTACACGTCAATCGAGGGGTCGATGGCCAGCTTCAGTGACGCACTGCCAGAGCAGTTGGTGGCATTGTTCGGCGGTGGTGACCTGTCCACCCCGGCGGGCTTCTACCAGATTGAGACCTTCGGCATGGTCGCCCCGATCGCGCTGATGGTGGTCACGATCACGATCGCCGCCAAGGCCCTGGCCGGCGAGGAGGAGAACCGCACGATGGGTCTGCTCCTGGCCAACCCGGTCAGTCGTAGGACCGTCGTGGGCCAGAAGGCAATCACCATGGTGGCCTTCGGCGGCGTCGTCGGGTTCGCCATCTACGCGGGCACAGCCCTGGGGGTCCTGATCGGCGGGGTCGATCTGAACCTCGTGAACCTCGCGGCGACGTGTGTGCTGGTCACCCTGATCGGCCTGCTCTTCGGGGCGTTGTCGCTGGTGGTCGGCGCGGCGACCGGACGGGTGGCCCTGGCGATCTTCATCCCCGTGGGTGCGGCGCTGCTGCTCCACACCATGAATGCCCTGGCGTCCCTGAGCGATGCCTGGTGGGGCGCGCTCTCGCCCTTCCACTACTACTTGGGCAACGAGCCGCTCGACAACGGAATGGATTGGGGCGGCGCAGCCGTCTTGACCGTGCTGACCGTTGTGCTGCTCGCGCTGGCGTTCCCGGCGTTCGACCGGGCTGAGGTGCGCGAGCACGCCTGAGCCCGGCCTGGCGGGGGCTGACACCTACCCGGTGGGTCGGCTCCCCAGGTCGTGGCTGACGGGAGCGCGTCTCGTGGTCCGCGCGCGCCGGGCGGTGCGGCGCTGCAGTATGGTCCGGGCGGATGATGCCGCTCGGGGAATCCGCCTCGAGACTGGTGCGTTGAGGCTTGGACCACTGTGCAACGAGGGTGGCACCAGGCGCAGCGGGACTGTCGTGGAGGGCCAGCAGCGTGATCAGGGCAACGAGGCGCGGTAGCGGGGCGCTGGCATGAGCGCGTCTGCGCCGGCGGCCACAGCGGCGGTCAGCCGCGAGGAGCTGCTTCGAGTCCTCGGAGCGGCTGTGGTCGTCGCGATCCCGGTCTCCTTGGTGGCGATGGGATTCCTTGAGCTGGTCAACCTTGCGCAGACCTGGGTGTGGCAGACCGCGCCCGCCGATCTCGGATACGACATGCCTCCGTGGTGGTGGCCGATCCCCTGGCTCATGCTCGCAGGCGCGCTTGTGGCCGCCGCGATCGCCGCATTCCCGGGCCGTGGAGGGCACGTCCCCGCTCACGGCACCGGGGGTGGGCCCACGGCGCCCAGCTACGTGCCCGGCGTGTTCCTGGCAGCCTTGGCCGGCTTGCCCTTCGGGGCCGTGCTCGGCCCTGAGGCCCCATTGATCGCCATGGGGATGGGGATGGCCATCGGGTTGTCTCGGGTGATCCGGCTCTCGCCCGGGGGTCGGATCGAGGCGCTCATCGGTACGGCCGGGTCGGCGGCCGCCATCTCGATCATCCTCGGCAACCCGCTCACCGCTGTCATCTTCATGGCCGAGGCGGTGGCACTCGTGGGTGGCCCAGTGATCGTCGCGACCATTGCCGCCCTGCTGGGCGTCGGCGTGGGGGCCGTGCTGTTCACGGGCCTCGGAGAGCGTGCGGGGGTCCAGGCCCAGTCACTGCAGCTCGTGGAGCTCACCTCGGTTCCGGTACCTGGCGTGGGCGACCTCCTCTGGGCCGTTCCCGTCGGGGTCGGAGCCGCCTTTGCCATGACGGCGATCTTCGCTGCGGGGTTGCGGGTCGAGGCTGCGTTGCACCCGATGAATCGGCCCCGGCTCATCGGGGCCACCATGCTGGCCGGCCTGGCGGTCGCCCTGTGCGCGTCGGCCTACTCCCTGCTCACCGGCAGGAGCCCCTTCGATGTGGCCTCGTCGGGTACCGACACCCTGGTCGCCCTCACGACCGACCCGGCGTCCTGGAGCTCGGCTGCCCTGATCACCCTGATCCTGTTCAAGGGACTGGCCTACGCACTGTCCCTGGGTTCGTTCCGGGGCGGGGCGATCTTCCCGTCCATCATGGTGGGTGCCGCCCTGGGGATGCTGCTGGCTCCGCTGCCCGGCTTGGGCGTGTCCGGTGGGGTGGCCGTGGGAATGGCTGCCTTCGCCTCGGCCGGGATGAAGATGCCGCTGAGCTCGGTGGCGCTGACCATCCTGCTCTTCGGATCCGAGGCATCCGAGGTGTTCCCGGAGGTCGCGATCGCAGCCGTGACCGCCTTCACCGTGCGCCTGGCGATCGAGAAGCGGCAAGCAGCGGCCTCCGCAGCGGGCGCAGCCACCGCCGGGGCTGACGGTGCCTCCTCCGTCCCCGGCTCTGGCTCTGGCTCTGGGTCACCAGGCTGAATCCGGCGCTTCGCCCCGGCGCCGTGCTGGGCAGCCGGGTCAGCATGCCTTCATGCGTCAGTCGCCCCGACCTGTACTGCGCGACTCCCGCCGGGCTGGTCCACGCCTGGCCCGTGCGCTCACCGCCACCTGCCCACCGTGCGCACGGCCGTGTGCACGGCCTCGGCTCCCAGGTAGTTGTTGACCGCTGCCCACCGGGCCAGGTCCGGGGCGGGGTCCCTGCCGTCGGCCATCCGGGCCATCTGTGCCCCGTGCCACCCGGCCTCGATCATCGCATCAACAGGCGCCCAGCCCAACTGCAGCGGCCGAACCGCGCTGGCCTCGGTGGTGCCCTGCAGGATCCCGCGGGGCAGGTCCGGCTCGAGGGCCAATGGTCGGGCGAGCCCGACCATGTCCACCGTGCCCTCGCCCACGATCCGGCGCATGGTGGCCGCAGTGCGCAGCCCGCCGGTGAGCATGAGCGGGATCCGCACCTCCCGGCGCAGCTGCACCGCGAAGTCCAGGAAGTACGCCTCCGGGCCGTCGGGCACCCCGTCTCGCTTCCCACCCAGTCCCATGAAGCCGGGCGACTCGTAGGTGCCGCCGCTGACCTCGAGCAGGTCCACGCCCTCGGCCTGGAGCCAGCGCGCGACCTGCACCGCGTCGTCGGCCTCGAAACCGCCGCGCTGGAAGTCCCTGCTGTTGAGCTTCACCGCCACGGCCGCCCGTGGTCCGATGGCGGCCCGCGTTCGGCGCACCGCCTCGAGTAGGAACCGGGCCCGGTTCTGCAACGGCCCACCCCACCGGTCGGTACGCAGGTTTGCCCGCGGCGACAGGAACTGACTGGCCAAGTAGCCGTGCGCGGCGTGGATCTGCACCCCGGCGAATCCCGCCCGCACCACATCCGAGGCGACCCGCGCGTACCGGGTCGCCAGCGCATCCACCTCGTCATCGGACAGCGCGCGCGGCGTCACGAACGCGCCAAGCATCCGCACCTTCACCGCCGAGGGCGCCACTGGCGAGCGGGACACGAACACGCTGCACTGACGACCCGGGTGGTTCACCTGTACCAGTGTCGGCACCCCGGTGGACTGCGCCGCCTGAGCCCAGCGTTCCAGCGCCGCACGGTCCGTGCCCGCATCGAGCACCACGTTCGTGCTGCGTTCCAGGTAGCGCCGGTCGACCATCACGTTGCCGGTCATCATCAGCCCGACCCCGCCCTGCGCCCAGCGCCGGTACAGCCGCTCATGTCGGGCGTTGGCCTCGTTGGTCCGCGGATCGGCCAGGCATTCGGTCATCGCCGCCTTGGCGATCCGGTTGGCCAGCATCAGCCCGCAGGGCAGGCGCAGCGGGTCGGTCAACTCCACCGGGCCGACGGGATCCGCACGATTCGGCGCCGGCGAGTGCGCGGAATCCAGTGGCTCGGTCATGGTGGACACCCCATCCAGGTCGGCAAGAATCCACGTGCTCAGGTGCTGAGGCTACGCAACCCGCCGACGTCGGCCAGATGCGCCTCGGCATGCGCCTCGGCATGGGCCTCGGCATGGGCATGGGGCCTGGGGCGGGGGCAGCTCGAGCGTTGGCGTCTCAGAGGGCGAACTCGACCCAGAGCGGATAGTGGTCGGAGATCCGCCAGGACACCTCCGTGCGCGTTCGGCCCGGGTACACGTGGGGCAGGAAGTCGAACCCACCGGCACGGCCCGTGTACGTCAGCGAGTCGAGCAGGTCGGTTCCCTCAGGGGTCGAGAACCAGGCGATCTGGTCATACAGGTGGGGCTTGCTGGTGGCCTGGAAGATGGTCCGAGCGACATGGTTGAGTTCGGCCGGTGGCCAGAGGCCGGTGGCCAGGAAGGCTTCGAAGAGGGGGTCGCCGATCCGATCCAGGTTGAAATCACCCAGGACCAGCAGGTTGGTGTTGAAGTCGTCGCTTCGGTCGGCCCAGGAGCGCATCCACTCTGCGAATGCGGTGACCTCGGTAAGTCGGTCGGTGGTCTTGTCCCCCCAGATGAGGTGCACCGTGGCCAACGTGAACTCGACGTCATCTCGGGTGAAACTGGCCACGTATGGGGTGCGCGCGAACTGGCTCACCGGGCCGGTCGTCCGCGCGGGGAGCACGATCTCCCCGACGAGGCCGGACGGTGCGACCCGCTGCGCGTTGTACAGGTAGGCCAGCCGTTCCCCGTTGCCGCCCGGGCCCTCGGTGACATCCGAGCAGACCACCTGCCAGGTGGGCCCCAGACGAGCGAGCACTGCCCGCAGGGCGGCCGTTGTGCGCCGGGTCTCCTGCACTGCGACAACATCGAAGCGGGCAACGACCTCGGCGATGCAGGCGATCGCATGCCAATCGCGCTTCGGGGAATCCGTGGGACCCGACATCCAACTCTGGGTCAAGCCGCCGAAGGCGCGGATGTTCCATGTGGCGATCAACAGGTTCGAGTCGACTGCAGCCGGCACCTGTTCGTCCAGAGCGGCCGAGAGCGCGTCCATGTCGGTGGTTACGTCGTGCGGCGGGGCTGTGTTCGGCATCCCACGGACCTCTCTGCGCAGCACAAGTGTGGCATCAACCCAGGTCAGGGCGCCAGCGCCTCGGGTTGGCAGTCCAGCGGCCCGGCCGGGTGAGTCGCGACCGTGCTAACCGCCGTCGCGAAGCAGCAGCCGCGATGTCAGTTCGACCATCCGGTCCAGCCTGTCGGTGAAGGCCGATTCAACCCGGGTGCCGCGCACCGCCCAGAGCGTCTGCGCTGTGGCCCACGCGAACTCCCGGGCCTGCTCGATCCCCCACATGGCGACCCGGTCATCCCGTTCGCCGAGTCCCTCGTCGAGTAGGGCGAACGGTCCGGTGAGCAACTCGCGCTTGACCATCGGCTGGGTCTGGGCCAGGACCCGGTTGACCGCCAGATAGTCCGTCCGGCGAGCCTCGTCCAACTCCCCGCCGAACTCCCGGGCGGTCAGGACGAGCGCCCGGGGCAGGTCGTAGTTGATATGGGCGTTCATGCCCACGATCGCGAACTGCACCTGGCTGATCCCGGGACGTGCCCGGGCGTCGAACAGCGCACGCCAACTGCGCGAGGACGTGTCGGACCCGGCATCATGCTGGGCCAGGGCGATCAGGTACAGGTTGGCGAAGTTCACGTCCAGGCCCGTCATGAACTCAGCGTCGGCGAACCGTGCCCCGGCGATCGCCGCGTCCACCTGCCGAGTGGTGACCAGGTACATCTCGTTGAAGGCACGCACACCGTCGCCGACCGGCATCCCCGCCGACAACCCCTCCATCCGAGAGATGACGTCGGCCACCGTCTGCAGGGGCGCAGGCTCTGGGCCCACCGGGATCCTCATGGATGTTCCCTCCCTGGTCCGCGATCGCCGACCTCTGCTGGCCAGACGCTCCTGCCGATCGGCAAACCCTACCCCTGAGGCACCGCAACCCTGGGTTCAGCGATCCGCACGCACCCAGACCGTACTCAGTCCGCTCCGCGCAGCGCTCTGGTCGGAGCGAACCGACGGGCCAGCGACAGGGCTAGAAGCCGAACTGGCCCGTCTCGGCCCAATTCATGCCGAACAGGGACCAGAAGTCCTGCGCCAAGCGGTGCGTGACGTACTTGTAGGGCAGCCAGCCGTAGCCTTCCTCGCCCCAGCCGGTACCCCAGGAGTTGCGGATGAGCAGCGCACCCTTCGTCTCGGATCCAGAGCATGCAGTGTTGTCAACGACCATCGCATTGTCGTAGCCGACCGCGACGATCGCGTGACCCCACTTGGCCTGCTCGCCCGGGCATGGGAAGGGGATGCCGCCGGGCACCGATGACTTGCCGAAGGAGTCGAAGCCGTAGAAGCCGAACATCGCCGGCACCCCGGCTGCCAACTGGGTCTTCACGCTGGCCAGGACCTCCGAACCCGGGATCTCCTTGCCCTGCGGGTCGTGTGAGAAGAAGGACAGTCCCTCGAAGTTGTCGGCGACCGCGTAGACGAACGCCGGGGGCTCTGTGTCGAACGTGCGCTCGTCCTCCGGGCTCGGTTCGGTGGCGGTGGTGTAGGGCCAGTACTTCTCCGGCGGGACTCCGCACAGCACAAGCGCGCCCATGGCGTTGCGCAGCCACGCCCCGGTGTCGCCAGTCACCCCCATCAGGGTGCGGGTCGTCTTGTACACGAAGAGCCGAGACCCCTCGACGTGCTTGTCGTGGGCGCGGCGCTGGAAGTACTCGACGATCCCAACGGCAGCGTGCGCCGTGCAGGAGCCCAGGGAGCCCTGGTCCTCGACAGGTGAGCACCACTGGCGCAGGTCAATCTTCTTCGGCATCTTGGCCGGCGCTGCCTTGGCCATCGGGTTCAAGCCGATCTTCTCGAGAGACATCGCCACGTTGGGTGTCTCAGGCGTGTAGTCGCGCATGTCGGGCGGCTCGGGCAGCCACCCGGTCCCCACCTCGCGTCCGGACTCCAGCGTCGCGAACTGGCTGATCAACGGCGTCATCGTTCTCATTCCTTCCATTCGTGGTCTGGCGTGTGCACGCCCCTCGCGCTTGGGGGCAGATCGCCGCCGTCGCCCGCATGGCCTTCGGCCACGTCTGGGCACAGCGCCTGCCATCTCGGCCCCGACTGGCCGAGCGCTCGCGACGTGGTGACGTCGCGGCGAGCCTCTCGAATGACGTCGACGTCGAAGCGGCTTCGCACCATCGTCATCCGGGCCTCCCAACTCCCCCGGCCCTAACCAAGGTACGCGCTCAACCGGCCTCACCGACACCCCTTGGGCGGACCTGGCCCTCGCCTGCCGTCGCGCCGGCATGAGGCCAGCTGGGCATTGACAGGGAGCGAAGTAAGGCGAGGCTTACCATACATAACACCATCGAGAGGAGTACGCCATGACGGAGCGCGCTGAGGACCACGGTCTGTTCCCACCCCCGCCGGAGGACTTCGCTCGAGCGTTCGCGGTCCCAGCCGAGTCCGCGAGACCGGAAGCCGGGGCGTACGCCGACCTGTTGGAGGCGCAGTGCGGAGACACCGACGACTCACAACCAGTTGAGCAGTACGACGGAACGCTGGGCGTCACACGCGGCTTCGTCGACGCTCGCCAGGCGTCGGTCGGCCAGCTCCAGTGGCACGACGACCTCGCCGACCGCTACGACAACCCCGGGAACGTCAGCGGGGTCCGCTGGTGCACAGGCACCCTGGTCAGCGACAACCTCTTCCTGTCCGCGGGCCACTGCTTCGACCAGACCGGCGGAACATGGCAGCGGCCAAGGACCAACGGCACCAACGACATCATCCCGGTGGCGGAGATCGCCCAGAACATGCATGTGAACTTCAACTACCAGGTCGATCCCGACGGCGACCTGCGCGACGAGGTGCGGTTCGAGGTCGAGGCATTGTTGGAGTACCGGCTCGGCGGCCTTGACGTCGCGATCGTGCGGCTGGCCGGAGCGCCCGGACGCCAGTTCGGTGTGGGTCGGATCGCCGAGGCCGACCCGGCTGAGGGACAGATGCTGGCGATCATCGGTCACCCGGCCGGAGTGCCCAAGCGGATCGAAGCCGGCCCGCTCACCCGGCTCGACGGCGACAGGATCAGGTACAACGACATCGACACGCTGGGCGGGAACTCCGGCTCGGCCATCTGGCACTCGCCCAGCGGGGAGATCGTCGGGGTGCACACCAACGGTGGCTGCAGCACCGGGGGCACGGGCTCGAACTCCGGTTTCCGGATCTCCCGGATCCTCGAGGAATCCCCGGTCGCGCGGGCCCTGCTCCTGGCGAACACTCCGGCTGCCCTTCAAGGCCGGTTCACCATCCGCCAGGTGTCCAGCGGTCGGTACGTCGACGCCCATGAGCACGCCGGAGAGGACTTCCGGGTGGTCACCCGGCCGGCGCAGGGCAACGACACCCAGCGGTGGATGCTGGCGCCGGTGGGTGCGGTATTCACCATGCAGCAGGCCAGCAACGGCAGGTACGTCGACGCCCACGACCACTCAGGTCAGGACTTCCGGCTGGTCACCAGGGACGCCCAATTCAATGACTCCCAACGCTGGGTCTTCCTCCCTGTGCCGGACCAGCTTGGGGCCTACACCATCCAGCAGTTGTCCAACGGCAGGTACGTCGACGCGCACGAACACGTTGGACAGGACTTCCGGCTGGTCACCAGGGACGCCCAGGTGAACGACACCCAGCGGTGGTTCGTCGTGCCGGACGTCCAGGGAACCTACCGCCTCCGCCAGGTCAGCAACGGGCGGTATGTCGATGCGCACGAACACGCCGGGCAGGACTTCCGGCTGGTGACCCGGACCCGTCAGGAGAACGACACGCAACGGTGGAGCCTCACCCGGATCGGCCGGGTCTACTCCGTCCAGCAGGCCTCGAGCGGTCGCTTCTGGGACGCCCATGAGCACGCCGGCGAGGACTTCCGCGTGGTCACGCGTGCGGCGCAGCTCAACGACACCCAGCTGTGGGTCGCGCTGTACCGGGGCGGCGGGGAGTACACCCTCCAGCAGCTGTCCAGCGGGCGGTATGTCGATGCCCACGACCACGCCGGGCAGGACTTCCGGGTGGTCACCCGGCCGGCGCAGGGCAACGACACCCAGCGGTGGCAGATCGACTCGGTGTAGCGGGGATCAGTGGTCCGCCACCGTCGCCTCGCGCCGTCACTGGACAGCGTCGTTGACCAGATCGATTCCGGCACCGAGCCTGATATCGCCCTGCAGGTCGAACGAGGTTCCCCGCGTGAGCAGCGTGACCTGCTCACAGGCCAGCGACCCGGTCACATCGCAGGTCCCCGCTCGGATCGCCACGAGGCGACCGCCGGAAACGACTGCGAGCATCCCCGGCACGACCAGTGACAGCGACAACTCCATCTCGACCTCCGTGATCTCGATGTCGTCGACGTAGACGTTGACTTGCGGCCTGTGCCTCGACGTGACCCTGTGGGTCACCAGCCGGACGAGCTCCTCGCTGGCCGGATCTGCCGCTGTCCGACGGCCGGCAGCCACCAGGTCGCCCTGCTTGCGCCATGCGGCGAACAGGACGTCGGTCATGTCGAGGTCGAGCAGCGAGTTCGCTACGTGCCCCACCTCGTCGCAGACGGCGTGCCGCCCTGCTGATGTGAGGCCGTCGATGGCCGCGCCCACGGTCGCCCCGACGCCCCGCTCCTCAACCGACCTGGCGAGCAGGTCCCCTGCGTCGGCCGTGGCGGATCCGAGCAACAGGTAGCGCACGCTCGTCCGGCCCAGAGTTGTCGTCATCCTCGATCGACCTCCTCCACCCACTCCTGGACTACTCCCGGTTCAGCGCTGATCCGCACGGCGTGCGAGGGGCCAGACGTCGGATCCGGGAAGGTCTGCTGGGTCGAGGTTCCCAGCTCAGCCTCGGCCCGCACGTGCTCGCGGACCCAGCGTCGGCCGTGGCGACGCGTCGCCACGCGGGTGGCGCTTGCGGCCGCCACTGCTACGAGCGCCCCGCCGACGATCCACCAGACGTTGGCTCCGTCCTGGGTCCGCGATGACTCCCCTGCAGCGCTGGTGAGTCGGACGGTCACCGCCGACCCGAAGTCCGCCGTCGACCCGGCGGTCGGTGTTTGGCCGTTCACCAGTGGCTCCTGGGCGTCCCCGATGGGCTCGGTGACCAAGGCGAGGCCGGCTGCCTCGAGCTCGGCACGGGCCTTGGGCAGCGTCATCCCGGACAGGTTGGGCACAAGGGCGCGGACGCTCAGGACGATCACGCACTCGGGAGCGAAGCGCGCGCAGTCGCTGGGCTGCTCGACGACCTGCGCCCGGTCCTCCGACACGTCGGCCTGGGGGCGGACCAGGACGTTCTGGATGTAGCCCTCGACCATCTCCGCGCGCCGCTCCTCCGTCAGCGCCAGCTGACCCAGGGCCCTGTCCAGGCGCATCCCTTGTATGGCGGGCAGGGGGGGCCAGTCCTGCTGAACGACCGGCTCGAGGCCGACCGACACCGTCGTGTCGAAGGGCACGAACGTGCCGGGCTCTTCTGACTGCGTGTCCACCTTGAGACGTCGGTCGTCGCTGGCTGAGTCAGGATCGAGCAGGAGCCCGGCCTCTGCCAGGGTGCGTTCCGCTTCGGCCACCGACTGCCCCACCACGGAAGGGACCTGAGCTGCCGCCAGGAGCGTGATCGTGCATACCCGGCTGGGCTGGGCGCAATCCTCAGGCTGCTCGGACACGAATGCGCGCTCGTCGTCAACTGGACGCACGTCGGGATCGATGGTGACCTGTTGGCTGTAGTTGGGGTCGACCTCCTGGCGTTGCCGGGCAAGGTCCGCGAGCCGCGTTGTGGCCTGCCGCAATGTCACGCCGACCAGGTCAGGCAGGCCGGGCAGTTCGACCGCGGCCAGGCGCACGGCCACCGGCTCGCCGAATGCCAGGGTCTCTCCAGGCGCCGGCGCCTGGTCTGTGACCACCCGATCGTCCGACGGCAGAGAGTCGGCGACGTCGAGGCCGAGGCCGGAGCGCTCGAGCTCCTCGCCCGCAGCTGCGCTGGTGAGCCCTCGCAGGTCAGGGACGATGGCCTCCACGCTCAGGACGAAGGTGCAGATGTCCTCGACGTACCTCGGGTCCTCCCGGCACTCCGCACGCTGTTCCACGACCACTGCGCGCGATGCGGAGGGCACCCCGTCAGGGATCGTCTGGTACCCGTCGTAGCCGTAGGCCAAGCTTGGTTCCCACTGGCTGGCCTGGAGCTCTTCGACGGCCAGGTCCAGTCGCATGCCTGTCACGTCTGGCGGGGCAGGTTCGCCGACACTCAGGTCCAGGGAACTCGGGGTCATCGTCCAGGCCGGCGTGGGCGCGGCCACCGTCATGGGTGTCAGCACAAGCGCGAGCAGGACAGCCGCGCGAGCAAGCACCCAGTGCCAACGACGCCGATCGGAGCGGCGCTTGCCCCAATTCCCGTGGGCAGGGAACCCGACGGGTCCGCATCTCGTCGTCGACGCCATGTCGCGGTCCTCAATGAGGTTCATCTCAAGTGCAGCACCGGCAAGGCCGGGGGTCAAGGGACGAAGGTCGTCCGCACGACCTCGTGGGAAGAGGTCGTGGCGAGGCTGGTAGGCCGCCTCGCCGAACTGCCGGCTGGTTAGGACGAGCTCACCCTTGACCTTGGGGTCACTGAGGTGCCACGCTGAGTGACGCCGGAGCCTTCCGGCCTCCTGACAGGAGGCGGCCATGGCCGACGATGTCGATGATGCGAATGCCGCGGTCCCGATCGCGGGATCGCCTGCTGCCCATGTTGTGAACCTCACGGGGGGGCGCATCGAGGTGCTCGGTGACGGCCGATCGATCGTCCTGGCCCCGCTGCGTCGACTGCCTGTGAACGAGGAGCAGCTCCAGTCGTTCGATCGGGCCGTGTTGGTGGACTCCGACCTGGTGCGGCTCGAGCGCCAGGAGACACTCGTGTCGCCGAAGCCGGCGCCGCTCTACGGGATCCTCGCGGTGGTGGCCGTCACGGTGCTGGTCATCGCTGCCCTGAACGGCCGGACCACAATCGGCCTCCTTGGGGTCGCGACGTGCGCCCTTCTTGGACTGCTGCTGTGGGTCTGGTGGACGCTGTCCAGCATGATCGAGGGTCGTCCGCCGACTATCCGCAGCGCGTCGCGGTGGTTCAGCGAGAAGGTCTCTCAGCTCATGGTGTTCGTGATCGGCTTCGGAGCCGCACTGGCTGCCGCATTGGCTGCCAACGGCGGCGTTGGGGGCGCCGACGAGCAGTCGCTCTTCCGGATCGGCCTGCAGACGCTCTTCCTCGGCCTGGCCATCACCTTCCCAGCCTTCCTCTACTACGCCTTCGACCGTCAGCGGGCCGCCGCCCTGCGAACGCGGTTCCTGGCCGACGCATTCCGCCTTGATGATCGGCTGAGCACCGTCGGCGAGATCGAGGCCAAGTACGGGGCGCGGATGAAGGACGCCTTCGGCGACGCCGGCAGCGTGCTCCCCAGCGATGAGCGGGTCCGATCCGGACGCCGACGCTCACCGGTGGTGGTCGCGACGCTGGTGCTGTCGTTGGCGCTCGTGGTCGCGTTCGTCGATGTGGGGACAGGCCAGGAAGCCAGAGCAGAGCAGACCGATGGTCCCCTTCTTGCGCTGTTCACCCCCACCTCCGCCATCCTGCCGTTCGCCTTCCTGGGCGCCTACCTGTTTGCGGTCCTCACCGCGATGCGCAGCTACCTGCGCGGTGACCTGCTGCCGAAGGCCTACAGCCAGATGGCGGCGCGCATGCTGGTGGTGGTCACCCTCGCGGCCGTCCTCGGAGCCCTGTCCCAGGCGATCACCCTGCCCGACGGAAGCACCCAGGCCGGCGAGGGCGCGACGTACTCCCCGTGGCTGCTTGCGCTGGCGTTCTTCGCCGGCCTGATACCGAACACCGTGCTGCAGTTCCTGTCCGAGTCGACGCGACGGGTGTTCAAGCTCCGCGGCGGATCGCGGATCGTCGATCCGCAGCCCCTGACCATGCTGCAGGGAATCGACCTCTACGACCGCGCGCGCCTTGAGCAGGAGGGAGTCACGACCCTTGCCGGGCTGGTGTACGCGGACCTCATGGACCTGATGATCCAGACGAGGATCCCGACGGCACGGCTGGTCGACTGGCTGGACCAGGCCGTGCTTCAGGTCTACGTGGCCGATGGCAACGACGGGGGTACGGATGCCGCTGCCGAGCCCTCAGCCCGGACCGGATGGGCGGCCGCGCTGCGGGCACACGGTTTCCGGACGGCGTCGGACCTGCTCGCCAACCCACCTTCTGCCCCTCCGCTGGACTCCCTGGTGCCCCTGGTTCGTGCTGAGCCGGCGATGCGCCGGGTGACGGCCTGGAAGCGCAACGAACCAGTCGCCCCGCGGATCATGGACGCCAGAGGCCCCGCCCTCCCGCCGGCCTCTGCGACTGACACTCCCCCGATCGCCCGGCCCCGGCAGAGCACCGAGACGGTGCGGCTCCCCTGAGCCACGCGCGCCGGGGCCCTTCGGTGGCCTGCTCAGGTCGCGGTCCCCGCTACGGCTAGTCCGACTGCGGGGATCAGGGCAGCAAACTTGACCAGGGCCGCTCGTCGGGCCCGACGGGCCGGCCGGTCGGCAGCCTGCGGTTCCGTCTGGTTGCTCGCCAGGACGCCCAGGGCGCGGACCAGTGCGGCGTTCTCGGTCAGATCAGCGACTGCGGCCACGCCGGTCAGGCCGAGTCCCAACGCCCGCCACGGAGGGGACAGCAGGCTGGCCCCCAGCAGCAGCGGCACGGTGTAGGCCACGACGTACACGTTGTCCAGCACGGCGAGGCGCCGATGGGTGGCCAGCACGAGCGGATCCCCGCCGGTCACCTGCAGCAGGGCAGATCCGGACCCGGCCAACTCGCCCCGGACGACCTGCGCTGAGGTCACCCGGGTTTCGGACAGTCGGGCGGTCAGGATCGGTGCGCACACCACCAGCACACCACCAGTGAGTGCGACCTTCGCCCGGATCCGAGGATCACCGACCATGGGCCCAGACTGCCAGCACCACGTCCCACGCTCCGCGTCAGGGGCTGGGCCTGGGATCCGGGGCTCGGGACCATGTCCGTTTCGGGTGGGTGGACTCGCCGCCGATTCGAAGGTTGACGGGAGCCTGTACTGGGCAGACTGGACCCGTGCTGCATCGCCACCCCGTGCTGAGTCTGCTGACCGGCGGCTACCTCGCGTTCGTCGGCTGGCTGACGCTGACCCCCCAGGTGGATGCTGCCGGGCGCATCTCGATCATCTACCGGGTCCTCGACGCCCTGCACCGACGTGGCTACCTGGTAGCCATCGACGACAACCAGCTGGAGTTCCTGGCCAACATCGCCCTGTTCGTGCCGGTCGGGATGTTCCTGCTGCTGCTGTTCGGCACGCGACTGTGGTGGGTCGCGCTCACGGCGTCGTTCGCGATGACCACCTTCATCGAGGTCGCTCAGCGCAGCATCCCTGGCCGGGTACCCGACGAGCGGGACCTGGTGGCCAACGGGCTGGGGGCCATCATCGGTGTCCTCGTCGCAGTTGTGCTCACGCTGCCCGGCACGCTGCGCCGGCGTCGCCAGCGCCGGGCTGCCGCCACCAGTGCAGTGCGGGTCCGCGCCGGCTGAGCCCTCAGCCGCCTCGCGCCGGCAGCGACCTGGTCGGGGGCCGGAGTTCTCGTACCGTGAGCGGGTTCTGACGGCCGAGATCGTGTCCTTGGCTGGCTTGGCCCTGGCTCTGGCTGGACCGAGCGCAGGCCGGCGACTCGGGAACAGAATGGAGCCATGGACGACCCGACCATTGAGCGGCAGCCGCCGACAGCTGCGCCGAGGATCCGCCCCCCCACGCTCGCGGATGTCCCGAAAGGGGCAGCCGTTCTCTCGCGGGCGTTCCTGGACAAGCAGCCGTTCGTGTGGCTGGTTCCCGACGCCGCGCACCGGGCTCAGTGGCTGCCGGCGTTCTTCGCCACAACCTTGACGTACGTCCATCCACCCGAGGAGGGAGGAGAGCTCGCGGTCGAGGGTGACGCCGTGGCGGGTTGGGCGATCTGGTCGCCGCCGGGGGGAGGCAAGCACACGCTCCGGAGCCAGCTCGGCGCGGCCGCGGGCACGATCCGGGCGGTCGGGCTACGCGAACTGCGCGATTTCGGCAGGCGTGGCACAGCGCTCGAGCGTGCGCTCGAGACTGCCCGGCCGAAGACACCGCACTGGTATCTGGTGGGACTTGGCGTCGACCCGGACTGGCAGGGCCGCGGCATCGGACGTGCGCTGCTGTCCTCTGGGCTCAGCCGCAGCGACCAACAAGCGATGCCCACGTACCTGGAGTGCCTCGAGGACCTGGTGCCCTACTACGAGGGGTTCGGCTTCGAACGTACGGGTTGGATCGACATGCCGGCCGGCACTCCGCGGCAAGCCGCGATGTGGAGGGCGCGCTGACCCGTAGGGGTCCGGTCGGGAGCCATGGAAGTCGCCGCCCACGGCGACGGACGACCTGAGTGGCCGGTGGCCACCCGTGGCAGTCTGGCCATGGCCGTGCCGTCCATCCGTTGCAGAGATTCCTGCTGTGCGGGCATGGCAGACTTGGGGGCCGTGTCCGCCCTCATCGAGTTGACTCTGGGTGAGATCCTGGGGATCTTCACAATGTTGGCGGCCGTAGTGGCGATCTTCTACCATCGCTACCACGTGCTGGCGGCCGCGGACTTCGCCATCGACCCGCCCCCGGTACCGCGGTCGGTGGTCGTGGCGGTCAAGCACGCCGAGACATTCGCCTACGCCCAGGAGCCCGGGTATCGGCGGGCCGCCGAGTACGCGCAGGACGTCCTGACGTTCCTGGTCCCCTGGTTCACCTACCGGATGAACTTCTCTGTCGGTCGCTACCGCATCAAGCCCGCCACCATCGAAGTCCTCATCCCGTGGGCGCAGCAGCAGGGCTACCTGCAGATGTACGGCAAACCAGACGACCGTCTGCGGCACCTGCTGCCGTACTTCTCCGAGCAGCCGGTCATCAACGACTGGCAGGTCGCGGTCATCCTCGAATCACTGCGCCGCGACCACCCCGAGCTGCGTGACATGGACTGGGATCGGATCGCCGCCGACCCGTCGCTGGTCGCCAAGCTCTACTCCGG
>JAQBEX010000147.1:0-2926 GCA_032123675.1 Actinomycetes bacterium
CAGCCCGATCGGTGATCCGTGTGGGTTGCGGTCCTTCTACGGTCGACAACCTGCACTGGTCTGGTGCCGGAGGGGGCCGTGTGCGGCGTGGTCGGGTGCGGGGGTCCGTCCGCGGGTGCTGTCGGCCCAGCCTCCGTGTCCCCGGGTCGGTCACGTGCCCCCGGGTCGGCCACGTCCCCCCGGTCCGCCCGCGCCGGGCCGCCCGATCGGTGATCCGTGTGGGTTGCGGACCTTCTACGGTCGACAACCTGCACGGGTCGGGTGCTGGGGTGGAGCGGTGCCGAGGTGGAGCGGCGCCGAGGCGGAGCGTGCCGATGTGGAGCGGTGCCGAGGCGGAGCGGCGCGACGTGACGCGCCTTGGGTGCCAGACTCCGCTCATGTCGATCGAGGCCCTGCGCACACCAGACGAGCACTTCGCCGACCTGCCCGACTTCGGCTACTCCCCGCACTACGTCGACGACCTGCCCGGATCGCCGGGGCTGCGCATGGCGTACGTGGATGAGGGACCCACAGACGCGCCCGTCGTCCTCTGCCTGCACGGCGAACCGACCTGGAGCTTCCTGTACCGGAAGATGATCCCGGTCTTCCTCGAGGCCGGCCACCGGGTCGTCGCGCCGGATCTCTTCGGCTTCGGGCGCAGCGACAAGCCGGTGCATGACGAGGACTACACCTTCGAGTTCCATCGCACGAGCCTGCTGGACCTGGTCGACGCGCTGGGTCTGCGCCAGGTCACGCTTGTCGTGCAGGACTGGGGCGGGCTGCTCGGACTCACGCTTCCCGTTGATCGCCCGGACCTGGTGGCCCGACTCCTGATCATGAACACCGGCCTGGGTGTCGGCTCGTCACCGGGGCCCGGCTTCGAGGCCTGGCGAGACTTCGTCGCCTCCCATCCGGATCTCGATGTGGCAACGCTGATGAGGCGCGCCGTCGCGGGTCTCTCGGACGCTGAGGCGGCCGCGTACGCCGCGCCCTTCCCCGGCCCCGAGTTCAAGGCGGGCGCGCGGGTGTTCCCGCAGCTGGTGCCGACGAGCCCGGACGACGCGGGCGTCGAGGTGTCGCGCGCGGCGGCAGCGTGGTGGAGCACCCAGTGGAGCGGTCCGACGTTCATGGCCGTCGGCGAACTCGATCCGGTCCTGGGTGCCCCGGTGATGGCGGCGATGCGCGCGATGATCCGCGGGTGCCCGGAGCCGCTGATGTTGCAGCAGGGGCACTTCGTCCAGGAGAGCGGCGACGTGGTGGCCCGAGCCGCCCTGGAGGCATGGGCCGGCTGACCCCACAGTTCCCCTCGGCTGCGGGCCCCGGGCGGTGCCGTCCGCGACCGGGCCCCGGGTGGTGCCCTGCGCGACCGGGCCCCGGGTGGTGCCCTGCGCGAATGGGCCCCCGGGTGGTGCCCTGCGCGAATCTGGTGGGTTTCGGACCCTCTTGGGGCAACAACCCGCCCAGTTGAGTGGAGTCGACCTCCAGAGTGGTCGGGGTGGGCAGCTGCGGTGCGCATCGAGTCGGCCATCCGCCTCGGGGGTGCGTCGCACCGCGTAGGGTCACGCCCGTGACCGCCGCCCCCACCAGTCTGGCGCGGCCCCCCGTGACGGACCTGTGGCTGCTGGCGGTGGCCGTGATGGCCATCTCGACGTCGGGTCCACTGATCGCCGCGTGCACGGCGCCGGCGTTGGCGATCGCGTTCTGGCGGACGGTGCTGGCGTCGGGCGCGACCTCAGCGGTGGTCGCGCTGCGGCATCGGGCCGAGGTCCGCGCCCTGACCCGAGACCAGTGGCGGCTGATGGCGCTGGCCGGGGTGTTCCTCGGGGCGCACTTCGCGACCTGGGTGCCGAGCCTGCGGTTCACGACGGTGGCATCCTCGACCGCGCTGGTGGCCACGCAGCCCGTGTGGGCCGCCCTGATCGCCCGCCGGCGGGGAGTGACGATCAGCCGCAACGCCTGGATCGGGATCGGCGTGGCCCTGCTCGGCGTGCTCGTGCTGACCGGCGTCGACTTCGCCGTGACTCCGCGGGCGCTGATCGGGGACGGCTTGGCCCTGGCCGGCGCCGTCCTGGCCGCGCTGTACGTGACCGTGGGCGAGAAGGTGCGGGCGACCACGTCGAATCCGGTGTACACCACGGTCTGCTACGCAGTGGCCGGGCTCAGCCTGCTGGCGCTGATCGTCGTGGGGGGCGTGCCGCTCATGGGGTTCTCGGCCCGCGACTGGGTGCTGATCCTGCTGATCACGCTCGGCGCCCAGCTGTTGGGCCACTCCGTGGTGAACCGCGTGCTGGCGACCACGTCAGCCACGATCGTGTCGCTGGCGATCCTGCTCGAGATGCCCGGGTCGACCTTGATCGCGGCGGCGTGGCTGGACCAGATCCCACCGGCGGCCATAATCCCGGCGGTCGTGCTGATGTTTACCGGGATCGCCCTGGTCATCAGCACGACCACGAGGTCGAGCGACCCCCCCAGCGAGATCCCCCCAGCCTGACCCGACCACCCGCCCGCACGGCAGCCCGCCCGGCAGCGCGCCGGGGGCCGGGGGCCGGCGGCTGGGGGCCGGGGGCCGGGCCCGCCACTGGACGCAAACCCTCCGCAACGGGCCAGAATCTCCGCAACGGCGGGGAGATTCTGACCCCACGCGGAGGGTTTGCGGCGGAAGCGGAGGGTTTGCGTAGGCCGGGGCGTAGGTGCCGGCGGCGGTGGTGGTCGCGCTGGCGGTGGCTGGTCTTCGCGGTGTGGGCCTCGGTGCCCGCCCTGCCCGCCACGCCACTG
This sequence comes from Actinomycetes bacterium, assembly GCA_032123675.1. Classification (GTDB taxonomy): domain Bacteria; phylum Actinomycetota; class Actinomycetes; order S36-B12; family CAIYMF01; genus Prado023. The sequence continues at coordinate 2,755 of JAQBEX010000147.1, forward strand.
GACGCGCCCGCCCTCACCACGCGACGCGCCCGCCACTGGACGCAAACCCTCCGCAACGGGCCAGAATCTCCGCAACGGCGGGGAGATTCTGACCCCACGCGGAGGGTTTGCGGAGGAAGTGGAGGGTTTGCGTAGGCCGGGGCGTAGGTGTCGGCGGTGGCGGTGGTCGCGC
>JAQBEX010000148.1:0-3742 GCA_032123675.1 Actinomycetes bacterium
CGACCGCACGGTCGCGATCCAGGGCGTTGAGACGACCGTCGAGCCCGTCGCGCGTGGCATCGACCGCGGCCTGCATGGCGTCGTGCTCGGAGTCGGCCGCGCTTCGCCGGACGACAAGCCAGAGTGCAACCAGGAGCAGCAAGGCCCCGTAGATGAGCGGCGCCGCCGGAGCGAAGAAGTAGTCGTTGGTCTCGGTGATGAACTTGCCCACCTCGTCGATGAACAGCCCCACGCCGGCACCGGCAGCAAGCGCGGACAGCAGCAGCACCCGACGGCCGACGAAGAGGAGCGGCAGGATGGCCGCGACGATGAGCAGCAGCCCACCCCAGAGCATGTGGGCGACGTGCAGTCCGCCACCGCCAATCTTGGGGTAGCCGGTGAGATCCAGGTACCAGCGGGTCACGGCAACGGTGATCGCGAACGCTGCAACGGTCACGAACAGGTAGCGCTCGGCGTGGTCGCGTCGCGCGCCCAACACGGACCGTTTCACTCGGACACCCGCTCTCTGTCTGCTGCGGCAAGTCGCTGCCTTCGCCGCATCGTGTCTTTGCCTGGGATGCCAGACACGCTTGCTGAACGCTCCGGCTACTCCTCCAGCAGCCCGGTTAGCTCCTTGTTGAGAGCCCGGACTGCGTCGATGCTGCCCTCGAGCGCAGCCGACATGCGTGCGGCCGCCTCACGTCCTTCGGGTGTCAGCGAGACGAGGATGCCGCGCCGATCGCCATCGACCTGTCCGTAGGCGCGTTCGATGACGCCGAGCTCCTCGAGGCGATCGAGAAGCTTGGTGGTTCCGCCGCTGGTGAGAGTCGCGGACACCTGCAGGTCCATGGGCCGGAGGGGACCTCGCAGTGCGAGTTCGCAGACGATCAGCACCTGGGCATTGGTCACCAGGTCCGGGTTCCCGGACTGCTCGACCAGTGCCTCGTGCGCCTTGTGGCCGAAGGCGCCCAGGATCACGAGGATCCGCTGGCCGCGGTCCGGCGAGTCACCGCGGGGAGCACCGTCGGCGCGCCCCGCGGAGGAGTCAGACGTGGTTGGTCCTTCCATCCCCGTCACAATATCGGATCACGAGGCGTGACCTCGTGATCCTCGCGGCGCGGTCAGCGACCGAAGGCCGCCTTGATGCCGGGCCGCTGGAAGTACCACAGGATCACGGCGGAGACCACGAGGTTCGTGATCGCACCGATCCCGAGCGTCGAGCCCGCACCGTGGGTCACCACCGCGAAGATGTCGACGGCGATCCGGATGAACAGGACGACGACGGCAAGGATCCATGCCCAACCCGCGAGGGTGAAAATGCCGCCGGCGACGATGATCGAGAGCACGCCACCGATCACCTGGGCCCCCCCGCTGATGCCGGCGGCCTCAGCGACCGCGCCGAGCCCGAGGCTGGTGACGCCAAGCGCCTCCATCCCGACGAGGACCAGGAACACGCCGCTGACGGCCAGGATGATGGCGATGATGGTGATCCCCAGGGGTCGTCCGTTCATGACTTCAACTCCAATGTGTAAATGGGCAGCTCGCGTTGTAGATGTTACTGCGTGCGCGTGTCTATGCGCAAGATAGGAACATCGCGGGGCCGCTAGGTCCCCGACATCAGACCGGCTGACACTCCCTCTGCACCGTCGATGCGTCCCATGCGCGGGAGGTGCGGGAGATGCAGGACGCCGATCTGTTCATGGAGCTGGCCGGGATCGCTGGCGTGTCCGTGGGCTTCGGGGCGCTGATCGCCGTGCGGCCCAGCGGCCCCACCGCGCCGCTGGAGGTCGCCCCGATGCGCATGGTGGTGTCGATGGGAATGCTCGCCGTCGCGGGAGGTCTCGTCCCGGGGACGCTGGGCCGCTTTGAGCTCACCGAGCACGGGGTCTGGGCGCTGAGCAGCGCCCTCATCCTCGCCGGCTGGCTGATCATCTTCGTCGCCAGCGCCCGGACGCCCGAGTACCGGGTGAGCTGGGCGGAGACGACCAGAGTCGGATCGCGCCCGCGATGGCTTGTGGTGGCCACATACGCGGTCGGGGTGCCCTACCTGCTCGCGGTGCTTCTCACCCCGATCATCATCGTGCTGGGCGTGGCCCCCAATCTCGAGGCGGCCCTGTACTACGCCGCTCTCGTGCTGATCCTGCTCGGGGCCGGGTGGGCCCTGCTGAGTCTCGTCTTCGCGGAGCGAGTTCCCGCGAGCGGGTGACGTCGATGCGGATGATCCGGGCAGGGCATCCGGGAGTCTCAGACCGAGCGGTGGAGGCGGCCCTCGCCCACCGTGCCGTCGACGATCCTCACCGATAGTTGGAAAGTGTCGGCCCGAGTCCTCTCGCCCCGACCAGCTGTTCTGTTCGTGCTCCAAGTAGGGCAGCACGCTGCCACGCCGAGACGGCCATCTCGCACCGACCGACGTCAACGTCTCGCTCCTGAGCCCGGAGCTTGGCCGCCGCACGTCTCCCTCCGGCCCGCCGCTCGGACCTGCCGGCGGAATCAACCGCGTGGTCGCCGCGTACGCTTGCAGGCATGACTGACAGGCGGGCCCGTATTCCATACCTCGACCTGGAGAAGATCCGGCGGTACTGCGAGGGACGGGTCCCCGCACGCGTCGCCCACCTCGTCCGCCTCGAGCTCGATGTCAACGGCGGATCCGTGACCATTCTCGAGTGCCGCCCACCATGGTCGCCGGACATGGGGCCGGACTGGACGCGCTTCCCGATCGCGCGTTTGCGGTTCACGGCGTCCCGGGCCGAATGGACGCTGCACTGGCGTGACCGGAACTTGGCGTTCCACAGGTACACACGCATCGAACCGACCGCGGATGTCGGCGCCCTGCTGGCGGAGATTGAGGCAGACCCGACGAGCATCTTCTGGGGCTGATGCCTCGCCCACCCGCAGATCTGTTTGCGGAACTCGACACGTGACGTAGAGTTGTGCGCATGAGTGCGCTGCGGGACTGGGCCCTCGCGCTGCCGTCGCAGGGACGGTTCACGTTCACCACGGCCGAGGCACGGGCCGCGAGTGACGGCGCGTCGAGGACGGAGGTCACCCGGACATCGCGAGCAGCCATGTCGACGAGCAGCCGCCAGTGGAGTGATGCATGAGTGCTGACGCCCTCGAGGCGGTGGCCGCGCGAGCACCCGGCGCAGTCGCTCGTGCTGCTGGTTCCCGGGCTCGTCGTGCCCACCATTATCGCCGGCGGCGTCGTCGGGGCGCTCCGCCACAAGGGCCTCGGCATCTCGGCCGAGGACCGCGGCCGGATCGGCACGAACCTGACGAACGGCCAGGCAGCCGTCGCCGTCCTCGCCCGCACGGACGAGGCCGCCCTGGTTGCCGCCAAGCTCACCGAGCTCGGCGGCGTCACGGAATCCCACGAGATCGCGCCCGAGGTCGAGGCCGAGGTCGTGGCGGCGGCGCCCGAGGTCGAGGCCGAAATCCTGGCGGCGCCCGAGGGCGAGGCTGCCACGGAGGCCTGATCCGAAGCACCGGCACCTGCCGGCTCAACGCTGCCACGCCTGCCCACCGGCCGGTCGGTCGGACCATCCAGTACCCTTTCGACGAGCAGCCGCCCCGGGCGGCGCCGACACACCTCTACGGGGCACCGCATTGATGATCGACCGTCCGCTCGACCCGTCGCTCTGGGACGAGAGCATCCCGGTCGCCGAGGACTTCTACCACCACGTCAACGCCAGGTGGCTGGCCGGCAACCCGGTCCCGGCGGAGTACCCGATGTGGGGGGCGTACCTGGAGCTCGACCACCGCAACA
>JAQBEX010000149.1:0-20412 GCA_032123675.1 Actinomycetes bacterium
CGCTGCCGGACGAGACCACGGCGCACCAGGCCGGCGACATCATCCGCGAGTCCTTCGGGCCGGGGTACTCCGGACCGCTGGCGATCGTCGCCCAGATGCACCGGGCTGCCGAGCTGCCCGTCGACACTGATCCGGCCGACGCAGACCCGGACTCCGCGACTGATCCGCGTGCACTGGACCCGCGCCTGGCAGACATCACGGATGAGCTCGAAGCCACCGGGGAGCTCACCGAGGTGTCGGCCCCTGTGGTCAGCCCCGACGGCGGGGTCGTCATCTGGCGCGCGGTTCCCGCAACCGGCCCCTCGGACAAGTCGACCGAGGCGCTCGTGACCCGCATGCGTACCCAGATCCTGCCGGCCGTCACCGAGGACGCGGACATGACGGCCTACGTGGGCGGGGTGACCGCCGCCCGCACCGACCTGTCGCTGCGGATCGCCGACAGGTTGCTGCCGTTCATCCTCGGCGTGGCCACCCTGAGCTTCCTGCTGCTGATGGTCGCCTATCGGTCCCTGGTGATCCCCGCCAAGGCAGCCGCGATGAACCTGCTGTCGATCTCGGCGGCCTACGGGGTCGTGGTCGCGGTCTTCCAGTGGGGGTGGGGGGCCCAGCTCATCGGTCTGGACGGGCCGGTGCCCATCGAGTCGTACGTGCCGATGATGATGTTCGCGATCCTGTTCGGGCTGTCAATGGACTACGAGGTGTTCCTGCTCACCGCGTTCAACGAGCACTACCAGCGGACCGGCAGCATCGTCACCGCGGTCCGGCGGGGCCTGGCCGACACCGGGCAGCTGATCACCGCGGCCGCTCTGATCATGGTGGCCGTCTTCACGTCCTTCGTGATCCCGGACAACTCCGTGGTGAAGATGTTCGGCGTGGGCCTGGCCACCGCCGTGCTCGTGGACGCCACGATCGTGCGCTGCGTCCTCGTCCCGAGCCTGATGGTTCTCGCCGCCAGGTGGACGTGGTGGCTTCCCGGGTGGTTGGACCGAGCACTGCCCCAGTTGCATGTGGAGGGTGACCCGGCCCAGCTCGACAGCGTTGGCACGGTCCGGGTTCCACAGCCCGCCGACCAGCGGACGGCGACCGGCGCGGTCGCGCTCTTCGTCGGCGTCCTGGTCGCCTGGGTCGTCGGGACCGCGATGATCGAACAGCCCGCCGTTGCCCCGGGGGTCGCCCTCGCCGCGGCCTCGGCCGGCGGGGCGGCGCTTGCCTACCTGCCCCGCGCGACCAGGGGTGGCGGCGGGACGCTTGGGGTTCGACTGCTGCTGCTCCTGGCGGGGGCGGCCATGAGTGCCGCGGCGTTCAGCCTCGTCGGTGGGCTGACCCCCGCCACCCGCAGCAACACAGCCGTGCAGGCCGCCGTCGCGCTCCTGGTCCCGGCGCTCCTGACGGCGGTCACGCCGATGCGACGCGGCGCGATCCCGCTGCTGCTCGGGTCGATCGTGGCGGTGAGCGCCATGAGTTTCGGGGGCGCAGCCGCAGTGCCCGACGTGATCCTGACCGCACTGATGGCCGCTGCGGTGACCCGCGTGGCCGGAGCCCTCGGCCGGATGCTGGGCCGCAGTGCGGGACAGGCCGCCGGGCGGGGCGACGGCGAGCCGGCGGCAGAGGCGGCGGAGGTGGCAGACGCAGCGGAGGCGGCGGAGGTGGCAGACAGCGCAGACGGCGCTGTCGCTGTGATGCGATCGGGGTCACCATGAACCGCACCCTGGCCCTCGGCGCCGCGGGACTGATCGTGGTCGCGGCGGCCGGCCCGGCCGCGACCTCGGCTGGGCCGGCGGCCGCCCCCATCCTCAGCGCGCAGGCCCGGGCCACAGCAGCAGCGTCGGACGAGCCGCGCCCGGAGGTGGTCAACGACGAGGTCGTCCTGGCCGAGCTGGACGCGAGCGGCCTGCCGGAGCGCGCCATCCTGGTCAGCCGCGTCACTGTGCAGGGCGCCGAGCGCGAGGTGATCGATCCGGCCAGCGCCACCAACGTCCGCTACCTCGATCGGCTGGGCCGCCCCAGCAGCACACCCGACGGCGTGGTGCTGATGGTCGGCGGAAGTCGCCCCACGGCCCTCACCGAGGCGCGGTTCGACAGGCCGCTGCCGGTGGCGCTGCACGCCGAGTACGCGGTGGACGGCGACGTGATGGCCGCGGCCGACGTCCCCGGGATCGCTGGGCAGATCACTGTGACCTACACCCTGACCAACACCACCGCCGCGCAGACCGAGCTGACCTACCCGGACGCCTCCGGGCAGGAGCAGACATCCGTCGAACCGGTGTTCGTCCCGTTCCAGGGAAGCCTGACAGCGACGCTTCCCGAGGACGCCGAGCTCGTCGAAGCCCCGGACGCGATGCTGGCCACCGACGAGCAGGGGCGGACGGTGGCCCGGTGGAACGTCTCGCTGTTCCCGCCGATCAGCACGCCCATCCAGACCCTCGAGCTGACCATGCGTACTGAGCGGGCTGCCGTCCCCGGCGTCGAGGTGCTCCTGACTCCCGCCGGCACCGATCAGGATCCCGCCACCGGGTTCGCCGACGAGCTGCTCGACGGGAGCAGCTCGGGAAGTGCGGAGTTGTACGAGGGGCTGAGCACCCTCGATGCTGCCGCCGGCGAGATCGCCCAGGGCACCGACGAGCTGGCCGCGGGGCTGGCCGACCTCGCGGCGGGTGCGCGTGCCGCCTCCGGGGCCTCGGAGACGCTGGCGCAGGGAGTGGGCGGCCTGGCCGATGGCGCCGACGCGGCCGCTGATGCCTCCGACACGCTCGCACAGGGAGTCGGCGGCCTGGCGGCAGGCGCTGACGACGTCGCCGCAGGGTCCGCGGAACTCGCCGGGGCGCTCGGGCAGGCCGCCGTCGGAGTGCAGGACCTCGCCCATGCGACCGCCGCACTGGCCCGGGCGACCTCCGGCAATCCGGCGGATCAGCTCGACCCGCTGATCACCGGTGGTGAGCAGATCGAGGCCGGCCTGCTCGAGGCGGCCGCGCGGATCGGTTCGCCCAGCGACCCCGTCCTGGACCTCATCACGCCCCTTCCACCGGACGGTGACACCACCTGCCCGCCTGGAGGGACGGCGCCGCCCGACGCCGACTGCGTGACCATCTACCAGGGGGTGCGGGCATTGCGGGACGGGCTAGCGGCCGTCGACGCAGTCGCCGCAGCACTCGAGGGCCGGGTGGACGCGGCCCGGGAGACCATCCTCGCCATGCTCGAGGGCCTCGGGTCGATCTCCGATGAGGTGACAGCCGCAGCCCAGGGAGCCGCCGAGCTGTACGGATCTTTGTGCCTCTCCCCGGATCCCCAGCTCGATGCCGAGTCGTGCGCCCAACTCCTGGCAGTCGCCGAGGCAGCGAAGTCCGCCCTGGCCACTGCCGGTGCGACCGTGCCAGACATCGAGGACCTCGTCGCAGCGCTGGCCATGCTGGAGAAGCAGGCCGCGACGCTGTCGACCGCCCTCGACGTCGCCCTGGCCTCCACCGAGCGGCTGCTCCTCGGCGTCGAGGCGCTCGGGCTCGCCGTGGGCACCGGGACGCCGAACCAGCCGGGGCTCGCGACCGCCATGGCCGTGTTGACCGCCGGGCTGGGCGAGCTCGCCGTTGAGCTCGTGCGCAGCCAGCAGGAGCTCACCACCGCCATCTCGGCCGTCGCCGGCGGATCTGCCGAGCTGGCTTCGGGATTCGACGACGCCGCAACGGGAGCCGGCGACTTGGCCGACGGGTCCGAGCTGCTCGCGGACGGAGCCAAGGACGCAGCCAGCGGAGCAGACGCCCTGGCCGACGGGTCCGAGGAGCTCGCCCAGGGAGCGCAGGAGGCAGCTCAGGGTGCCGACCAGCTGTCCAGCGGGGTGTCCGGACTTGCCACCGGGACCGACGGTGCCGCCGCGGCGGGCGGCTACCTGGCCGAGGGGACCCAGGCCCTGCAGGACGGGACCGGGCCGGCGGTCGAGGGGGTCCTTGACGCCTCCATCAGCCCCGCCCTTGCCCAGGCCTGGCTCGAGGCCACCGCGGAGCGGGCCACCGAGGCGCTGCCCTACGGGCCCCCGGTCGGCGCCCAGGGCAACGTCGCCTACGTGTTCAGCCTGGCCGAGGTGCCGGCGCCGCGATCCTTCTGGGAGCGGATCCGAGGCGCGTTCGGCGGCTGACCAGCGGCCAGCGCCACCCGCCCTGGCGCCGATCGCTACGCGTGCGCACGTCCCAGCCGCCACCCTGCCTGTCGCCGCAGGCCAGCCGTCACGGGTCCCGGGCCCCCCTTCAGGTACTCGAAGGCCGCGTTGTAGGCCCCAACCCAAGCGCCCGCCGCATGCGCCACCTGCCACTCGAGGTCGCTCCAAGGACGGCCACGGGCCCGCGAGTACGTGTCAAGGAACTCGTCGTTCTGGGCCCGAGTGGAGATCTCGCAGTCGTAGACCGACACGTAGGTGAATGCCGAGTTCCCGGCGAGGACCGCCTCGGGCATCGCCACCACCGAGTCCCAGTCGTGGATCAGCAGCCGGTCGCTTCCGTCGACGCCTGGGACCCAACGGCAGTTCTGCGCCTCGAAGTCGCCGTGTGCGGCGACAACGGACAGGGTGGCAACATCCGGGCGCATGAGCCGGGCCCTGGCACGGACGGCCACGTCGTACACGACCGGATCGATCCTGTCATCGACGCGATGCGGGTCCCAGCGATCGGAGGCCGGCGGCGGCCACACCCGACCGGGTTCGCCGTGCGCCCAGTTGAGCCACGGCGTCGCGGGTTCGAGGGTCGGCAGGTCCGCGACGGCCGGAGCAACGGCGACCATCTCAGCCAGGAGTCGCGCGTAGCCCGCGGCTCCGATCGCCCCGACCGCCGCGACTCCCTCCCCCTCCCAGGTCTCGGCGTTCACGACCAGCGTGCGGACGTCCACACCTTCGGCGCCCGGTACTCCGTCGGCACGCACGACAGTGTCGTCGTCAATCAGCGCAGCCGGGCCCGCCAGCGGCCGCGGACACGGGATCCCCGCCCGCCACACCGCCTCGTGCACGATCGTGCACGCCTGCTGCCGGTCCTGGGCGCCGCGCACCTTCAGGACCACCTCCCGGCCGTCGGCCAGCCGGACCCCGTGGACCGCGGACAGCCGCTGGATCCCGAAGAACTGCTCGACCGCGGGGCTCCCCAGGTGACGCGTGCACCAGTCAACAAGTAGCGCGTCCATCAGGGCTCCTCGGGGTCGGGGACCGCGTGCGGTCGGATAGGTGCTGAGAGCTCCAGGGTGGCCACGGATCAGAGCCACCGTCTCCGAGAGGGAGCCGCATCGAGGTAGGGGTCAATACTGCAGGAGTGCGGCGAACTCGGCACCGTCAGCCGCCGCTGCCAGGGCAGCGCGTCCACCCAGTTCCGCCAGCTCGACGAGCACGCACGTGCCGGCCACGGTCCCACCCGCGGCCTGCACCAAGGCGATCGTGGCTGCCGCAGTTCCGCCCGTGGCCAGCAGGTCGTCGACCACGAGCACCCGATGATTCCGGTCGAGGGCGTCCTGGTGGATCTCCAGCGAGTCCAGCCCGTACTCCAACTCGTAGTCCACGGTGTACACGGCCGCAGGCAGCTTGCCGGGCTTGCGCACGGGGACGAAGCCCACTCCCAGCTGGTAGGCCATCACGGACCCGAGGATGAAACCGCGGGACTCGATGCCGACGACCACGTCGAAGTCCCAGCCCTGCACCGCATCGCAGAGCAGGTCGACCGTGGCCCGCCAGGCCGCGGGGTCGCGCAGCACCGTGGTGACGTCGCGGAACAGGATCCCCGGCTTCGGGAAGTCCGGGACGTCGCGCATCAGGGACTGGATCCGGACCATCCGCTCCTCAGGGGTCAGCGCCGCGGCCGGCGACCGAGCATCACCGGGGCCCCGCGTGGAGGCCTGGGCCTGGCTCGTTCCTGCGTGCGTGGTCGGCTGCTCGCTCACGCCCTGATTCTGCCCCGCGGCGGCATCATCGTCGCGTGTGGGGGATGCTAGCCCTGATGGATGACGACGACCTGACCCCCGATGAGGCCACCGAGGACGAGCTCTGGGAGATGCTGAACGAGGCCTCCGGGGTCGACCGGGCGCGCATCCTGCACGAGTTGGGCGGGCGCGCATTCTCCGACCGGGAGTACGAGCAATCGGTGGCGTTGGCAGAGTCCGCTGCCGTCCAGGCACGCGAGGTGGGCGACGAGCTGCTCACTGCCCGCAGCCTCTTCGGGCAGGCCGCCGGGCTGAGGAGGCTCGGCCGGACCCAGGAACTCATCGAGGTCGCCATGGAGGCCGCCGACCTGCTCCGCGCGAACGGGGAACCGGCGGAGATCGCCGAGTGCCATGGCATGGTCGCCGCAGCGTTCTCCGACCTCGGCGATGACACCACCTCGCTGGAGCACTGGTCCAGTGCCGCCCGACTCTTCGAGAGCGAGGAGGCCCCCGACGAGGCGGGACGGATGTGGATGTCGCTGGGCGAGGCGCTGGGCCGGCTCAACCGCAGCGAGGAGTCCCTGGAGACCTTCGACCATGCGCGGGCACTGTTCCGGACCGGCGAGGAGCCGGGGGCCGTGCCGTGGGCCGACGATCGAGCCGCCGCGGCGCTGATCGACCTGGGCCGGGCCGAGGAGGCGCTCGAGCGGCTGCGGGCTGCGCTGGCCGTCCGTGAGGCACAGCGCGACGTGCCCCGGATCGCCTACGCCAACTATCGACTCGGATGGACCCTGCGGCTGGTCGGGCAGTTCGAGGAGGCACTGTCGCACCTGAGCATCGCCGCGGAACTCTTCGACGAGCTCGAGGAGCTGGAGGGCCGCGCCCGGTGCGACCTGGAGGCGGCAAATGCGCTGACCTCCCTGGGCCAGTTCGAGGACGCCGATGAGCTCTACCGGCGCGTGCGCGCAGTCTTCGACGCGCTCGGGCACGACGCCCAGGTAATCCTCAGCGATGCCAACCGGGCGGTCCTGCTGGCCCGGACCGGAAAGCTCGCTGAGGCTGCCGAACTCAACGCCCGCCTGGTCGCCATGGCCACCGAGGCAGACGTCACCTGGCTGATCGGCGACATCAGCAATCACCTCGCCCGGAATCTCATCGAGTTGGATCGCCCGGCGGAGGCGCTCGAGGCCCTTGACGCACAGGACCCTGAGACGACCGAGAAGGCTGCGGCCGTCCAGTCGGCAGCCCTGCGCGCGAAGGCCCTGCTGGCCACCGGCCGACGCGCGATGGCCGCTCGCGCGGCCGAGGACGGCCTTCGTCTGGCCGCCGAGGCCGAGATGGTCGCCGAACGGGCCGAGCTCTACGAGATGCGCGGGTTGTCGCGGGTCTCGTCCCGCAGCGGACCCCGGGTCGCGGCCGCCGAGCGCGACCTCGCCCATGCCGTGGCCCTGTACCTCGCCGCGGGCCTGACGGAGAAGGCCCGTGAGCTCTCCACGAGGTTCCTGCCGAGCCCGGGGATCCACGTGCGCCGCGGCGGCGGCTTCCTCAGCGACCAACCCACGCTGCCGCTACCGGAGCCCAAGGCCGAGCGCAACGAGTCCCGCACCGAACCCCGCAACGACTGACCCAAGACCCGCCCGGTCGAGGCCCGGCCGCCCCGGTTCCGCCCGCTACCCGGCCCCGCCGCCTCGGTCGCCCGGCACGCCTGCTCCCATCCTCCCCGAATTCGGGGAGGGCGGGCGGAAATCGGGAGGCGAGCGTCGGACGGCTCGCCGGGCGGAGCAGCTCGGGTCAGCTGGCCTCGGGCTGGTTCTGCGCGGGTTCGTTGGGCGCGGGCTGGTTCTGCGCTGGCTCGGCGGGCGCGGGCTGGTTCTCCGAGTGCTCGTCCTCTTCGCGCAGCCGCGGGGGGGTTGCCCGGTCAGGGTTCACGCCGCGGACGTCGGCGTAGAAGTCCCGGATGATGTCCATGTCGGCACGGACATCGCCGGTGAGGTGGATGACTGGGCCGAACCCCATGCGCTTGTTCTGGGCATCGCAGTAGCCCAGGCAGATGTCGAGGTTGCCCTGCTCGGCGATCCGGTAGAAGCCGGACTTCCAGTACTCCTTGCGGCTGCGAGTTCCCTCCGGGGCGATCACCAGGCTCAGGTGCTTGGACGTCCCGGCTTTGGCCACGAGGTCCTCGACCATGCCCTGGGGAGCCTTGCGGTCCACGGCAACCCCACCGAGACGACGCATGAGCCGCCCGGACGGGCCGCGGAAGGCCTCCTTCTTCATCAGGAAGTGCGGCTCCACGCCGGTGGCCCACGTCAGCATCAGCATGAGCGGGAAGTCCCAGTTGGACGTGTGCGGTGCGGCGATCATCATGATCACCCGGTCCGGCGGCGGGTCACCGTCGATCTCCCACCCGGCCCGGTCCAGCAGGAACCGGGAGATGCCCTGCAGATTCATGGAAGGACCTTACGCCGCCGTAGGTTGATCCGGCCATTCTGGGATCGGCGAACCATGTCCGTGACCCGTGCCGCCTCATGACATCAGATTCCGGGCGCGTTTCGGGGGCGGGCCTGCTCGGCTGCGAGCACCGAGGCCAGCAGATCGTCGAGCATGGTCGGTGCGACATCCGGCCCGAGAAGTCCCGCCGTCTCGAGGGACACCACGCCGTGGGTCACTGCCCAGACCTCGCGAGCCAGCCGAAGGGCCTCAGCGTCCGCAGCCTCCCGGCTGTGGGAGTCATCGCCCGCGTCACCCCTGTGCCTGCGGTGAGCGGCGAGCCAGGACCCGGCCGCGGCCACGACGGGCGTGAACGTACCCATGGCCACCAACCGCGCTGACTCATCGGGCTCGAAGTCCGCGACAGGCCGGCCGAACATCAGGTCGAACAGCGCCGGGCTGGCCAGTGCGGCGTCCCGATAGGCATGGCCCAGTGCGAGCACGTGCGCGGTGCTGCCCGGCTCCGCCAGCACCGCTGCCTGCTGCTCCGAGAGCCGGTGGAACCCCTCGGCATGCAGGGCACGCACGAGGTCCGGCTTGCCGCGGAACCGGCTGTAGACGATCTGTCGCGAGACGCCGAGCGACTCGGCGATCCGGCGCACGCTCAGGCCGTGTGACCCCTCGGCGGTGAACAGTTCCTCGGCGACGCGCAGGACATCGTCCCGGCTGTGCTGCAGGTTTCTCATGACAGTGTCATACTAAAGTCATGACACTGTCATATCTGACCAGGAGCACCGCCCAGACCTACCCAGAGCCGCCGCAGGCCCCGCGGCCGGTGGCGCCGACCGGCGTCGAGGGGCTCGCCGCGGAGTGGCGCACGCTGCTCCTGCCGCCCCGCCTGCTCGCGCGCGCACCCCGGCTGGCCCGGGTTCCGCGCGGCGACGGCGGTCCCGTGATCGACATCCCGGGGTGGAAGTCCCCCGAGGCCGCAATGGCGCCGCTTCGGCACTACCTGCGCCGACAGGGCCACGACGCCCGCGGGTGGGGGCTCGGCGTGAACACCGGGAACCCAGAACGCGATATCGAGCTCCTCGCGCCCATGGTCGAGGAACTGGCTGAACGGGCCGGCCGGCCCGTGGCGCTGGTCGGGTGGAGCCTGGGAGGCACCGTGGCGCGCGAGACCGCGCGGATCGCGCCGCACGCCGTGTCCCGCGTCATCACCTACGGAACCCCCGTGATCGGCGGGCCGAGCTACACCATCGGGGCACGGGCTGCCGGCGAGGCGGAGAACGCACGTATCCGCGCACTCGTCGACGAGCTGGACCGGACCGACCCCATCCAGGTACCGATCACCGCGATCTTCACCCGCCGGGACCGGATTGTGGACTGGCCGGCGAGCATCGATCGGACTTCCGCGGACGTCGAGCACGTGGAGGTCAGGTCCACCCACGCCGGCATGGGCATCGACCCCGATGTCTGGGAAGTCGTCGCCGCCCGCCTGGCCGCCTAACCCGCCAGCCCCCGCCAGCCCCTGCCAGCCGCCGCCAGCCGCCGCCAGCCTCCGCCAGCCCCCGCAAACCCTCCGCCAAGGGTCAGAATCTCCGCGCCGACGGGGAGATTCTGGACCTGAGCGGAGGGTTTGCGGTGGGGGCGGGGTCGGTGGGGGCGGGGTCGGTGGGCCTGGGGGTTTGGGACCTTCGGCCTACTGGTGCATATGCAGCATCTGCATAGTATGCAACACATGCAGACGTCGCAGGGGCCCACGCGGCCACTGCTCACTGCCCTGGAGGTCCAGGCACTCCTGAACATCGACCGCTCCACCGTCTACCGCATGGCCGAGGACGGTCGACTGCCGGCCATCCGCGTCGGACGGTCCTGGCGCTTCCCCGCCGACCGGATCGAGTCCCTGCTCGACGCCGGGGCTTCGGTGTCCACGACTCCGCCCGGTCCACCGGCTGCGGAGTCGACCCCACGACACGGCGACCTGGATCTCCCCGACCTCCCGGCCGGTCCCCCGCCGCTTCCCGGCACCGGGCCAGAGGCGAAGGACCCGAAGGAACCCGGGGACGGCGAGCTGGCGTTGGACACCGCCATCGCCGCAGCCGTGGTCACGGTCGCCTCCGACCTGCTGGGGGTCATGATGGTGGTCACGGACATGCACGGCCGCCCGGTCACAGACGTCGCCAACCCGAGCGCCTGGTACTCGGCGCACGCAGATGAGCCGGACGTCCTCGACGCCTGCGTGGCCGAGTGGCGCGACCTGGCCGACCACCCGGACCTCACGCCCCGGTTCCAGGTCGGCGCACTAGGCTTCCAGTGTGCGCGGGCCTTCATCCGCAGTGGTTCCACCCTTGTCGGCATGGTCCTTGCCGGCGGGGTGAGTCCGGCAACCGACCGCGCCGTGGACCCCGACCAATACCATCTGGACGCCGCGGATCGCGATCGCGTCCTGACCGCACTGCCCCAGGTCGCTGCGGCGATCTCGACGCCAGCGCCGCGACCCGCGGCGACCACCACACCGGCCCCGGATCCCGTGGCCGACACGAAGGAGAACCGATGAAGAGGCTGCTCGTCCTGGGAGCCGGCACCGCCGGGACCATGGCCGTGAACAAGCTGCGCCCACAGCTGCCCCGCGACGAGTGGAGCATCACGGTGGTCGACTCCGACGACACGCACTACTACCAGCCGGGGTACCTGTTCGTGCCGTTCGGCATCTACCGGCCCGACGAGATCGTCAAGCCGAAGGCGCGGTTCATGCCGACCGGCGTGGACCTCGTCATGGGCGAGGTCGACAAGGTCGCGCCGAAGGAGAACAAGGTCCAGCTGGTCGACGGCACGGAACTGCCCTACGACTACCTGATCATCGCCTCCGGCACGACCCCGCGGCCCGACGAGACCCCAGGCATGGCCGACGACATGGGCGGCAGCGTGCACGAGTTCTACACCTTCGAGGGCGCGACGGCCCTCGGCGAGAAGCTGCGCACCTGGGAGGGTGGCAAGCTGGTCGTCCACATAACCGAGATGCCGATCAAGTGCCCGGTCGCCCCGCTGGAGTTCACGTTCCTCGCCGACGCCTTCTTCGAGGAGCAGGGGTTGCGCGACAAGGTGGACATCACCTACGTCACGCCACTGGAGGGCGCCTTCACCAAGCCCGTGGCGAGCAAGCACCTGGGCGACATGCTCGAGACGCGCAGCATCGCCCTCGAGGGCGACTTCATGATCGAGAGCATCGACGCCGAGGAGAAGAAGCTCATCAGCTTTGATGAGCGCGAGGTCCCCTACGACCTGCTGGTGACGATCCCCCTGAACATGGGCGCGGACTTCATCGCGCGCTCGGGGCTCGGCGACGACCTGAACTACGTGCCGGTCGACAAGGAGACCCTGCTCAGCGACGAGTACGACAACATCTTCGTCGTCGGCGACGCCTCGAACATCCCGGCCTCGAAGGCGGGGTCGGTCGCGCACTTCGCGATGGACCTGTTCCCGGCGAACTTCATGCGCCACATCCAGGGCCTGAAGATGACCGAGCGCTTCGATGGCCACGCCAACTGCTTCATCGAGACCGGCCACGGCAAGGGCCTGCTCATCGACTTCAACTACGACACCGAGCCGTTGACCGGCAAGTACCCGCTGCCCGGCGTGGGCCCGTTCTCCCTGCTGAAGGAGACCGAGATGAACCACTGGGGCAAGGTCATGTTCCGGTGGATGTACTGGAACATCCTGCTGCCCGGCAAGGAGCTCCCGCTGCCCGCGCTCATGTCGATGGCCGGCAAGGACACGAAGGACCTCTGATGACTGAGACCACCCACACCGAGCCGGCGACGGTCGGTGCCCTGAGTTCGGCGGGGGCGTCCGAGGACGCGAACGCCGCGATCCTGGCCCGCCTCGACGCCATGAGCGCCCAGATGGACTCGATCAGCCAGGAGCTGGCGACCACCCGGGCCGCACGCGAGCAGTGGAGCGAGCTGATCGAGACGCTGGTCCCGGTCACGCGTGGGGCCATGGATGCGGCCACCCGCGAGCTCGGCGAGCTTGAGGCTGACGTGACCATCGACGACGTCACACGGTTCGCCAGGACCACAGCCCGGGCGGTCCCCACCATGGAGGTCCTGGTGGCCCAGCTCGGCAGCCTGACCGAGCTCGGGCACGAGGTGAACTCGATCAGTGGTGCGGGCCTGGCCAAGCTGACCGAGGTGCTCCAGACGGCTGAGGACAAGGGCTACTTCATGTTCGCCCGCGAGGGTGCCTCTATCGCCGACAAGGTGGTGACGTCCTTCGACGAGGACGACGTCCGCGCGCTCGGTGACAACGTGGTCACCATCCTGAACGCGGTCAAGGAACTGACCCAGCCCGAGGTCATGTCGCTGCTCAACCGGACGGCGCTGACGATCCAAGAGGCCGAGGACACACCCATCGAACCGCCCTCGGCCCTCGCCATGCTGAAGTCCATGCGCGACCCCCAGACCAGGCGTGGGCTGGCCCGCGTCCTGTCCATGCTCCACACGGTCGGCGAGGAGTCCCAACCGACCTCACCCACCAAGTAGAACCAGAGAGGAACGATCACCATGGCCAAGGCCACCATCGCCGGCACCGAAGTCACCGTCAACGAGGAGGGCTTCCTCACCGAGTACGACGAGTGGAATGAGGAGATCGGCGCCGAGCTCGCGAAGAACATCGACGTCGAGATGACTGACGCCCACTGGGCACTGATCAAGTGGCTTCGCGAGGACTACAGGGAGAACGGCGAGACAGCCACGACCCGGCGCGTGAACACCGTCGGCGGCGTTCCCACCAAGCAGCAGTTCGTGCTGTTCCCGAAGAAGCCAGCCAAGAAGATGTCCTACGTCGCCGGGCTGCCCAAGCCCAAGGGCTGCGTCTGACCCCCGCGCGACACCCAAAAGGAGAACCACATGACCGTCATCCCCAACTTCGACGATGCCGAGACCGACCGCAAGTTCGTCATCATCTGCTCGAAGGGCAATCTGGACATGGCCTACCCGGCCCTCGTCCTGGCCAACGCCGCCCTCGGCGAAGGCATCGAGACCCACCTGTTCTTCACGTTCTGGGGCTTCGACATGATCATCGACAGCCGCATGGACGACCTGCAGTTCTCGCCGGCCGGCAACACGGCGATGCACTTCCCGGTGAAGGACAAGACGATCCGGATCCCGCAGGCCGTGATGCCGCTGCCCGGCATGACCGGCATGGCGACCAAGATGCTCAAGGAGCAGCTCGAGGCCATGGACATCCCGCCCGTTCGCGACTTCCTCGACCAGATCGTCGCCTCCGGCGGCCACCTGTGGGGATGCCAGATGAGTGCGGACATGAACAAGGTGGACATGGACGACATGTACGAGGGCGTGCAGGACATCATCAACGCCTCCGACTTCATCGAGATGACTGACGGCGCACAGTTGCTGTTCATCTGATCGAGCCACTCAGCTTGCAGCGGCCCCCGCTCTCCCCTCCGGGAGCGTGGGGGCCGCTGAACGTTCGCGACCGGGCACGGTCAACCACGAATGCGGCGGCACACGCATAAGGCCCCGGTGCTGGCGTACCGTCCAGATGTGAGGCTCCCGCCACCACCGCCGGTCGCCCGGGCCGTCGCCGCCACGCCGCCCGACCGGGACCGGGTGCTGGACCTCATGCGGGCCGCAGCCCTCGCCCTGGTGGTCCTCGGTCACGCCACGATGGGTCTGGTCGGATGGCGAGCCGACGGCCCAGTGGTCAGCAACACCCTCACCGTCTACCGGTGGGCGGCGTGGGCCACGTGGGGGCTGCAGATCATGCCCCTGTTCTTCGTCGCCGGGGGTGCGGTCAACGCCCGGTCATGGCGCGCAGGGCGCGCGCCCTACGCTCCGTGGCTCTGGGGCCGGGTTGCCCGACTTCTGCGGCCCGTCTGGGTCTACCTGCTGATCATGGCCCCGCTCAGCGCACTGGTGTCCCGGGTGGCCCCCGAGGGCTGGTCGGCCCCCCTGCTCGGGCTGGCCACGCAGCTGCTGTGGTTCGTGGGCGTGTACGTGATGGTCGTGGCGCTGACGCCCCTTGCGGTGGCCGCGCACCGACGCAGCCCGCTGCTCGGTCCCATGACGCTGCTCGGCACTGTCGTCGTGGTGGACGTGGCCCGCCTCGGCCTGGACCTGCCGAGCGCACTGGGCCTGCTCAACTTCGTCGCCGTGTGGGCGTTCGCCGGGCAGCTCGGGCTGCTCTTCGATGACGGGTACCTGCGCGGCCCGCGGGGCACCCTGCTGGCCGCCGCTGCCATCCTGACCAACCTGGTGCTGGTCAGCGCCGGCCCCTACCCCACATCCATGGTGGGGCTGCCCGGGGAGACGTTCAGCAACATGGCCCCACCGAGCCTGGTGCTGGCTCTGCACGCCCTGACCCTGGCCGGCGTCGTCGGCGCGGCGCGGCCGGCTCTGGGCCGTCTGGCTGCCCATGCTTCGGTGTGGAGGGCCACCACGGCGATCAACCTCACGGCGATGACGCTGTACCTGTGGCACCTTCCCGTGCTGATCGCAATGGTGGCCGTGGAGCACCTCGTGGGCCTGGACCGCCCGGTGCGCTGGCTCGGCCCAGACCAGGCGATTCCCGGCCCGGGCTTCTGGCTGTGGACCGCGCCCTACTTCGTGGTGTACCTGGCATCTGTGGTCGGAGTTGTCCGGCTCATGTGGCCGAGTGAGCTGGGAACCCTGCCGGGCTGGGACCGGCCGGCTCGAACGAGCCACGACCGAACTGTCGCGGCCGAGCACCGAACCGCTGGGCTGGCCGCCATCGGGGCGGCACTGGCCGGCATCGGCACGCTGGTGCTGGCTGCCACCGGGCTCGCCGGGTTCCCGACCCGGGTGACCCACTTCGCCGGCGTCCCCCTGAACGCTGTCGTGGCGATCGGGCTGATGGTCGCGGGCGGGTTGATGGTCAGGCGCGCCGGCACCACCACAACCGGCCATGATGCAATGAATGGCAAGGAAGCCTTGAACTAGTGGTAAGTCTGCTACTAGTATTGGTGCCATGAGCGATGAGTTGCGCGATATCCTGAATCAAGTTGCTACTGGCCAGATCAGCCCCGAGGACGCCGAGAGCGCCCTGCATAGGGCGGCGGGCTCCGCAGAGCCCACCGAACCCGTCGAGGAACACCCGGCCCCGGAACCGGTGCGCCGGATCTCCGTGCGCGGAAGCGCTGTGCGCCTGGTCATCGTCGCCGACCCGGAGGTGGACACGGCCATCGCCGAGGGGCCACATCGCGTCTCGCACGTCGGTGACCGGCTCACCGTGCACTCCGACCTTCGCGTCGGCGAGTACGAGGCTGAGGCACCCAAGTCGACCTTCGCGACCTGGCTCAGCAACGTGAATCGCGCTGGGTCGACGCTGCGCGTGCGCGTCAACCCGCACCTACCCCTGGACGTGCTCAATGTCGCAGGATCACTGGAGCTCGCCGGCATGCAGGCCCCGACCTCGGTCGGCGTGGAGGCGGGGTCGGCCAAGCTCCACGACGGTGCCGGCCAGCTCACGCTGTCGGTGGCCAGCGGCAGCGCTGACGTCGAGTGGCAGTTCCACGGTGAGTCCAGCGTGACCACGGACCTCGGCTCCGCGCGGCTCGCCGCGCTGCCCGGCTCCGATGTGCAGATCACCGCAGAGGCCACCCTCGGCCTGGCCACGATCAGGCTCGCCGATGGCACCACCATCAAGGCCACGGCTGAGGGTCACCCGCCCGTTCGAGCGGGCGCGGGCACCGGTCGGCTGACCGCCTCGACGCGCCTGGGCTCGCTCGTCGTGTCGGTCTACTGACCCCGGGATGCGGACCCATCGGCCGCCGACCACCTGCCCGGTGTGCTCCGACTCGCTGATCACCCTGCGGCTCGGATGCCCATCCTGCGGCACCGAGTTGTCCGGACACTTCGATACGTGCCGGTTCTGCCGGCTCAGCCCGGCGGATCTGGAGACCCTCGAGGTGTTCCTGCGGGGGCGGGGCAACATCCGCGACGTGCAGGCCCACCTCGAGGTGTCCTACCCGACGGCGCGGGCGCGGCTCATCGAGGTGCTCGATCGACTCGGGCTGGCGGAGCCAGCACCACGTGGGGAACCCGCCGCCACGCCCACGCACGGCAAGCCGGACGCCGCACGCTCCGAACGCGGGGCGGTCCTGGCCGACCTGGCCTCGGGGCGCCTCGACGTGGCCCAGGCCGAGGAGCTGCTGCGGCGCAACTGAGTCGACCTTGGGGAGCCGGCGGCGTGACCTCAGCACGGCCCACCGGGTGATCGGCCAGCACCGCCGGCACATTTCGTACCTGACTGTCTGTCGCGCCTACTCGTCAGGCTTCGCCGCGGTTGCAGCGGGCACGATGACACCCATGACAACCAGCTCGGACAACCCAGACGTCGTCGAACTGTCCGTCAATGACTCGTTGTGGCTCAACATGGACACCCTCGAGAACCTGATGGTGATCGAGAGCGTCATGTGGTTCCACCACCGCCTGGATCCCGAGGCCGTGATCCGCGCGATCCAGAAGCGCGTGGTGGACCGCTACCCGGTCTTCCACTGGCGCGCCCAACTCTCGGATTCGGTGGGAGGCCGCGACGAGTGGGTCGAGGACGAGGACTTCGACATCCGCCGGCACGTCACCGTGCACGAGCTTGGCGGTGCAGGGGGTCGGGCAGAGCTCCAGGCGTTCCTTGAGGCACGCCTCTCAGAGCCGCTCGACCCGGCGCACCCGCTGTGGCGCGCCTTCGTGCTTGAGGGCAACGACTTCGGGGCCGTGATGATCAGGTTCCACCACGCGATCGCTGATGGCACCGCGCTGGCCCGGGTGCTGATCGAGATGACCACGGACACCCCTGAGGAAGGCCTCGAGTTCCCGGAGGTGACCGACGATCGTGTGCACCCCGCTGACGAGCCGTCCGCCGCCGAGGAACCCCCCGAGAAACGCACCGCCCGGCGCAAGCGGGACAAGGCGCTCAACGCCGCAACCCAGGTCGCGACCCTTCCAGTGGCGGCCGGGGTGAAGGCAACCAGCGGTGCCGCCAAGCTCCTGGAGATGCTGGACCTCGATCGCGAGGGGAGCCTGGTCGCCAAGGCGTCGGATCACACCGTCGGGACCGCCGGGACCCTCGACAAGCTCCTGGTGGGAACGGCGCCGGACATCGCCATCTTCGGGCGCGTCGGGGTGGCCAAACGGGCAGACTGGGCGCCTGCCCACGATCTGGCAACGGTGAAGCGCGCAGCGCACACCCGGGACGCAACGGTCAACGACCTCATGCTCGCCGCCGTGGC
Source organism: Actinomycetes bacterium (assembly GCA_032123675.1). GTDB lineage: Bacteria > Actinomycetota > Actinomycetes > S36-B12 > CAIYMF01 > Prado023. The sequence goes on from JAQBEX010000149.1 coordinate 17,582, forward strand.
CGGTGGCCTGCGCCGCTACCTCGAGGGTCGCGGGGAACCCATCTCCGATGCGATGACCATGATCCCGGTCAACCTGCGCCCCGTTGATGAGCCGCTGCCGCCCCACCTGGGCAACCGGTTCGCCCTGGTCGCTTTGGACCTGCCTCTGGAGGCGGGGACGCCGGTCGAGCGCCTCGACGCGGCTCACGACCGGATGGAGGTCATCAAGGCCGGCCCCGAGGTGCTGCTCACGTTCGGCATCTCCAACGCGCTGGGCATGGTCGGCTCCTTCACCTCGCGGGTCTCGAGGACCGCCCAGCAGTACTTCGCCAACAAGGCAATCGGCGTCACGACCAATGTCCCGGGCCCACAGCACACGCGCTACTTCGCGGGCCAGGAGCTCGTAGGGATCCTCGGCTGGGTCCCAGGTGCGGCGAACCAGTCCCTCGGGGTGTGCATCTTCAGCTACAACGGCCAGATCCGCGTCGGGTTCAAGACCGACGTCAACGTCGTTCCGGACATCGCCAACCTGGTGGCCGCCTACACCGCGGAGATGGAGGAGCTCCTCACGCTGGCACCCGAGTAGCACCTGGACAACCGCCCGCCAGGGGTGGGCTGGACTCCGCGTCCCCCCGGGAAGACTATGTCCCCATGTCAGTTCGCGTGACCCTCTCCCCGAACGATTCCCTGTGGCTGAACATGGACAGCCCAGAGAACCTCATGGTGATCGAGGGGGTGATGTGGTTCGACGAGCCGCTGGAGCCCGAGGCCGTGACGCGGGCACTGCGCGAGCGGATGGTCGAGCCCTACCCGGTCTTCACCTGGCGTCCACAGCGCTCCAGCGTCGGCCTGGATCACTGGGTCGAGGACCCGGACTTCGACATCACCCGGCACATCACCCATCACCACCTCGAGGGAGATGACGCTCGGGCTGCGCTGCAGGACTACCTGGAGTCCCGAATGTCCGAGCCGCTGCCGCGGGACCGGCCGCTGTGGCACGCCCACGTGCTCTCCGGTACCGACTTCGGCGCTGTGATGATGCGCTTCCACCATGCGATCGCCGACGGGACTGCGCTCGTGCGCGTCCTGCTGGACCTCACCACCGACACCCCGACTGGTGACGTGACGCCGGCGGACGTGGTGCGCTCGCTGAGCGGCGCGAATGCCAGACCCCGGCTGGCTGAGTCCTCCCGATCCACGGAACCGGTCCCCACCGATCGCCTGCATCCCGGTAGGCGCGACCGCGCGGGTCGCACGCTGTTCCAGCTGGCCACGTTCCCACTGGCGGCCGGTGTTGCGGCCACGAACTCCGCGGCCGACCTGATCCACAGGCTCGACCCCGACCACGAGGGCAGCCTGACCTGGAAGGTCGCCGACCAGTTGGCGGGCACCGCTGACGCCGTGGACAAGCTCGTCGTCGGGATCCACCCCGACGTTGCGCTCTTCGGCCGGCCGGGCATCGGCAAGCGGGCCGACTGGTCGCCCGCCTACGACCTGGCCGACGTGAAGAGGGTCGCGCGGTCCCGTGATGCAACCGTCAACGATGTCATGATCTCCGCTCTGGCTGGGGCGCTGCGGCGCTATGTGATCGCCCGCGGTGAGGTCCCTCGCGACGTCGTGACGATGATCCCGGTCAACCTGCGGGCCGTCGACGAGCCGCTGCCGGAGCACCTGGGGAACAAGTTCGCCCTTGTGGCCTTCGAGCTGCCCCTGTCCGCGCCGACCCCGATGGCCCGGCTGACCACGTCCAAGGCCAGGATGAACGTGATCAAGACCGGCCCCGAGGCCCTGCTGACCTTCGGCCTGTCCCATGCGATCGGCGCCCTGGGTTCGGTGACCGACACGGCGTCGCGCCGGATGACCGAGTTCTTCAGCAACAAGGCGATAGGCGTCACGACCAACGTGCCCGGTCCCACCCACGTCCGTTACTTCGCCGGCCAGGAGATGGTCGGCATCCTGGGGTGGGTGCCCGGCGCCTCACACCAGGCGCTCGGTGCGTGCATCTTCAGCTACAACGGGATGATCCGAGTGGGGTTCAAGGCCGATGCCACAGTGATCCCCGATGTCGGGAACCTGGTCACGGCCTTCACCGACGAGATGGCCGACCTGCTCGCGGAGATCCGCGACTGACCTCCGGATTGGCCCGCGCGCGTGGGCTGACGCCGGACATGCAGGTGCCCGAGCACATGGAGGCTCGGGCACCTGGCGCGGGGTCAGCGTCCGCAGGGATCAGTGCAGCACGCGACCGAAGGTCACGTTGCTGGTCCAGATCCTGGCCGTGTGGACGCGCTGGCCGGGGCGCGGGGAGTGCAGAACGCGGTTCTTGCCGGCGTAGATGCCGACGTGGTACGCACGGCTGCCGCTGCGGAAGAACACCAGATCGCCCCTCTTGGCCTTCGCGCGCGAGATCCGCTTGGCCTTGTACATCTGGGCGGTCGCCGTGCGCGGAACGGACACGCCGTTCTTGCGAAGAACGTAGGAGGTGAAGCCCGAGCAGTCGAAGCCGCGGGGGGTCGAGCCGCCGTAGCGGTAGGGCACGCCCTTCAGGGCAGCGCCCGTCCGCATGACCTTGCGGGCGCGAACCTGGCGGGAGGTCTTCTTCTTGCGGTCCGCCGCAGCGACAGCCGCGACAGCGCTCGTCGGGGCTGCGATCCCAGCAGCGGGGACAGCCGAAGCAGCAGGTGCGGCGACCATCGGTGAGACCGGGATTACCACCGCGAAGGCGGTTGCACCAGCCAGGGCCATTCCTCGGGCACGCGAAAGTAGAGCCATGTGTGTTGTCTCCTCAAGGCGCCTGCGAAGTGAGCTGTCGGGTTCGGGTGGAGAGCACCCGGCCGCGTTCTCGCGGCTTG
>JAQBEX010000150.1:0-19821 GCA_032123675.1 Actinomycetes bacterium
GAGACAGGCTCGATGCTGGGCGCCTACGGGCTGCCCGCCCCGGGTGGCACCTACGTGGCCATTCCCTCGGGCAACGGCGCCGAATCGGAGACAGCCGATCCGGCTGGTCCCACTGCAGCCACGAACGAGGCCACCGGCGCATCCACCGTTGGAGGTGCCCAGCCCTCGAGCCCTTCGGGTGGGCTTCCCCCAGGCTGGGAGTCCGCCCCCGGCGCACACGGTCCGTCGGGCAGCAACGGCGGGCAGTCCCATGCCCCCGACCACGAGTCCCAGGCCCCCGACCACGGCCGGGGGGCACCGGCGAGTGACCAGGACGGCTCCGGCGAGGAACGGCCGCCCGGGACCGATCAGTGAACGGGATCGACCCGGTCCATGGGCCCGAGCCGGAGACCCTGACCACGGCGATCGACCAGGAGCGCGCGGCGGCAGCGGTCCGTGAGCTGCTGATCGCCATCGGCGAGGATCCCGAGCGCGATGGGCTGCGAGACACCCCTGACCGGGTGGCACGCAGCTACGCCGAGATCTTCCGCGGGTTGCGCGAGACGCCCGATGACGTGCTCTCGACCACGTTCGACCTCGGGCACGACGAGCTGGTCCTGGTCAAGGACATCGAGGTCTACTCGACCTGCGAGCACCACCTCGTTCCGTTCCACGGGGTCGCCCACGTGGGCTACATCCCCAGCCGGGAGGGCCGGATCACCGGCCTGAGCAAGATCGCCCGGCTCGTCGACGTCTATGCCAAGCGGCCCCAGGTCCAGGAGCGGCTGACCACCCAAGTGGCCGACGCGATGGTGCGGGTCCTGCAGCCGCGCGGGGTCATCGTCGTGGTGGAGTGCGAGCACCTGTGCATGTCCATGCGCGGCGTGCGCAAGCCCGGGGCCCGGACCGTGACCAGCGCCGTGCGCGGTGCGCTGCGCGAGGCCCCCACCCGGGCAGAGGTCATGTCCCTGATCCTGAAGGCCTAGTCCCGATGCGACCACGCGGGCTTCCCGAACACCTGGCAGCGGCTCGCCGGACCCTGGTCATGTCGGTCCTGAACGTGACGCCGGACTCCTTCTCCGATGGCGGCCTCTTCGTCGACGTCGACGTCGCGGTCTCCCACGCGCTGGCCCAGATCGAGGCCGGGGCGGACATCATCGATGTGGGTGGCGAGTCCACCCGGCCTGGGGCCCAGCGCATCTCGGCCCTGGAGGAGCGTCGACGGGTCCTGCCGGTCATCGAGCAACTGGTGGCCCACGGTGTCGTGGTCAGCGTCGACACGATGCGCGCCGAGGTCGCCGACGCGGCGGTGGCTGCGGGCGCTGCGCTGGTCAACGATGTATCCGGCGGGCTCGCGGATCCCGAGATGCATGCGTGGGTGGCCGGGGTGCAGGTCCCCTACGTCGCGATGCACTGGCGCGGCCATTCGGCGGACATGGACGAGCTGGCGCGCTACGACGATGTCGTGGCTGATGTGTGCGCCGAGCTTGGCGGCCGCCTCGACAGCCTGATCGGGGCCGGCGTGGATCCCGCCCGGGTCGTGGTCGATCCGGGCCTGGGCTTCGCGAAGACCGCGGCGCACAACTGGTCCCTGCTGGCTGGCATGCCTGATCTGCTCGCCCTCGGGTTCCCGGTGCTGATCGGGGCGAGCCGCAAGCGTTTCCTCGGTGAACTGCTCGGCGAGGAGGGCCAGCCCCGGCCGGTGCAGGAGCGCGACGCCGCGACCGATGCCATCACCGCTCTCGCGGCGGCCTCCGGCGCCTGGGGTGTGCGCGTCCACGACGTTCGGGGCTCCCGGGACGCAATCGCCGTTGCCGGCGCCTGGCGTGACGCGGCCCCGGGTGCCGTCGGACCGGCCGGAACCACGGCTGGTGGCCGACCAGCTGGGGTCTCCGCAGGCCACGTGCCGGCAGGCGACCATGTGCAGGCAGGTGACCATGCGCGGGCAGGTGACCATGCGCGGGCAGGCGACAGGGAGCAGCGATGACCGACACCTTCAGCAGGGATCTCGACCGGATCGCCCTTCGGGGCGTGCGCGCCCGCGGGTTCCACGGCGTGTTCGACTCAGAGCGTGCCGAGGGCCAGGAGTTCGTCGTTGATGTGGACCTCGGGGTCATCTCGGTCGCCAAGGCCGCCATGACCGACGAGCTGGCGCACACCGTCGACTACGGGGCGGTGGCCCAGGAGATCGTCTCGGCGGTTGAGGGACCGCCGATTAACCTGATCGAGAAGCTCGCGGTCCTGATCGCCGAGCGATGCCTGACCTTCGACCACGTGCGGGCAGTCCGGGTGACCGTGCACAAGCCGCAGGCGCCCATCCCGGTGCCCTTCGACGACGTCGCTGTCACCGTCACGAGGGCGCGATGACCGCCGCTGCGCTGGCACTCGGGGGCAACCTCGGCGACTCGCGGGAACGTCTGCGCGAGGCGGTGGCCGGTCTGTCAGACCATCCGGACGTTGTCGTGACCGCTGTCTCCAGCCTGTGGCGGACCGAGGCCGTGGGCGGGCCCGCGCAACCGGACTTCCTCAACGCGGTCGTGCTGGTCGAGACGTCGCTGGACAGCCATGGCCTGCTCGAGCTCGCCCACAGCCTCGAGGAGCGCGCCAACCGGGTCCGCGACACTCGGTGGGGCCCGCGCACTCTGGATGTCGACCTCCTGGACGTCGACGGGCAGCGCTCGGACGATCCACACCTCACCCTGCCGCACCCGCGAGCGCACCAGCGGGCCTTCGTCATGGTCCCCTGGGCGGAGGTCGCCCCAGACGCCGTGCTGAGCCCAGCGGGATCGGCCCCCCGAACAGTCGGCCAGTGGGCCGCCTCGATCACCGGCCAACACGGCACGCTCGTCGAGGAGGGCCCATGGTGGAGATGAAGCCCACCTCGATCCCTTCGCTGCTGGGTGTCGCCGCCATCGCCGCCCTGGTGGGCTGGGGATTCGTCGCCTGGGTCGACAGCAACGGCCGGCTGCCGGCGGTGCCGTGGATGCCCGTCCTGATCATCTGGGTCGTGGCCGGGTTCGTCGGCGCATGGGCAGTGGTTGCCCGGCGCAGGCTGCACCCTGAGGCCGGAACCCCACGGATGGCGCCGCTGGCCGCGGCTCGAACGACCGCCCTGGCCTTCGCGGGCTCACGCACCGGGGCGGTGATCAGCGGCCTCTACGGCGGAATCGCCCTGCGGCTGATCCAGGAGACCGCAGTCGCCGCTGGGCGCGAGCGGTTGCTGGCCGCGGCGCTGGCATCCCTGGGTGGGCTGGTCCTGGCCGCGCTGTCGCTGTGGTTGGAGAGCATCTGCCGGCTGCCCGAGGACCACGACGAAGCCGGCTCACGGTCTACGGGCTCCGGCCCCGACGCGGCCAGTGCGGCGTCCTGAGCCTGCTCTGGGCCGGCGATCCACTCCAGGACGGCAGCGAGCCGGGCGTGGACTACCGTTCACCCCATGAGTGACCACGGCACGGCGCATCCCGACCTCGCCTACGAGGACTGGCCCTACGACGATCTCCGCGACGCGGCGTTCGACCGCGCCAGGCAGCGCCACGACCTGCAGTTCTTCGTCGACCTCATGGCGCACACCCCGGCGCTGACAGCGACCGCCGACGAGGGCGGCTCGCTCGGGGAGACCGCCGGATCGTTCCTCGAGACGATCGAGGCCTGCCGCGAGGCGTTCAGCCACACCGGGGTGGGCGAACTCGAGCCCCTCTTCATCGCCGTCTTCTCCACCTACCTGCGCGAGCACCCAGAAGGCTGAGCCGCACCTGGGTGGGGCGGCCACCGGGGTCCGTCAGCGATCGACGTCCCCGCAGACGATCAGGAAGCTGGCCACGGCGGCGGGCAGGTCCGCCACAGCCGTGCCCGCCAGGGCGGCACCCATCGCTGCGGCGTTGCCGAAGCCGGCGCTGCGCAACTTGAGTCGCCACGGGGTGCGGTCATTGCGTGAGACCAGCAGGTAGCCGTTGATGCCCGTCGGGTTCTCCGTCCAGGTGTAGGTCGATCCCTCGGGGACTCGGACCACTTTCGGCAGCCGCACGTCCACGGGCTGCCCGGCGGACTCCTTGAGCCGATCCACAGCCCACCGGACCACCTCGATGCTGGTTGCCAGCTCCTCGACGAGCAGGCGGACCCGGGCCCGGGCATCCCCCTGCTCGGAGGTCGGCACCGGGAACGACGGGTACGGCAGGCAGGGGTCGTCGCGGCGCAGGTCCAGGTCCACGCCGCTGGCGCGGGCCACGGGGCCCGAGGCGCCGAAGCCCAGTGCCAGCTCACGAGTCAGCACCGCAACACCGGCGTAGTCCGAGTCCAGCAGCGTGCGCAGCTCGGGGCCGTCCAGGAGGCCCAACGCGGAGTCGGCGTCCGCGGCCGACCAGCGCCAAGTAGCCGAGCTGACCTGGCTCAGCCATCCGGGGCTTACGTCGGCCCGGACGCCTCCCACCTGGCAGAACATGGGGTGCACGCGATGACCGGTCGCCCCCTCGAGCAGGTCGAGCACCTCACCGCGCCATGCCCACGCGCCTGCCCGCCAGGCCGGCGGGAGGTCGCCGGGGAGTGGCGCCAGGAACGCCAGGTGGTGGGCGATGCGGGTCAGCTCGCACACCAGGATCCTGATGTCCTGGGAGCGGGGCGCAGGGGTCAGGCCGAGGGCTCGCTCCACACCCACCACGACCCCGATCTCGGAGCAGAATGCCGACAGCCAGTCGTGCCGGTCGACGAGCATGATGATCTGGCGGTAGTCGCGGGACTCGAAGAGCTTCTCCGCGCCGCGGTGCACGCTGCCCGGGATCCACTGCGCGGCCACCACGGTGCCGGCCTCGACCTCGAGGGTGATCTGCGGCAGGCCGTCCAGGGTCGGGTGGTCGGGCCCCATGCCGATCTCCTGGGGACCGTGGGCGACGTCGACGACCCGGTGGACGGCGCTGGCTCCCTGGGCACTCACCCGCCAACCCTATGCCGATGATCTACGCTGCGGACATGCTTGAGCCCCTCTCAGTCGACGATGCGTTCGCCCCACCGGGAGAGCCCTGGCATCCGGTCTCGCCGCGGCTGGCCACCGCTCGCCGGATCACGATGATGCTGGTCATGCTGGCCGTGCTCGCGGGCCTGGTCGTCCTCGTGATCGTGCCGGAGTCGCGCCCGGTCGCCCTGATCCTGGTGGCAGTCTGGCTTGTCCTGCTGGTCTACCTGTGGTGGCTCATCGGTCGGCGGGTCCGATCCTTCGGGTACGCCGAGCGCGCCGATGACCTGCTCGTGACCAGCGGGATCATGTTCCGCCGGCTCGTGATCGTGCCCTACGGCCGGATGCAGCTCGTCGACATCACCGCCGGGCCGTTGGACCGACGCCTGGGCGTGGCCACCGTCCAGCTGCACACGGCTGCTGCCACCACAAATGCGACGATCCCCGGCCTGCCGCCCGCCGAGGCCGCGAGCCTTCGTGACCGGCTCGCTGCCCGGGGGGAGCAGCGGAGCGCCGGCCTGTGACCGAAGCACCTGCAGCGGAACCCGGCCCGCAGGAGGGACCCGGCCCGCAGGAGGGGGCCGGTACGTCACCCGGCCCGGATCTGCCCGCCGGACTGCCCGCCGGACCGCCCGCCGGGTCCGCTTCCGCGTGGGCCACCCCGCGTCGGCGCACCCACCGGTTGACCCCCTGGGTCAGCTCGGTGCGCACCATTGCCGTGCTGATCGGTGTCCTGCTGGTCTTCGGCGGCGGGAACCTCCGCGCTCTGGCCGGGGAGATCGGGGGTCTGCTTGGGCTCCTGCTGCTCCTTGCCGGCGTCGCCACCCTGCTGCTGATCTCGGTGGCCATGAACTACCTCGCGTGGACGCGGACGGAGTTCTTCTTCGACGCCTCCGGTGACTTCCGCCTCGACTCGGGGATCCTGCAGCGCAACGAGCGGCGGCTGACCCTGTCGCGGCTGCAGAGCGCGGACATCAACAGGCCCCTGCTGGGGCGGGTGGTGGGGCTCTCGCAGCTGCGCATCGAGGTCGCCGGTGGTGGTGACTCGCGGGTGGTGCTGTCCTACCTGTCCGATGCCGACGCCCAGGCCCTGCGCGCGGAGATCATCGCCCGGGCCGCGGGCATGGCCCCGGATGTCGGTGAGGCCCCGGAGGCCGTCCTGGCAACGGTGCCCACCAACGACCTGATCGTCAGCCTGCTGCTGCGCAGCGAGACGATGATCCTGTTCGGCGTCACGATCCTGGTCGTGCTGACCGTGACCATGTCGGAGGGTCCGTCGGGGCTCCTGCTGATCCTGGTGACCGGTGGTCTGCCGCTGCTGACCGTCTTCGGGCAGTTCGGTCGCTACTTCGGGTTCACCGTGGCCGACTCCCCCGACGGCCTGCGACTGCGCCACGGGCTGATCACCGTGCAGAGCCAGACCGTCCCACCCGGTCGGGTCCAGGCGATCGAGATCTCCGAGCCCCTGCTGTGGCGGCGGCGGGGATGGGTTCGGGTGTCACTCAACGTTGCCGGTCTGCAGTCGGAGCAGGACAACTCCCAGGAGCATGTGCTGCTGCCGGTGGCCCCGCACGACGTGGCCCGCCAGATCATCTCCCGGGTGATGCCCGGGGTGGATCCCGGCGCCCTGGAGTTCGTCCCCGCTCCGCCGGCGGCTCGGCGCCGGGCGTGGTTCCAGTTCAGGAACCTCGGCGTCGCCCACGACGACCTGGTCCTGGGGACCAGCCGCGGCTTCCTGACCCGGCGCGTGGCGGTGATCCCACATGCGCGGACCCAGTCCGTGGAGGTCACCCGGGGTCCTTGGCAGCGCCGCCTTGGCCTGGCATCGGTGCAGGTCGACTCAACGCCCGGGCCGGTGACCGTCGTGGCGCTGTACCGATCGGCCAGCGACGCCCGCGCGCTCGCTGAGGAGCAGCTGGTCCGGGCCGCCCGCGCCCGCGCCGCCGGCCCGTCGGAGCGGTGGATGACCGGGCGCGGAACGGCAGCACCGGATGCCCCGGATGCTCCGGAAGCTGATGCGCAGGCGGCGATGACCGATGCCCGGCCCGTGGGGCCTGGCGATCCCACGTTCGGGCTCGGCACATCCCCGTCCGGCTCCTCGGAACCCACCGGTGGTGGAGCCGCTGGCGGCCCGCCGGCCCCGTCCGGGCCGGGCACACCGACCGGTTCCCTGTAGATCCGCAGTCCCGCACCCCCGCGCGGGCCCCGACGGGCGCCGGGCGTCCGGGGGTGGCAGGCTGCCGGTGATGACCGGGCAGCTGCACTCCGACGACGCACCGGCCGCCCCACGCCTGGCGGTTGGTGTGATCGGCGTGGGCCGTGCCGGCGCCCCGCTGGCCGGGGCGTTGTCCCGGGCTGGGCATCCCCTCGTCGGCGCCCACGCGGTCACCGAGCGATCACGGCGACGGGTGGCCGAGTTCCTGCCAGGCACTCCGCTGCTCACGGCCGCCGAGGTGATGGCCCAAGCGGACCTGGTCCTGCTCACGGTGCCCGATGATGTGCTGGCCGACCTTGTGGCTGGCCTGGCCGGGACGGGTGCGGTGACCCCCGGCCAGTTCATCGTCCATGCGTCCGGCCGGTACGGGACCGAGGTGCTCGAGCCTGCGACCAGGCTGGGGGCGCTGCCCCTCGCCCTGCACCCGGTCATGACCTTCACCGGGTCCCGGTCCGACCTGGACCGGTTGGCTGGGTGTCCCTTCGGGGTGACCGCGCCCAGTGTCCTGAGGCCGGTCGCGGAGGCGTTGGTCGTGGAGATGGGCGGGGACCCGATGTGGGTCCCGGAGGCAGCGCGACCGCTCTACCACGCGGCCCTGGCCAACGGCGCCAACCATCTGGTCACGCTCATCGCGCAGACGCTTGACCTGCTGGCAACCGCGGGGATCGAGAACCCCGCGGCCCTCGTGCGCCCCCTTCTCTGCGCGGCGCTGGAGAACGTGCTCGTCCTAGGCGACGACGCCCTGACCGGGCCGGTGGCGCGCGGCGATGCCGGAACCGTCGCCGCACACCTGGAGGCGCTGTCCCGGGCGGCGCCCGAGGCGCGGGCGGCCTATGTCGCCATGGCCAGGCTGACGGCCGACCGGGCGCTCGCGGCCGGCCGTCTGGACCCGGCTGCCGCGGAGTCCCTGCTCGACGTGCTTGGTTGACCGCACTGCCCCCACCGCGCCCGGCCGCGGGGTCATCGGGGGGGATCTGGCGGCTCGCGCCGGCCGCCGACGCACTAGGGTCATCGAGGGGACCGATCGACCCGAGTCCAGGCTTGGCGGCAGGGGCGATCCGGTGGGATGGCGCTCGCGTCCATGGCGCGGACCACCCGGCGGACGGGGTCGAGGAGCGGATGGATCGTGGGAGGAACGAGATGAGCAGTACGGATGCGCCGACGGGCCCGCCGCCGGTCATGCGGGTGGTTCGCACCCGGGAGTCACTCGATGACGCCTACGCGTCCCTGCCGGTGCCGTCTGTGCGGTCCGCACGCGCCGCCCGGGCGGCGGTGTTCACCATGGGTGCCCTCCACGAGGGCCATGTGGCCCTGATCCGGGCCGCGCGTGGGGAGGTCGGCCCGAAGGGGCACGTGACCGTGACCATCTTCGTCAACCCGCTGCAGTTCGCTGCCGGCGAGGACCTCGAGCGCTACCCGAAGGCCCTCAAGGCCGACTTGGCCGTGTGCGCCGCCGAGGACGTGGACCTCGTGTTCGCCCCGGCCGTGGACGTGCTCTACCCGAACGGCGAGCCCGACGTGCGCGTCGATCCGGGGCCACTCGGGTCGATCCTGGAGGGGGCCGCCCGCCCCGGGCACTTCGCTGGGGTGCTCACGGTGGTCCTGAAGCTGCTGCAGATCACGCGGCCCGATGCAGCGTTCTTCGGGGAGAAGGACTACCAGCAGCTGACCCTCGTGCGACGCATGGCTGCCGACCTCAACGTCCCCACGCGGGTGCATGGCGTTCCCACGATCCGCGAGGCTGACGGCCTGGCGCGATCCACGCGCAACCAGTACCTGACTGACGAGGAGCGCGTCCGCGCTGCCGCGGTGCCGGCCGCGCTGGCGGCGGGGGTCTCCGCCGCCGACCTCGGCCGTTCCGCTGACGCCGTCGTGGGGGCAGCTGAGCTCGAGCTGATGCGGGTCGGCCTGACCCCGGACTACGTGGCCCTGACCGACCCACAGCTGGGTCCGGCTCCCGAGGTGGGCCCAGCCAGGCTGCTGCTGGCCACTCGCGTCGGCCAGACGCGACTGATCGACAACACACCGGTTACGTTGCGCAGATGAGCATTGCGGGCCCGGGCCCCGACCAGCTGGTCATCCCGACCACGGTTGCTGCCACGGACCCGGGGTGGTCCACCTCGGCGGACGTCGTCGTCATCGGCTCGGGCGTCGCGGGGCTGTCGCTGGCCCTGAACATCCGCCGGCTCGGGCACCGCGTGCTGGTCGTCACCAAGTCCTGGGTCGAGGAGGGCTCGACCCGGTGGGCGCAGGGGGGGATTGCCGCAGCCCTCGACGATGGCGACTCCCCAGCCGACCACGAGCGCGACACCCTGGTGGCCGGTGCCGGGCTGTGCGACCCGGCAGCTGTCCATGAGCTCTGCACGCTGGGTCCAGCCGCCGTGCGCAACCTCATCGCCGCCGGGGCCCGCTTCGACCAGGACGTCTCCGGGGGGATCGCCTTGACCCGCGAGGGCGGGCACCTGCACGACCGGATCGCGCACGCCGGCGGGGACGCCACGGGGGCCGAGATCTTCCGGGCGCTGGTGGCGGCACTCGCCGGTGACCCGGGCATCGAACTCGTTCAGCACGCCCTCGCGCTGGACCTGCTCACCGACGCACAGGGCGCGGTCCAGGGGATCACCCTGCACGTCATCAACGAGGGCCAGCATGACGGGGTCGGGGCGGTGCTCGCCCCCGCGGTGGTGATCGCCACCGGCGGCCTGGGTCAGGTCTTCGCCCAGACGACGAACCCCGCGGTCGCCACCGGGGATGGCATGGCGATGGCCCTTCGCGCCGGGGCCGAGGTCGCCGACCTCGAGTTCGTGCAGTTCCACCCGACGGTGATGTACCTCGGACCGGACTCCACCGGCCAGCAGCCTCTGGTCAGCGAGGCGGTGCGCGGTGAGGGCGCCTTCCTCGTCGACGACGACGGCGTCCGGTTCATGCAGGGGGTCCATCCCCTGGCCGATCTGGCTCCCCGCGACGTCGTCGCCAAGGCCATCATGCGACGCATGCGCGAACAGGACAGGACGCACATGTGGCTCGACGCCCGAGCCCTGGGCGATCGGTGGGCGACCCGCTTCCCGACCATCCTCGAATCCTGCCACCGGTACGGGATCGACCCGACCCGGGACCTGATCCCGGTGGCCCCGGCCCAGCACTACGCCTCCGGCGGGATCCGCACCGACCTGCGCGGGCGGGCCAGCATCCCCGGCCTCTACGCCGCCGGTGAGGTTGCCTGCACCGGCGTGCACGGCGCCAACCGGCTGGCCTCCAACTCGTTGCTCGAGGGCCTGGTCTTCCCGGAGCGGATCGTCTCAGTGCTCGCCGAGGGGCTGCCCACGCGCCGGGATCCGATCGTCCGCTCGGAGCACCGCGGCCTCGTGTCCGACACCAACAGGCGGCCGCTGCAGAACCTGATGACCGAGGGTGTGGGCGTGTTGCGCAGCGCGGGGTCGCTCGCGGGTGCGGCCGCAGGGCTGGCCGACATGGTGGTCGGCGAGCTCCCCCAGGGGCGCAACACGCAGGCGTGGGAGACCACGAACCTGCATGCCATCTCCTCGGTGCTCACGGCACACGCCCTGGCTCGGGAGGAGACTCGCGGCTCGCACTGGCGCGAGGACTTCCCGGACCGCGACGACACCAGGTGGCGGGTCCGACTGGTCGCCAGCACCGATCCCGACGGCCTGGTCCGGACCCGTCGCGAACCCGTACCCGAGCATGACTACCGGACCCCCGGGACCTGAGGAGGCAACGATGACTCCCATGGACGCGCTGCGCGCTGCTGGGCTGGACGTCGCCGCAGTCGACGCACTGATCGTGGTGGCGCTGGCCGAGGACCTCAGGGACGGGGTGGATGTCACCTCCGTGGCGACGGTCCCCGAGGACCAGGTGGCAACCCTGGACCTCACCGCCAGGGTGGCCGGGGTCCTGGCCGGCGTCCCGGTTGCGGCTCGGGTCTTCGAGGTGGAGTCCGGCGGTCACAATCGGGTGGAGCTGGTCCGCTCCGACGGCGATCCGGTGGCCCCCGGCGACGTGGTCGTGACGATCTCGGGGCGTACCCGTTCGCTGCTCGTCTGCGAGCGCACAGCCCTGAACCTGCTGTGCCACCTGTCCGGGGTGGCCACGGCCACCGCCGCGTGGGCGGATGCGCTGGCCGGCACACGCGCCCGCGTCCGCGACACCCGCAAGACCACGCCGGGGTTGCGGGTGCTCGAGAAGTACGCGGTTCGCTGCGGCGGCGGCGTGAACCACCGGATGGGCCTGTGGGACGCGGCGCTTGTCAAGGACAACCATGTGGTCGCCGCGGGTGGCGTCGCTGAGGCGTTCGAGGCCGTGCGGGCGCAGTTCCCCGGGGTTCCCGTCGAGGTGGAGGTCGACTCCCTGGCGCAGCTCGCCGAGGTGGTCGACGCTGGCGCTGACCTGGTCCTGCTGGACAACTTCACCCCGGCACAGACCGCCGCGGCCGTCGACCTGGTCTCCGGGCGCAGCGAGCTGGAGTCCTCCGGTGGTCTGACCCTGGAGGTTGCCCGCACCTACGCCGCGACCGGGGTGGACTACCTCGCCGTCGGTGCACTGACCCATTCGGCACCCGTTCTCGACATCGGGGCCGACCTACGACCCGTGGAGGGCTGAGGCATGCTCCTGGCAGTCGACGTCGGCAACACGAACACCGTCCTTGGCCTGTTCGAGGGTCACGATCTGGAGCACTCCTGGCGGATCAAGACCGATCAGCGCAGGACCGCCGACGAGATGGCGCTGGTGTTCCGGGGGTTGCTCACGGAGGTCCCGCAGGTGACCGGGATCGCCCTGTGCTCGACGGTCCCCTCGGTGCTGCGCGAGATGCGCGCCATGTTCGCCCGGTACTGGGACCACGTCCCCACCGTGATCGTCGAGCCCGGCACGAAGACGGGCGTGCCGCTGCTCACGGACAACCCGAAGGAGGTCGGCGCCGATCGGATCGTCAACACGCTGGCTGCCCACCAGCTGTTCGGCGGTCCGGCGATCGTGGTCGACTTCGGCACGTCCACCAACCTTGATGTCGTCAGCGCCAAGGGGGAGTTCCTCGGTGGTGCACTGGCACCCGGGATCGAGATCTCATTGGACGCGCTGGCAGGGCGTGCCGCACAGCTGCGCAAGGTGGAACTCGTGCGGCCTCGCTCGGTGATCGGGAAGAACACCGTCGAGGCGTTGCAGTCCGGGGCGCTGTACGGCTTTGCCGGGCAGGTCGACGGGTTGGTCGACCGGATCACCGCGGAGCTCGGTGGTCAGGTCACCGCCGTGATCGCCACGGGCGGGCTGGCCCCGATCGTCGTGGCCGAGTCGCGCACGATCACCCACCACGAACCTGACCTGACCCTCTTCGGGCTGGACCTGATCTACAGCAAGAACGTCGGCTAGCCTCGGCGGCTCCTCCGGCTGGCGATCGTTGGGTCGACTCAGATCCGCCAGGCGATCGAGGAGGCGGATGAAGGGTGGGCCTCGTCCGTCGCGTCACCGTCGTGCCACCCGCCGGGACCATGCCCGGGGCCGCCGTGGTGCCCACGCCCGCCCCACATCGCTGCGGGCCCCATGCCCTCGGCCATCCCCCGGTCGGGTCCGAGCAGCAGGCCCAGGCCCCACCCGCGCCCCGCGCCGCTGTCGCCGCCCTCCAGCCAGGCCTGGGCCCGGTCACCGGCCCGGGTCAGGGTCTCGGCGGCCTGATCCTCAGTGATCCGGCCCTCCCCCACGGCCCGGTCCAGGCGCTGGGCGAGCAGCCTGAGCATCCCGTCTGCCAACTCGTCGGCGGAGTCGCCGGCGATCTCCAGGAGGGTCTTGCCCTCCCGGAGCTGGTCCATGACGGCCGCGGAATCCGCACCGATAGTGCTCTGCAGCAACTCATCGATCTCCGCCCGGCGATCCGCGCGGTCCTGCTCGCGCGCAGCCCGCTCCTCGGCCCAGGAGTCGGTGAGGGCATCTTCGATCGCGTCGGCCTGCTGCTGGGTGATCGTCCCCTTGCCGACCAGCCCGGAGAGGGCGTCGCCGAGCCGGCCGCCGGGACCCTGGCCATCGTGGGCTGCCGCCATCCCCGCTCCGATCAGTGCCGCCAGGGCAACTCCTGCGATCGCCGCGGTCACCGTGCGCCTCATGGGGTCTCCTCACGCAGTCGTGCGTCGTTGATACCATCGACCGTCGCGCAGGCAGGTGTCGGCGGGCAACACGTTCGCGTTCGAATCGTGTAAGCCGCAGCAGCGACCGTGCTCGGGTGCTCAGCTGGTGGCCGAGGACTGCGACTCGATCAACCTGCGCAGGTCTGCCTGCTCCGAGGCCAACGCGTCGAGGCGGTCCAGGATCTCTCGGTAGTGGCTCTCCGGAGCGGCTGCCGGCTGATCAGGCGGGGCCGTTGCCGCAGTCGCAGCAGTGCCGGTCGCGACATCCACGGGGTCGTTCGGCGACGAGTCCGGAGCCTCGTCGGCGGGGACCCGCTCCCGGGTCACGAACCAGCTCGCGATGGTGGCCGAGACGGTGCCGATCAAGCCGATGCCCACGATCATGAGGATCGCGCCGACGAGGCGTCCCGTTCCGCTGGTCGGGTAGAAGTCCCCGTATCCGACGGTGGTCGTGGTCACCACGGACCACCAGAGCGCCTCGCCGATGGTCTGGATGTTCGCATCTGGCTGCTGGCGCTCGATGTTCCACTCGATCACCGCGGCGGTGACCACGACGAGGGCCACGATCGTGAACAGCGAGCCAGCGATCCGCTCCGTCGAGATGCTGGCCATCGACTTGCGCAGCAGCAGCGCCGCCCGGAGCATCCGCAGCATCGGGAGGAGCACCATCAGCAGGTCGAGCTTGTGGGTCGTCACGAAGCGCCACTTGCGGTGGACGAGCGCCAGACGGGTCACGTAGTCGATGGCGAACGCTGCCCAGATCGCGAACTGGGCCGCGTCCAGGATGTTGCTCAACCACGTCGGCGGATTGATGAACAGCCACTGGAGCGAGAACACGACCAGGAAGCCGAGCGCCAGCCGGTCGAGCACCGGACTTGAGCGCGCCACCCAGCGGTCGTAGCGCGGATTCTCGGCCGTCTCCACAGTGTTGTCGGCGGCTTGCGCAGTCGCGTCGGCAGTCCGGTCACCCATGTCAACCCACCAATCGGAGTACCTGCTGGAGTCCGTGCGTCGTCCCCCGCGTGCGGGGCAGGATCAACGTGCGCATCCCGACCAGTGCGGCTGCGCCGTCGTCGGCCACAGTGTCCCCCACCATCAGCAGGTCCTCCGGGGCCAGCCCGAGCCGGTCCGCGGTGAGCGTGAAGATGGCTGGGTCGGGCTTGACCATCCCGACCTCGAAGGAGAACACCGCCACGTCTATGAGGCCAATCAGCGCGGTGCGCTCCAGGACTGATCGGGGGTCGAGTCCGACGTTGGACAGGATCGCCGTGGTGATGCCGCGTGTGCGCAGGGTGGCCAGGACGTCGCTGGCCTCGTCATAGGCCTGCCACTGGTCGAGCATGGTCCGGTACAGCGCCTCGCCCAGGACCGGAGGGACGATCCCCATCCGGTCGAGCATCCGGTCGTACACCTCGCGGTGGCGGGCCGGGGACAGGTCGCGCTCGCTGCCAGGGTCGACCTCACGGGCGTGCTCCCAGATCCGGTCGGCCCACGGGGCCAGCGCATTGAAGTCGGGCAGGGCATCGCGGCGGTACTCCTGCGGGTCGAAGAGGCCACCCAAGGTGGGGTCGGCATCGATGGCAGCCATGGCGGCGACCACCCAGGCGTGCGGTTCCCCGGCATGGACGAGGGTGGCGTGCAGGTCGAACACCACGCCGCGGATGGGCCGGCCGCCCGGCGGTGCTGGGTGGGCATCCATGGGCGCCGATTCTAGGCGGCCGGGCGCCTGCCGACCGAGCCCCCGCCCGGCAACCTCGTGCCCCGCCGCCGGGCTGCGGGCATCGCTGGTCTCCGCTGGGGGGCACGCACAGGTCAGACTCCGGCTCAGGCCTGCTCCGGTCGACTCCCGGCAGTGGGCTTGGCAGTGTCGGATTCATGGAATATCACGTCGATCGGATCGACTTGGAGGCACAGCCCACGGCGGTGGTACGGGGCCTGGTTGCCGAGGACGCGATCGCCGAGTTCCTCGGGGCGGCCTTCGGCGAGGTGATCGGGGCGATCAGCGCCCAGGGGCTCGTGCCGGCTGGCCCGCCCTTCGGGTGCTACGTGCAAACGGCCGAGGGGTTCCAGATCGAGGCAGGATTCCCGGCCAGTGCGCCGGTCGCCCCTGCCGGTCGGGTCGTGGCCTCCGAGCTGCCCGGGGGACCGGCACTCCTGGTGCTGCACCGGGGTCCGTACGCCGCCGTCTCAGCGGCCTACGCGGCGGCGGAGGACTGGCTGGCTGACAACGCCTGGGAGTCGACAGGTCCGCCGTGGGAGGCCTACCTCGATGGCCCGGAGGTGGCCGAGCCGCGCACCCTGGTGCACGTCCCGATTCGACCCACCTGAGGCCAGGGCTGGGCTTCGCCGGGACCACCGGGCGGCGGTGGCTCCAGCCGGAGTCACTATGGTGACGCCGTGGACCTGCTGATCCGTCCTGCGCGGACCTCGGACGTGCGGCGCATCCAGGAGCTGATCGACGCCTACACGGAGCGGCGGATCCTGCTGTCCAAGGCGATGGTCACGCTCTTCGAGGACGTCCCGGACTTCCTGGTCGCCGAACTCGATGGCGAGCTGGTGGGGTGCGGCGCCATGCACGTGATCTGGGAGGACCTCGGCGAGTTGCGCACGCTGGCAGTCGATCCGGCCCGTACCGGTACCGGGATCGGCCGTAGCCTCGTGGCCGCGCTGCTGGCCCGTGCCCGGGACCTGGGCGTGTCGCGGGTGTTCTGCCTGACCTTCGAGACCCGGTTCTTCACCGGCGCCGGCTTCGTCGAGATCGAGGGCGCGCCGGTCACCGCCGAGGTCTATGCCCAGTTGCTGCAGTCCTACGACGAGGGCGTCGCTGAACTGCTCGACCTCGAACGGGTGAAGCCGAACACTCTGGGCAACCACCGGATGCTGCGCGTCCTGTGACCAGTGCTCGAGGGCGCCGCCCCGCGCCCCCAGCCGGTCCGAACCGCGCTCAGCCGGTGTTGCGCAGCCCGGTGGCGATCCCGTTCACGGTCAGCAGCAGGGCACGCCGGAGCTCTGGCTCAACAGGGGTCCCCTCGCCCTCATGCCAGCGCACCCGGGCCAGCAGCGAGACCTGCAGCAGGTGCAGCGGGCGCAGGTAGGCATCGCGGACCAGCAGCGTCTGGGCCAGCGCTGGCTGGTTGCCGAGCAGGGAGTCGGTAGCCATGACCCGCTGCAGCTCGACGAGGGTCTGGTCGTGCTCGGCGCGGATCTGGACCGCGAAGCGATGCAGGTGCTCGGGGACGAGGCGGTCCACGTAGCGATCGGCGACGCTGAGATCGGCCTTGGCCGCCGTCATGGCGACGTTCGACAGGAAGTTGGCGAAGAAGGGCCAACGCTGGGCCATCTGCGCCATGGTCTCGGAATGACCGGCTGCACGGGCCGCGGCCAGTCCGGTGCCCACCCCGTACCAGCCCGGGACGATCTGGCGAGCCTGGGTCCAACCGAAGACCCAGGGGATGGCACGCAGGCCGTCCAGGCCGCCGGCAGCGGTCGGTCGGCGGGCAGGCCGGGAGCCAAGGTGCAGGTCCCCGAGCTGCTCGACCGGCGTGGCGAAGGAGAAGTACTCCGGGAGGTCGGGATCGTCGACAAGCTCGCGGTAGGAGTCGAACGCGGCGGCCGAGATGAGGTCCATCACCTCGTCCCAGGCCGTCAGCGTCTCCTTGTCCAGCAGCGGCGTGCGATGCAGGACCGTCCCACGCAGCGTGGCGGCCAGGGTCTGGCGCAGGTTCTCGCGGGCCAACTGGGGAAGCAGGTACTTGTCGGAGATGACCTCACCCTGCTCGGTGACCTTGATCTGCCCCTCGAGCACTCCCCACGGCTGGGACAGGATGGCCTCGTAGGTGGGCCCGCCGCCACGGCCGACGGTTCCTCCCCGGCCGTGGAACAGCCGCAGCACCACTCCGCGTTCGGTGCACACGTCACGCAGGCGGCGCTGGGCCAGGTGGATCTCCCACTGCGACGTGGTGACCCCGGCGTCCTTGTTCGAGTCGGAGTAGCCGAGCATGACCTCGAGCGTGTCCCCGCGCAGCCGCACCAGCTCCCGGAAGCTGGCGTCGTCGAGCAACTGCCCGACCAGCGTGTCGGCTGCCTTGAGCTCGGCGACTGTCTCGAGCAGGGGGACGAAACCGATCCGGGCGACGCCGGCGGGCAGGTCGACCAGCCCGGCTTCCCGAGCCAGGACCGCAGCGGCCATGACGTCCGCCGCTGATTTCGTCATCGAGATGATGTACGACTCGCAGATCTCAGGTCCGTAGCGGTCCAGGGCCCGTCCGATCTCGACGAACGTCGAGTACGTGGTCATCGCAGCCGCGTCCAGCGGCGGGGGCACCGGCGCCAGCGGCCGCTTCCCGCCAAGCTCCGCCGCGAGGGCCGCGAACCGCTGCTGCGGGTCCAGCTGGGAGTACGCGGCCCCCAGCTCGCCGAGCCGGTCCATCAGCTGGCCGACCGCATGGTGGTGGGCGTTGGCGTGCTCCCGGACGTCCAGTGTGGCCAGCGACAGGCCGAACACCGACACCACCCGCATGGTCCGGGCAACCGATCCGGCTGCGATCAGCCCACCCCGGTTCGCGGCCAGCGAGGACCGGATCACCTCGAGGTCGGCCAGCAGGCCGGCGGTCGTCCGATAGTCCCGGCCGGGCTGGTGCGGGCGCCCCTCGGCCTGGCGGGCCCGGGTGTTGCGAAGCTTGGCGTGGATGCAGGTGAGCTTCAGCCGGTAGGGCTCCTCAGCGTTGAGGCGGCGGAAGCGCGGATCCAGGTCCGGCAGTGCGGCCAGGTCGGCCACCAGGGACTCCGCAAACTCCTCGGAGACCGGTGCGATCCGCTCCGAGACCGACAGCTGGGCGCTGAGTCCCTCGATGTGCGGAAGCAGGTCGCGGACCGCGTGGTCATGCTGGATCGCCAGCACCCGGGCTGTCGCGGTCGGCGTGACGAACGGGTTGCCGTCGCGATCACCGCCGATCCAGGAGCCGAACGTGAGCACTGGCGTCTGGGGGGCGACCTGGACATCGTTTGCGGCGGCCGCCGCGGCGAACTCCCCGACGACGTCGCTGGCCGCACCCACGGTCAGGTCGTCGAGGTAGAACAGGGCGTTTCGCGCCTCGTCAGTCACCTCCGGCTGACCGATCCGCAGCTCATCGGTCTGCCACAGCAGGTCAATGGCCTCGGAGATCGCGCGGTCGGTGTCGGCGGTGCGCGGCACGTCGAGCAGCTCGGCGATCCGTCGCAGCTTGACCAGGACCGAGCGCCTGGACGCCTCGGTGGGGTGCGCGGTGAACACGGGCCGGGCGCTGACGCTGGCGAAGCCGTCACACACCTCGGCCGCCCCCACGTCACCGGCCTCCACGGCAGCCCTGATCGCGACTCCGGCCTCGACCAACGGCCCACCGGTCGTCGCCCGGGCCAGCGTCTGGGCGCGGGCGCGGTGCACCTGCTCGACGATGTTCGCCAGGTGGAAGTACAACGAGAACGCCCGCGCCATCGTGGCGGCCTGGTCCAGGGGCAGCGCGTCGATCAGCTCGGCAGCAGCGTCGGGGTCGTCGCGTGACAGGGTCCGGATGCGTTCCACCGTGTCGTAGGTGTGCGGCCCCTCCTGACGGATCAGCGCCTCGCCGAGCAGGTCGCCCAGGCGCCGGATGTCGTCGCGCAGTTCGGGTGCGGAGGTCAGCGCGGCGATCGGGCTCATGGTCGCCGAGCGTAGTGATCCGCGGCCGGGGCCGCACTTCCGTTCCGACTCCCATCCCCGGCCGGGGCCGCACTGAATGTACCTTTCGAATCACCCCCCCGGGTATCAATCGGGCTCGCCTAATCCATTTCTCCCGACCTGTGCCGATTCCGTGTCCGCACGTTTTGCACTACGCTGAGGTGCTGGCAGATATCGAAGACACAGAATTTGGAGCGCGCAATGTCACGCAAGGTGCAGGTTCTCCTCGAGGACGATATCGACGGCAGTCCCGGTGCCGAGACAGTCCTGTTCTCTCTCGACGGGAAGTCCTACGAGATCGACCTCTCGGAGAGCAACGCCCAGAAGCTGCGCGAGTCGTTCGCCCCGTGGATCGGTGCCGGGCGCCGGGCGAGCAGCCCCGCAGCCGCCGAGCCCCGGCGACGGGCAGCACG
Organism: Actinomycetes bacterium; assembly: GCA_032123675.1. GTDB lineage: Bacteria > Actinomycetota > Actinomycetes > S36-B12 > CAIYMF01 > Prado023. Next base: position 19,379 of record JAQBEX010000150.1, read on the forward strand.
GCGCTCCGAGGACACCGCCGACATCCGCCGCTGGGCCGCCGAGAACGGGATCCCGGTCAGCACCCGGGGCCGCATCTCCGCTGACCTGCGGGCCCGTTACGAGGCGGCGCACTAGCGCCTCTGGCACGGTCGCGCTCCCTGGCCGCGTTCGCCGAGGGCTTAGCGGCGGTGGGTAATGCCGCCGGCATCTGCGCTGTTGCCTCAGTGAGGGGTCGTTCCGGACTGGTCTCGGCGGGTTCATTGATGTGTGCCTGTCGGGGGGAGCGGCTACAGTTTCATGTCACCCCGTGCTGCGGGGTGACATGACGAACGGAGTGGAGAGCCCAATGTTCGAACGGTTCACCGATCGTGCCCGACGTGTTGTGGTGCTCGCGCAAGAAGAGGCGCGGATGCTCAACCACAACTACATCGGCACTGAGCACATCCTGCTCGGGCTGATCCAT
>JAQBEX010000151.1:0-12644 GCA_032123675.1 Actinomycetes bacterium
GGTCAGGGGTTCGAGTCCCCTCAGCTCCACAGATCATCAGGCCTCCCGGTGTTGTTCCGGGGGGCCTGTTGGTCTGTGTGGGGTGGCGGGGTGGGGACTCGGGAGGAGGTCGCCCCTTGGGGCGGCTGACGGATCCCCTCAGCTGCACAGATCATCAGGCCTCCCGGTGTTGTTCCGGGGGGGCAGGAGCCTCGTGGGCGTTGGCAAGCGGGGGTCGCCCGCCCCGTCGCGCTCGCGCATCCGGCTCCGACTGCCGATAACCTCAGCGCATACGCAGCACGCGGGAGGAGACAGGGATGTCAGACGACAGGCTTGATCGGATGGGTGCTTTCGACGCCGTGATGTGGGGGGTCGAGCAGGATCCAGTCCTCAGGTCCGTGATCGTCGCGATGACCGTCCTCGATGAGGAGCCGGACATCGACGTGCTGGTCGAGCGGATCAACCGGATGAGCCTGGCGGTGCCGAAGCTGCGCCAACGGGTCATCGGCAATCCGGTCTCACCGATCCCGCCGCGGTGGGAGTACGACCCCAACTTCGATATCTCGTTCCACTTGAGGCGCTACCACGTGCCCGCGGACGGGACCGACCGGCCGTTGTTGCGGATCGCCGAGCAGTTGGGTGAGCAGGACTTCGACCGCGATCGGCCGCTGTGGGAGATGGCACTCGTGCAGGGGTGGGACGGCGCTCGATCTGCCGTGATCATCAAGCTGCACCACGCCATCACCGACGGCGTCGGCGGCATGGCGATGGCCGCCAGCCTGTTCGACCTCACGCGTTCGCCGGACCTCGACCTCGGCCCTATGCCTGAGGAGCCCAAGGGCGGAGTGCTGGGGTTGCCGTCGCGGGTCGTCAACGGCGTCAAGTTCACCGGCCAAGCGGTGGTGCGCCGCGGCCAGTCGCTCGCCGGTGATGCCGTTGGCCTCGCCGAGCGGGTGGTCACCGATCCGGGGGAGTCGTTCGTCTCCGGGGCGGCATTCGCCCAGTCAGCCTCGCGGATGCTCGCACCGGCCAATGAGCCACTGAGCCCGCTGATGCACGGCCGGTCGCTGTCGGTTCACATGGACGTGATCAAGGTTCCCTTCGCTCCCCTGAAGGCCGCCTCCAAGAAGGTGGGCGCAACCCTGAACGACACGTACATGGCTGCGGTCGGCGGCGGTGTTGCGGCCTATCACGAGTCCCACAACGCACCATGCGAGTACGTCCGGGTCAACATGCCAGTGAACATGCGCTCGGCCGGTGACACTTCGGGCGGCGGGAATCGCTGGGTGCCTGCTCGCTTCCCGATGCCGATCGACTCCGGCGATGCCGAGAGTCGGATCAAGCGACTGTCGCCGATCCTGATGCAGGCGCGCACCGAGCCTGCGCTCGTGGTCAGTGACACCATCTACCGCTTCCTGACCGCCCTGCCGCAGAGCGCGGCGACCTCGGTCGCGTCCGGGATGATGAAGGGATGTGACCTCGCCATCACCAACGTGCCGGGGCCGCCGATCACGCTGTTCTCCGCGGGCGCCGAGATCCAGGCCATCGTGCCGTTCGCCCCCAAGGGTGGTGCCGCGGCCAATGTGGCCCTGATGACCTACAGCGGTACGGCCTTCGTGGGGGTGAACATCGACACCCGTGCGATTCCGGACCCGGACGTCTTCCTCGAGTACCTCCGCGCCGGGTTCGACCAGGTCCTGGCGATCGCCGATCCGGATGCGCACGCCGTGATCGGGATGCACTCGGGAACCCCCGTCGACGAGCCGGTCGCGGCTGCCCCGGCCGCGAGGAAGGCGGCAAAGAGGACTCCGGCCAAGAAGGCGCCGGCCAAGAAGGCGCCGGCCACGAAGACTGCCACGAAGAAGGCGCCGGCCAAGAAGGCACCAGCCAAGAAGGCACCAGCCAAGAAGGCCCCTGCCGAGGAAGCCCCAGCCAAGGAGGCTCCCGCGGCCGAGTCAGCGTCCAGCGCGACGTGACGCGGGGGTGGCCCTGGCGCGGGACGAGTCGCTCGGCGCCGTGAGGTGCTGGGCGGGGCGTGCGGCAGGAGTGCCCGGACGGTCCTAGCATTGCGCCGTGTCCGCCGCTGTGGAGTCAGTTCCGATTCCCACCGCGGTGGCCCCTGCCAGGAACGCGCTGGTCCGCCCGATGCCCTCCCGCGGGCTGCGCGGATGGATCGGCCCACTGCTGGTCACCGTGCTGGCTGGTGTGCTCCGGTTCGTGGATCTGGGCCGCCCGCACGCGATCATCTTCGACGAGACCTACTACGTGAAGGATGCGCTGGCGCTGCTTCGCTTCGGCTACGAGCAGCAGGCGGTCGAGGGGGCAGACGAACTGATCCTGGAGCAGGACGCCCCATGGGACCAGCTCGACATCTTCACGGACTCGGCGGCCTTCGTCGTGCATCCCCCTGTGGGAAAGTGGGTGATCGCCACCGGCGAGTGGGCATTCGGCGTGGTCCCGTTCGGGTGGCGCTTCGGTGTTGCCGTGCTGGGCACTCTCAGCGTGCTCATGGCTGCGCGGATCATCCGCCGGCTCACGCGGTCCGACGTGGTCGGCACGATCGCCGGGTTGCTCGTCGCCCTGGACGGGCTGCACATCGTCATGAGCCGGTCGGCGCTGCTGGACATGAGCCTGATGTTCCTCGTCCTGGCGGCGTTCGGGTTCCTGCTGCTCGACCGCGACGCTGCCCGCCGGCGGGCCGAGGCCTGGCGCACCCTCTGGCACAACAACCCAATCGTCCTTGGGCCCGGGTTCGGGGTGCGACCGTGGCGGATCGCCGCGGGGCTGTCGCTGGGGCTGGCGTGCGGGGTCAAGTGGAGCGGCCTGTGGTACGTCGCCCTCTTCGGGCTGCTCACCGTCTACTGGGACCTGCAGTTGCGCCGCGAGCTCGGGGCCTCGCGTCCCGTGCGTGGAGTCCTGGCCCGCGATGCGCTGCCGGCGTTCGCCAGCATCGTGGGGGTGGGGTTCGTGGCATACCTGGCGACGTGGACCGGATGGTTGGTCACCGACGGCGGCTACGACCGCGACTGGGCGGCCGCCAATCCCGGCGGCCTGCCGTTCGTCCCCGATGCCCTGCGCTCATTGGCCGAGTACCACCGTGCGGCGTGGTCGTTCCACGTCGGCCTCGACTCCGAGCACTCCTACAAGTCCAGCGCGTGGTCCTGGCCGGTGATGTCCCGGCCGACCTCGTTCTACTACGAGTCACCCAGCGGGACGTGTGGTGCCGATCGATGCTCCGAGGAGGTCCTGGCCCTCGGGAACCCGATCATCTGGTGGGCCGGGTTGCTGGCGCTGCTGCACAACGCCTGGCGCGCCGTCGCCGGACGGGACTGGCGCAGCGCAGCGCTGCTCGCGGGGTACCTGGCTGGCTGGGTGCCGTGGTTGATCTTCCACGGCCGGACGATCTTCACGTTCTACGCGATTCTGCTGGTCCCCTTCCTCGCGGGGATGCTCGCGATCTCCCTGGCCAGCCTTCCGGGCGGTCCGGACGCCTCGGTCGTGCGGCGCAGGTGGGGGATCCTGGCCGTGGGCACCGTCCTGCTGCTCGTCCTCGCCGCGACCTGGTTCTTCCTGCCGGTCTGGACCGGCGAGGTGCTGCCCTACGAGCAGTGGGACTGGCGGATGTGGATGCCCACGTGGGTCTGAACCGGCCTCACTCCTCGCGCGCCTTGTGGGCAACGACCGCGTCGAAGACAGCGCGCTTGGGCGTCCCTGAGCTGCGCGCCACCACAGCGATCGCCTCCTTGCGGGCGATCCCCTGCGCCTGCAGCGCCCCGACCTGCGTGGCCAGGCTCGCCGCGTCGAGTGTTCCAGGGGCAGGTGCAGTGGCGCCCTGCACGACCAGCGTGATCTCGCCGCGAACCCCGCCCTCGGCCCAGGTGATCAGTCCTGCGAGGTCGTCGCGGACGATCTCCTCGTAGGTCTTGGACAGCTCCCGGCATACGGCGGCCGGACGATCAGAGCCGTAGGCGGATGCCATGTCGGTCAGCGTCGAGGCGAGTCGGCGGGGTGACTCGAAGTACACCTGGGTGCGCGGCTCGTCGGCGAGTTCGGCCAGCCGTGCCCTGCGCTCGGCCGGCCGGCGTGGCACAAAGCCCTCGAAGCAGAACCGATCGCACGGCAGGCCGGACACGGCCAGCGCCGTCGTGACCGCGGACGGCCCGGGCAGTGACGTGACACGGTGGCCGGCGTCGACTGCCGCCCGCGCGGCCCGGTATCCCGGATCGCTGACCGACGGCATGCCTGCATCGGTGACCAGGGCGACCGTGCCGCCCGCGGCGAGGACGTCGAGCACGCGCGGCAGCCGGTCGCGTTCGACGTCCTCATAGAAGGAGATGACGGGCCCTTCGCGCACGATCCCGAGGTCGGAGGCCAGCCGACGCAGACGCCGGGTGTCCTCGGCAGCCACCAGGTCGGCTGAGGTCAGCAGGGCAGCCAGCCGTGCCGACGCGTCGGCGGGATTGCCCAAGGGGGTGCCGGCCAGCACAAGCGTCCCGGCACCCGGAGGGCCCGTGCTGGGAGCCGTGGGCTCGAGGAGCTCATCCGGCTCAGGGAACTCATCAGATGGGGTGGGCATGGCCCCATCGTGCCGCACCCACGCACGGCCGTGGAGGTGCGCGCGCCCAACTAGAATCGTCGCCATGAGTCCCGGCCGCGAGGCGTTCTACGTCACCACACCCATCTACTACGTCAACGACGCCCCGCACATCGGGCACGCCTACACGACCGTGGCGGCCGACACGATCTGCCGGTGGCACCGTCAACGGGGCGAGAGCGTCTGGTTCCTCACCGGTACCGACGAGCACGGCGAGAAGGTCCTGCGCACAGCCGAGGCCGCCGGGGTCACCCCCCAGCAGTGGTCAGACCGGCTCGTGGCCGAGCACTGGAAGCCGGTGCTGGAGACGCTCGATGTCGCCAACGACGACTTCATCCGGACCACCGAACGACGCCATGAGGTCAGGGTGCAGAGGTTCCTGACGATGCTCAAAGACGCAGGGCACATCTACTCCGGGGAGTACGAGGGCCCCTACTGCGTCGGTTGCGAGGAGTTCAAGCTCACCGGTGACCTGGTGCCCGGCACCGGCGACTTCGACGGCGAACTGCTCTGCCCCGTCCACAGCCGACCGGTGGAGATCCTGAAGGAGACGAACTGGTTCTTCCGGCTCTCGGCCTTCGCCGACGCCCTGCTGGAGCACTACGCGGACCACCCGAGCGCCGTTGCCCCGCAGAGTGCGTACAACGAGGTGGTGTCGTTCATCCGCGGTGGACTGCAGGACCTGTCGATCTCGCGCTCGAGCTTCGACTGGGGCATCCCGGTCCCGTGGGACACCTCGCAGGTCGTCTACGTGTGGTTCGACGCCCTGCTCAACTACGCGACCGCCGTTGGCCTGGGCGACGAGCCGGGCTCCTCGGGGGCCACGAAGTTCGCCGCCACGTGGCCGGCGGACATCCACCTGGTCGGCAAGGACATCCTGCGCTTCCACGCCGTCATCTGGCCGGCGATGCTCATGGCCGCGGGGCTGCCCCTTCCCGGTCAGGTCTACGCCCACGGCTGGTTGCTCGTCGGCGGCGAGAAGATGAGCAAGAGCAAGCTCACCGGGATCGCCCCCGAGCAGATCATCGACCACTTCGGCGTCGACGCCTTCCGCTACTACTTCCTGCGCGCGATCCAGTTCGGGCAGGACGGCTCGTTCTCCTGGGAGGACATGACCGCCCGCTACACCGCGGAGTTGGCCAACGGCCTGGGCAACCTCGGATCCCGGGCGACGGCGATGGTGGGCAAGTACTTCGACGGGACGCTGCCCCAGCCGGGGGCCTTCGCCAACGCCGACCTGGCGCTGGCCGACGACCTGCTGACCGCCGTGCAGGACGCGGACGGCGCCTACTCGAAACTGGACTTCACCGGTGGGATCGGCGCCGTGCGGACCTTCGTCGACGCGGTGAACCTCTACGTCACCGAGCAGCAGCCGTGGGTCCTGGCGAAGCGCACCGATGACCCGGCTGCCCGCGAGCGGCTGGCCACCGTCCTGTACACGACATGTGAGTCCCTTCGGGCGATCGCCGTGCTGCACAACGCCGTGATGCCTCGTGCGATGGGGGCACTGTGGGAGTCGATCGGTGCAGCTGAGGGTCTCGGCCCGATCGACGGGCAGCCCATCGAGGATGTGAGCCGCTGGGGCCAGCTCCCGGCCGGGGTCACGGTGACCAAGGGTGCTGCGCTGTTCCCCCGTCTGGCCGAGGAGGCCACGGCCAGTGCCTGACCTCGCCACCGACCCCCGTCGCCCGCCCCTGCCCGAGCCCCTGTCGAGGCCGGTGATCGACTCGCACTGCCACATCGACATGCGCGGTCAGGGCGAGGACATCCTGAGCCCGCAGGATGCGCTCGACGCAGCCGCGTCGGTGAACGTGACCGGCATCGTCCAGGTCGGCTGCTCGATCCGCGACGTACACGCGGCGGTCGAGATGGCCGAGGCGCATCCGGGGATCGTCGCCGCGATCGGGATCCACCCGAACGAGGCCCCCCGGCTCGCCGCTCAGGGGGAACTCGACGCGGCTGTGGCCACTGTCGAGGCGCTCGCCGTCGGTTCGCCATGCGTGCGCGGCATCGGCGAGACGGGCCTGGACTACTTCCGGACCCGTGAGCCGGAGGCGTGGCTCATCCAGGAGCAGTCGTTCCGTGCCCACATCGGCATGGCCCGCCGGCTGGGCCGCGCCCTGGTGATCCACGACCGGGACTCCCACGACGACGTTGTGCGCATCCTGCTCGACGAACTGGCCGGTGATGGCCTGCCGGAGGTCGTGATCTTCCACTGCTTCTCCGGCGACGCGGGGCTGGCCCGGGTGGCCGCTGACCACGGCTGGTACGTGTCCTTCTCCGGGACCGTGACGTTCTCCAACGCCCGCGACCTGCACGAGGCCGCTCCAATCGTGCCCCGGGACCGGATCCTGGTCGAGACTGATGCGCCGTTCCTCACGCCCATGCCCCACCGCGGGCGGATCAACGCGAGTTACCTGGTGCCGCTGACCGTGCGCCGGCTTGCCGAGTTGCGCGGCGAGGACGTCGGTGACCTCTGCGACGACCTGCACGCGAACACCGTCCGGGCCTTCGGGGACTGGGCGTGACCCTGCCGGGTCCGCCCAGTTCGGATCCCGGTCCGGGTCCCGCTGGCTCCGGTCCGGGTCCCAGGGGCTCCGGTCCGGGTCCCGGTCCCGGTTCGGATCCCGGTCCGGGTCCTGGCGATGGGCCCGCACCTGGCGGTGACCGGAACACCCCGGACGGTGACCGGGGTGTTCTGGACCGGCCCGCTCCGGACGGTGACGCCCATCTCCTCGGACCCGCGGAGATCCGTGCGCTGGCCGGCACGCTCGACCTGCATCCGACCAAGACGCTCGGCCAGAACTTCGTCATCGACCCGAACACCGTGCGCAGGATCGTGCGGGTCTCAGGAGTCGGTCCGGCCGATGTGGTGCTCGAGGTGGGGCCCGGCCTCGGATCCCTCACGCTGGCGTTGCTCGACCGGGTCCGTGCCGTGGTGGCCGTCGAGGTGGATCCCACGTTGGCTGGGCAACTGCCGGTGACCGTGGCCGAGCGTGCGCCCTCGGCGTCGACCAAGCTGACCGTCGTCGCCGCTGACGCGCTGCGGATCACCGACCTGCCCGTGGCGCCGACCGCACTGGTCGCCAACCTTCCGTACAACATCAGCGTCCCGGTCCTGCTGCACCTGCTCGCGGCATTCCCGACGATTGAGCGGGCGCTGGTCATGGTGCAGCTTGAGGTGGCCCAACGGCTGGCGGCTGACCCTGGGTCGCGGGTGTACGGCGTGCCCTCGGTCAAGGCACGCTGGTTCGGTGATGTCCGGCAGGCGGGCCACGTCGGGCGCAGCGTGTTCTGGCCGGCGCCGAACGTCGACTCCGGCCTGGTCGAAGTCATCCGCACCGCGCCCCCGAGCGCGGACGTCGCACGGGCGGACGTGTTCGCCGCTGTCGACGCGGCGTTCGGCCAGCGGCGGAAGATGCTGCGCTCCGCGCTGGCCGGCTGGGCCGGGGGTGCCGATCGTGCGCGGGCTGTGCTGGCTGCAGCGGGCGTGGACCCGACAGCCCGGGGCGAGGCTCTCGACGTGTCCCAGTTCGCAGCCCTCGCCGCGGCCCGCCGGGAGTTGGCGGCGGACGGCGGATCCTGAGTTCCCGGAGGCCAGCCGCGCACGTTGGACACCGTTGGAGGTACGTCTTCCCGGTGCCTGAGCTGAACCGCGCATGGTCGGCACCGTTTGGTGGCCTCCGAGCTTCTCGAAACGTGCCGATCGTGCGCGGTTGACGAGGGGTGCTCTGGCCACCGCCGTCTATCGGTGTCCATCGTGCGCGGTTGGGCCCCCGCCCGGCCGCTGCCTCGTTCCGGCCCCTCGCCCAGCCCCTCGCGCCGCCGGTGCCCCGGCCCCCGGCCTCCCGGCCCCCGGCCTCCCGGGGACCTGCTCGACGGGATCGCCCCGAAGGTGGGGGACAACTACTCTGCGTCTGTGAGCGCCTCCGTGACCGCCCGGGCTCCGGGGAAGGTCAACATCCAGTTGTCGGTCGGGGCCGTGCGCGACGATGGCTTCCACCCCTTGGCCAGCGTGTTCCACGCCGTTGCCATGCATGAGGAGGTCACGGTCGCGGCAGGCCTCGCAGGGTCGGGCATCGTCATCGACGAGGTGACCGGGCTGCAGGCCGATGAGGTTCCGCGCGACTCCGGCAACCTCGTGTGGCGCGCCGCCGAGCGGCTGGCGGCCGAGCTCGGTCGACCTGACCCGGACGTCCGGGTGTCGATCGCCAAGGGAGTCCCGGTGGCCGGGGGCATGGCCGGTGGGTCGGCCGACTGCGCCGCTGCGCTCGTCGCGCTCAACGATCTCTGGGGGGCGCCGCTGGATCGCGACGACCTGGCCCGGGTCGCGCTCGACCTGGGATCAGACGTGCCGTTCAGCCTGATGGGCGGCACCGCGCTGGGCATGGGACGCGGCGAGCTGCTCAGCCCGTTGATGGTGCGCGGGTCCTTCCACTGGGTGTTCGCCACGGCCACGCAGGGCCTGTCCACCCCCGCGGTGTACGCCACGTTCGACCGGCTCGTCGAGGGACGTCTCGTTCCCGAGCCGCAGCCGGATGCGGCGGTGATCGCCGCGCTGATCGCCGGTGACGCGGGCGCCCTAGGGCATGCGCTGCACAACGACCTGCAGGAACCCGCCCTCACGCTGCGCCCGACATTGCGCGACGTGCTGGAGGCGGGGCGCGCGGCTGGTGCGCTCGGAGCCATCGTGTCCGGGTCTGGGCCGACGGTGGCCTTCCTCGTGGCCGATCCCGCGGGCGCCGCTCGCGTGCACTCCGCAGCAGCTGGACTCGAGCAGGTGCGTGCCGTCTTCTCGACCACCGGTGCGGCGCCCGGCGCTCGGGTGGTGGACCGAACGGCCTGACCTCCGCGACGAATGCCGTCCGGCCGGCCTCCGGGTGAGCCGGGCTCCGGGTTAACCGGCCTCCGGGTCAGCCAGAGGCCGGCCTCCGGGTCAACCGGCCTCCGGGTCAGCCGGGCTCCGGGTCAACCGGGCCCCGGGTCAGCCGGCGGCGGGGCCGGGGTCGGTCGTGACGACGATGAGGTCGCCAGCGAGGCGGGCCGCGCCGGTCCCGGCGGGGATGACCACGCTGGTGCCCAGGCCGAGCTCGATGGACTCGGAGTCGGTGGTCAGCGTTCCCCAGCCTCCGATGACGGACAGGACCCGATAGCCCGGTGTGCTGATATCGCAATCCTCATGCAGGAGCTCCCAGCGCTGAACCCGGAACGCAGGCCGCTCGACCAGCACGCGGGTCCGCCCGCGGGGCCGGATCTGCTCCCACGGCCCGGCCGTGCGGGCGGCGGCGGGATCGTGTGGTGCCCGCACCACCGAGAAGCCCTTGTCCACGTGCAGCTCGCGCTGCTGGCCGTCCGGGCCAACCCGGTCGAAGTCGAAGAGCCGGTAGGTGATGTCGCTGCTCTGCTGCACCTCGTAGACCAGCATCCCGGGCCCCACGCTGTGGACCTCGCCGGCGTCCACCATGAAGAAGTCGTCCTGGGTCACGGGGATCGTGATGAGGCGCTCCATCAGGGAGCCATGGGCAAGCGCCTGCCTGAGCCCCTCGGCGCTGTCCGCGGTGTGACCCAGGATCAGCGCAGCGTCGTCGGTGCAGGACACGACCAGCCAGCACTCCGACTTGCCCCGCGGCTGGCCCTCGAGTTCCAGGGCCTGGGCATCGTCGGGGTGGACCTGCACGGACAACCAGTCCTGCGGGTCGAGGAACTTGCACAGCAACGGGAAGTCCTCGGACTCCGGCTGGCCCGTCACCAGCCCGGCGGACCAGGCATCCCGCAGGGTCATGCCCTCTGGTGCGCCGGACTGGATCGTCCCGCTCATCCCTTCCATCCCGGAGACCGCCCAGCACTCCCCGATGATGCCCTCGGGCACCGCCCCGCCGAACCACTGGCGCAGCGTCGAGCCGCCCCACAGCCGCTGGGCGAACACCGGCTCAACCACGAGCAACTGGGGCACTTGGTGATCCTCCTGTCGTCGGGCCAGCGGCGGCTGGTCGCAGTGGTGGGGCGTTGTGTGCGTCCGACCCTACCGGCGCATGCGGCTAGCCTTGGGCCTCATGCCCCCCATCGTTGCCCTAGAGGACGTGCACGTCGTGTTCGCGACCCGCGCGGTCCTCGCGGGGGTCTCGCTCGGCATCGAGCGGGGCCAACGGGTGGGGGTCGTGGGGCGCAATGGTGACGGCAAGTCGACGCTGTTCCGCGTGTTCGCCGGAGCCGCTGAGCCGGACTCCGGTCGGGTGATCCGAACGGCGGCCGCCCGCGTGGTGATGGTCGGGCAGTCCGACGACCTGCCGGCCGGGGCTCGGACCGTGCGGGATGTGACGGTGGGGGATCGCCCGGCACATGAATGGGCAGCTGATCCCCGGATCCGCTCAGTGCTCGCCGGTCTGCTCGGCGGCGTCGGCGCAGAGGGGTACGCACAGGGGTTGGACACACCGCTTCTGGGTCTGTCCGGTGGCGAGCGGCGCCGGTTGGCGCTCGCCCGGGCGCTGATCGATCCCGGTGACGTCCTGCTGCTCGACGAGCCGACCAACCACCTCGACCTGGAGGCGGTCACGTGGCTGGCCCGATTCCTGACCGGGCCCACCGGCCCGGCGACGTTGGCCGTCGTGACGCATGACCGCTGGTTCCTCGACGAGGTGGCCACCACCACCTGGGAGGTCGTTGGCGGTACGGTCAATCGCTTCGAGGGCGGCTACGCGGCGTGGGTGCTGGCCCGTGCCGAGCGTGAGCGGCGCGAGGCGGTTGCGGAGTCCCGGCGGCGCAACCTGGTCAGCAAGGAACTTGCGTGGCTGCGCCGGGGGCCGCCGGCCCGCACCTCGAAGCCGCAGTTCCGGATCGACGCGGCGAACGCACTGATCGCCGATGTCCCAGAGCTGCGCGACAAGCTCGCCCTTCGCCGGGTCGCGTCAGCCCGACTGGGCCGGCAGGTGGTCGATCTCGACGGTGTCGCGATCCGGGTGCCGGGGGCCGGCGGTCCTGGCGAGTCGGACGGCGAGCGCACCTTGGTCGAGGACCTGACCTGGCAGCTGGGTCCGGGCGATCGAGTGGGCCTGCTCGGCCCGAACGGTGCCGGCAAGACCAGCCTCGTGCGGCTGCTCACAGCACAGCGAGAGCCTGACGCAGGGACGGTGATCACGGGGGCCACCGTTGTCGCGGCCACCCTCCCGCAGACGATCGTTGCCGACGACCCGGAGCAACGCGTGCTGCCCAGCGTGGAGCGCCTGCGTCGTGAGATCGAGATCGGCGGGCGCACGGTGACAGCCGGCAACCTCCTGGAGGACTTCGGGTTCAAGGGCGAGAAGGCGATGACCCGGATCGGCGACCTCTCCGGAGGTGAACTGCGTCGCCTCGAGTTGCTCAAGTTGCTGATCGGCGGGCCCAACCTGCTGGTGCTCGACGAGCCCACCAACGATCTGGACGTGGAGACGCTGGCCGTGATCGAGGACGTGCTGGACTCCTGGCCCGGGTCGTTGGTCGTCGTCAGCCATGACCGGTACTTCCTGGAGCGCACCTGCGACGACCTCTACGCGCTGCTCGGTGACGGCCAGTTGCGCCACCTGCCACGTGGGGTCGAGCAGTATCTCGAGCTGCGGTCCTCGGCCTCGGGCAGCCTCCGCTCGACCGGTGCCGGTGGGGCAGCCACCGCGACACGAGGCGCTGGTTCGCAGGGCACGGCGGGGGCGGACAGCGCCCGCAGGTCAGCAACCGGGCCCGACCCCGCTGCCACCGCAGGGACGCCCGCGAGCGCATCGGGGTTGAGCGGGGCGGCGGCCCATGCCACCCGCAAGGAGGTCGGCCGGATCGAGGGACGGATGGCCCGGATCGAGGCCCGCCGGGCGACGCTGCACGATCAGATGGCCGACGCGCACACCGATCACGAGCGGCTGCTCGAGCTCTCCGGCGAGGACCAGGCGCTCACCGCTGAGCACACCCAGCTCGAGGAGCGCTGGCTGGAGCTCAGCGAAGCCCTGGAAGGCTGACGCCCAGCCGCAATCCCTCCCCCTCGGCGCAAACCCTCCGCCAAGGGCCAGAATCTCCCCGCCGACGCGGAGAATCCGGCCCTTTGCGGAGG
>JAQBEX010000152.1:0-19233 GCA_032123675.1 Actinomycetes bacterium
CAAGGGCGACGAGTCACGAGCCCTGTTCGTTCCACTGCAGCTCGCGATCGTCGGCATCTACCCGACACCGGTATGGGTCGCGGGGATCGTGCGCCTGCTGCGGGTGCCGGACCTGAGGCCCGTGCGCGCGCTGGCCGTGGCCTACCCGGTCCTGTGCGTCCTGGTCCTCGTGACCGGCGGCCAGCCGTACTACACGGCGGGACTGGTGCTGGCGCTTTTCGCCGCCGGTGCCACGTCTGTGGTTGGTTGGATGTCAGGTCACACCGGCCGACGTGTCGCCCTCGCCGCGGCGTTCGGTTCGTCAGCGGGCACAACGGCTCTGGCTCCGTGGCCAGCCGCCGGAAGGGTCTGATGTGGTTGTGGCGGTCGGGTACGCGCCGGAATGGCTCGACACCCACTTCGGCTCGTGTGAGGTGGCGGCGCAGCTCGACAACGGCGTCGGGATACCCAATGAGGAGCAGGGACTGCCGATCCTCGTCTGCCGGGATCCCAATCGGACGTGGGCCGAGCTCTGGCCGGACCTGCGGCACTACGACTGAGCCGACGTGCCATCCCGCACGTGTCTCCAGGACGTCGCGGCCAGCCCCGCCCGTGTCCTGGACGGCAGGCTCAGCGCGCCTGCGAGACCTCCGGCTCCGGTCCGCCGGACCACGTGAGCCGGTAGCGGCCTGCCGCGCGCACATTCGCCACGGCGGCCGGGCGGAAGCACGCGACCGCCTCACGGCCCCGGTCGCGCACCGCCGGGTAGACGATCCCGACCGAGCCGGCGGCGAGCAGGTCGCCGGCGAGGGCCTGGCTGGCCGCGTAGGAGTCCGGCGACAGGCACGCCCTGGCCCGGCGGTCGCGGGGCCTGCGCAGGTCGTGCAGCGGCGCGTGGATGTCGGCCACGTAGTCCTGGTACTCGGTCCGCAGATCCCAGCGGTTGATCTCGGCCAGCTCGACGCGCTTGTGGAACGCAACCTCCGCGAGGGAGGTCTGGACATGTTGGCCGGCGTACCACGCCCCACGGTCGGGGCCGCTGAACCGCGACCCCTGGGGATGCGGGTGGCAGAACGCCGCATTGATGATCCGCCAGTGCGGGACCGCGAAGACCAGCTCGTCTTGGTGGATCCCGCCGGGCAGCGCGTCAGCCTGGGCCTGGAGCCGTGTGTTCGTCGCGGCCGTCAGGGCGACCAGATCGGGGATGTCGCCCTCTGCGTCGGCGAGCGAGGCCAGGATCGGCTCGTCGGTGTCGGCGTACACCGCGGGGATGAGGCGGTGGGTGTCGTCCCAGCGCACGCCGCTGATCGGTGGCCAGTCCCGACGCGCCGCGCTCACGCCCCTCCGCGGCGGGCGTCGACGAGGGCACGCACGCGTTCCAGGGCCGGGATGCCCCCGCGCAGCATCACGTCCAGGGGAGTCGCGCCATTGAACAGCGCGTTGGTGTTGGGCAGGTGCACCCACTCGTCGGCGAGCTCGTCACCGTAGAGGACGTGCAGCGCGGTGTAGATCCCCAGCAGGTAGGACGCGCGGGTCAGCCGATCGACGCCCAGGGTCCTCGGCGGCGACTTGGCCCATGCGTGCCAGGTGCTGGGCGAGACCTCGCCGAGCAGCGAGCACACCTGCGGCACGGTCAGGTCCCAGGCCTCGGCCAGCCGCGCCATGCCCCGTGCTGCGGCCGGAGTGAGCCGGGCCTGCTCGGAGGGGTCGCGCAGGTCGACCCACGGCTGCGTCTCGAACCGGCTGGCCGGGTACCGCACCGATGCTGCCACTGCCGTCATGGTTGCCATCCTCGCCTGCCTCTGATCCCACCAACTGGAACTCCAGCACTGCGGCTCCAGCGCCTCAACTCTCAGCAACTGCAACTGCAACTGCAACTGCACCTGCAATTCCAGCGCTGCAGCCGAACCAGCCTTCAACTCCATATCTGGAGTCAGTATAGCGCAGAATCGGAGTGTCGAGAAGGGGGAGTCATGGCCCGGGGTGCGTTCCGGGCGGCTCCGGGCTCAGAGCGGCGTGCCGCCGGTTGAGCCGACCAACCACTCGCGGAACTCCGGGCCGGCCAGGCGCTGCGCCTCGGCCCGGGCGGCGGCCACCCGTGACGGCATGTCCAGGCGTTGCGTGGGCTCCTCGTTCCCGGGCGTGGACACGAACCGCTCGATCGCCGCCAGCCCCGAGTCCGCCCGGGCGCTGGCTGCTGCCTGCTTCGTGTCAAGCCGCTCTGCGTACCAGTCGGAGGCCAGTACTGCCGCTCGGGTGAACATCTCCCGGAACTCCGGCGAATGCACGGTCCAGCCCTCCGCGGTGGCACCGTAGGCCATGATCTCCAGGAGCGCCCGCAACGGCGGGATCGCCATCGAGATCGTCTCGTCGTCGAAGTAGGCGCGCGCCACCCGCTCGTGCGTCGTGACGATGGTGGCCATGGACTCGGCGAACACCGCAGGATCCTGCAGTTCGGGGCGAAGCATCTCCGGGGTCAGGACCGCGTGCGGGTGCAGGAAGATCCGGCCGAGGTACCTGGTGGCGAACGTCTGGGTGATCCGGTAGCCGAGCCGGCTGGCCGCGACCAGCGCGCCGTCGTGCTCGAAGTCGGACAGTTTCTCGAGGGAGCCCTCGGCGATGAGCGCCTCGGCGGAACGCTCCTCGGGTGACATCCGGGAGAACAGCTCCGGGATGAGCATCGAGATGTCGTGGTTGACCCGCACCTGCGGCCCGACATAGCCGGCTGCGGACAGCCAGCCGTCGTAGCCGGTCAGGGCGTAGGACAACAGCGACGCATTCAGGTCGACGATGGCGGGCATCGCGTTGAACGGGCCCTTGGTCAGCGCGCCCTCGGAGCCGGCTCCCGTGGTTGAGGGCGACTTGCCCGTCATCGACGAGATGAACTCCATGAACAGTTCCGGGAGCTCCATGTAGTGCAGCGGGTTGTACGGGCACAGTGGGGGGATGGACCCCTCCGGCGGGTTGTTGCGCCGGCCGGCGGCCACGACGTCGACCGGGAGGACCAGTGGATCGCGGGTGCTGATCCGGCGGACGAGCCGGGCGGAGAGGTCCGCGACCGCGGTGGCTGCTGCGTTGGTCCGATCCGGGCGCTGCTGCAGGTAGCGGGGGTTCTTCGACGGCTTGCCGTCGACGATCCGTGGGTTGGCCGAGCTCACGAAGAACTCGGGGCCCTCGCCCTCGGGGGTGTCGGCGATCCCGCTGATCATGTCGGCCATCGGGGCGCTGAATGCGCTGAACGCCACAGCATCGTCGCGCATGGCCACGGCATCGTCGCGGGTCAGCGGCGCGAAGTTGGACAGGAACGTCCCGGGCGTGGAGATGTCGAGCTCGGCCTGCTTGTCGTAGCCCCGGTGGATGGCGTCGTCGGGGCGCTGGAACAGGAGGTTCTCACAGTTCTTCACCAGCTTGTAGGAGCGGTTCGGGTCCAGGCCGAGGTCCTCGCCGGACACCACCGTCGAGGCGGTGATGTCGTCCTGGGTCTGCACCTTGACCGCTGGCGAGAAGTCGTGGCGAAGGCCGAAGAGCCGCCAGGAGCCATCGGTGTTGAAGCCCACGCGCAGCATGTTGACCGTGAGTTTGGTCCCGTTGAGCCGGAGGGCATTGCCCTGACGGCCGTTGATGATCACCACGCTGAAGTGGTTGCGCCAGTCGTCGCCCCACTCGGGCCGGTAGGAGCGCTTGACCATGTAGACCAGCTCGGTGATGTGCGGCGGGATCCGATCGAGCCACGCGTTGTAGTCCGGGCTGTAGCCAGGCTGCGGGGTCAGCAGCTTGATCACGGAACCGATCGACCGGTCCTCGGACAGGATCGGTCGGTGGTCCACGTTGTTGCGCGCGGGGTCCCGGAACCGCTTGGAGTAGTCGCGGTCGAGGATTGCCGAGACCTTGTCCATGTCGTCCTCGAAGTCGGCGACAAAGGCAGAGCCGTAGATGAAGGCGTCCGTGATGGCCTTGGAGATCTCGGACTTCCCGCCTCCGGAGACCGTTGCCGGCTTGTGGCAGGACGTCGAGTCAGGCACGGTTCCCACGAGGTTCCAGGCCGTGCGGTCGTAGGCCTGCTGGGCCAGGGTGACGCGGTACCCGTTGGGGCCGAGGTAGGCCTTGTCCGCACGCAGCGCGATGGTGCCGCGCGTGCCGTCCCCGGTGGGCCAGGACACCGTCATCGTGCGCAGCGAGTAGGTCGCGTTCGCCGGGACGAGCACGATGTGCGGCTGGTCGAGGTCCAGCGCGTGGCCCTCCGGCTGGGGCGCGAAGCGCTCCGGGTCGCGGGCCAGGACGTCGGCAAGGGAGTAGTCCCCGCCAGCTGAGGTCTCGGTGTGCTCCTGGCCCAGGTTGTAGCTGGCGAAGACCAGCGCGCCACCGGCGTGCTCCTCCTCGGCGTTGCCGAAGAGGTTCGCCGAGTACGAGATCTGGGTCTTGACCTCCTTCTTGCAGTAGCCGAAGTAGTTGTCGGCGATGACGGTGACGATCACGCCACGAGTGTCGCGGGCGCAGATCTTGAAGGCCTGCCCGTTGTTGTAGAGGTCATCCTCGTGCTCCCAGCAGACCCCATCACGGCGCTGCCGGTCGGTGGCCTCGGAGATGTGTGGCAGGCCCAGCTCCTTCTTGGTCACGCGGGTCAGGTGCGGGGCGAGCACGACGCAGCCGGTATGGCCGGTCCAGGTCCCGGGGGCCAGTGAGGCATCGTTCTCCGGGAGGTAGGGGTCACCCCCGTTGCCGAAGATCCCCTCCACGAAGTCGAGGTTGGCCACCAGCCCGCCGGGCACGATGAACCGGGTCTCCATCCGCTTCTCGCGCACCTTCCCCGGCACTTCGGGAGCCACGAGCGGGCGCATCAGCAGCGACACGAAGCATGCTGCCGGCTCCTGCTGGTTGGCCGAGTACGGCAGCACCATGTCCACCTCGGGCGGCTCGAACGCCAGCGACATCAGTCGGGCGAACGCCACCTTCGGGACGGCGATCTTGTCGTCGGGGATGGGCAGGCCGCCCTCGGCGATGTGGAACACCCCGGCCGTGGTCCGCCGGTCGTTGGCAGGGTTGTGCAGCACGCCGTTGACGAGCCGGTAGCTGGCCAGCAGCGGCGAACTGAAGTGGTCACCGTCGAATGGGAGGGACAGGTCGCGCGCGAAGCCCGCCTCATCGAGCGCGAAGGTCCGTCTCGGCAGCTGGGGCACCTCCCCGACATCGGCCAGGTAGTCGTCGAGGAAGTCCTGGATCCGCCCGTCCGCGGCGCACAACCGATCGGCGAGCCGCCGGCTCAGTTCACGCTGGCGCGCGATGATCGGCCCGGCGAGCTGCGCGGACTCGGTCTGTTCGAAGCCCTCTGGCAGCGGCAGCCCGAGCTGGGCGAGGCGAAGGTTGATGGCAGCGTTCTGTCTGGTCGGCACACCTGATTGTCCTTCGTGCGGTGTGCCTGTGGCAATGGCACGGACCAGCAATCAGCCACGGCCATGCCGCGTGGCCGACAGCCCGGGTGGCCGGGCCGTGCCCGACCAACTCAACCGCTGGTGTATCCGACCTGCAGGGCTCCCTCGTCGTCGCGCAGCTCCAACCGATCGCGATCGAGCGTGAACTGCGTGACATCTTCCAGGGCCGCCAGGTAGTTGGACTCCTGCTCGTCGACCTCCGGATCGCAGGCCATCCGGGTGGCGGCAATCGGGCCGATCGTCATGGTGTCCCCGAGCACCTCGTAGCTCCCGTTGTAGGAGTTGCAGCCCGCGCTGCCGGTCAGGGTCCCATCGTTGGCGAACTCGGCCGTGACCGTGGAGTCAGCGACCAGCGACGTCACGCCGCCGGTCCCGTTGTTGATCCCGGTGGCCTGCCACGTCGTGTCGGTCAGCGTGACGGGCGCCGACTCGGTGTACGCAAGCACAACCTGGCCCGACTCGTCGCTCAGGGTCAGGGTGCCGTCGGTGATCGCGAAGGTCCTGGCGGCTCCGAGCCGGGCGAGGTAGCCGGACTCCACCGCCGTGACCGCAGGAACGCACGCCATCTGGGTGGTGGCCAATGGCCCGATCTCGATCGTGTCGCCGTCGGTCATGTACGTCCCGCTGAAGCTGTTGCACCCTCCGGACCCGCTGATCTGGTCGTCGGTGAAGTCCGCGGTGGCCCGAACGTCGTCAGGGACCGCGGACAGGGTGGTCTCACCCTCAGCGGCGTACTGGGCCAGCTCCCAGCTGGTTCCGGTCAGGCTCGGGGCGGTTGCTCCCGCCGCGCCCGTTGCTCCCGCTGGGGCCGTGGCACCAGAGCCGCTGTCACTGGCACACCCGGCCAGGGGCAGCGCCGCCAGAATCGCCAGCACGGCCAGACGACGTGCGTTCATGTCACTATCCCCTCGAGAATCCCTGTGGATGGTCCTGTGGGATGACCCCTGCGGCGTCCCGGTACCGGTCAGTTGGATCCGACGCTAGCACTGGGTCCGCCGCCTCCTCAGCGTGCCTGTGCCCTTCGCTCAGCGCTGGGTTCGCCCACCTCCGGGTGCGCATGTGACCGGAGGTGGCAGAGCGGAAGGGAATGCTCTGTGATCGGGGTAGGTTGAGCAGCCATGACCTCCCCGAGCCCGAGTGCCGCGCCAGCTCCTGCCGTCGTGGCACCGCACCGGTGGCAGGCGCTGGCCGCGTTGGTCGTGAGCCTGCTGGTCGTCGTGCTGGACAACACGGTGCTCAACGTCGCGCTGAAAACGATCCAGCAGGACCTCGGTGCCACCCAGGGCCAGTTGATCTGGGCGATCAACTCCTACTCGCTGGTGTTCGCCGCGCTGCTGTTCACCTGGGGCGTCCTGGGCGACCGGTACGGACGTCGCAGGGTGCTCATCATCGGTCTGGTGCTGTTCGCCGCTGCTTCGCTGCTCAGCGCCTTCGCCACGTCCCCGGAGCAGCTGATCGTGGCCCGGGCCCTGATGGGCGTCGGCGGGGCGTCGGTGCTGCCGGTGACCCTGTCGATCATTACCGTGATCTTCCCCCCGGAGGAGCGCGGGCGAGCCATCGGGATCTGGGCTGCCGCCGTGGGTGGGGCGGTGGCCCTCGGCCCGCTGCTGGGTGGCTTCCTGCTGGAGCACTACTGGTGGGGCTCGGTGTTCCTGATCAACGTGCCGATCATCGCCGTGGGGATCGTCGGCATCCTGCGCAACGTCCCGGAGTCGCGCAACCCACATCCCGGCAAGCTCGACCCGGTCGGGCTGGTGCTGTCGGTCATCGGCCTGCTGGCCCTTGTGTACGGCATCCAGGAGGCTGGCTGGAGCGAGTCGTCCACCTACGCGTGGATCGGCTTCGGCGCCGCGGTGCTGGTGGCGTTCCTCGTGTGGGAGTCGCGGACCGCGAATCCGTCGATGGACCTGAGCCTGTTCAGGATCCGGTCCTTCTCCGTGCCCCTGGCGGCCACGTCGCTGACCTTCGCTGCGCTCACCGGCTCCCTGATCTTCCTGGCGTTCTACTACCAGGTCGTGCGCGGGTGGTCGCCGCTGCAGTCGGGCGCGCTGACCGTGCCGTTCGCCATCGGCCAGCTCCTGGCCGCACCCCGCAGCGGGAAGATGGTGGCCCGCTTCGGTGCCCGGCGGGTCATCCCGTTCGGCCTGGTCGTGGCCTCGCTCGGCATGTTCGGATTCGCCCAGCTGACTCTGACCACGCCCGTGTGGGCGCTGGTGCTCATCCCGTTCGTGTTCGGCTTCGGGATGGGCAACGTGATCGCCCCCTCGACCACCCGGATGACGCTGGCCACCCCGCCCCAGCGCTCCGGCTCCGGGTCGGCAGTGCAGAACACTGTTCGCCAGGTGGGTGCGACGCTCGGGGTCGCGGTCATCTCCTCGGTCGTGGCGACCTCGTACTCCAGCTCCATGTCCGACGCCCTGGAGGGCAGCCCGCTGCCCGCGGACCTGCAGGCGGTCGCCTCCGACAGCGTGGGCGCCACCTACGAGGTCGCCGACCAGCTGCAGGCCTCGGGGCGGGCGACTGTGCAGGAGGCGGAGGTGCTCCGCTCAGCCGGCGACGCAGCGTTCCTGCCGGCGTTCCACATCGCTGCCTACCTGGGGCTGGGGCTGCTGCTCGTCGCGCTGCTCATCATCGTCATCTGGCTGCCGGGGCAGGCCGAGGCCGTCGCGTGGAAGGCGGGTGGCACCTCAGCGCTCCCCGAGGGCGAGCCCGGCGGGCGGACCGAGGGTGAGCCGGTGGCCGATCCCTACTTCCTCGAAGGCGATCTCGACGCTGCTCACCAGGTCCATGTGGTGGAGGAGGACCCGTCCCACCTGAGCCACGTCGATGAGGCCCCCCTGGAGCACCCGGTGGGCGAGGAACCTCCCACGCGCTCCTGATCCGGGCTGGTACGGGTCCGTGGTGCCTGTGGTGCGGGCTGGTACGGCTCCTTGGTGCCTGCCCGTGGTGCCTGCCCGTGGTGCCTGCCCGTGGTGCGGGTCCGGGCGCCGTCGTGGCCGCGCGGGTGTCGTCGGTAGGGTCCAACGACGGGTGCGACCGGCGTGATGCTCGGGACACATGCCCCCAGATCCGGGACCTTTGCCCAACTGGACGGCGCGTCGCCGGGGTTACCTTGGCGGGCGTCGGTGCCTGTCCGACCGGCACCTCGATCGAAGGGGTAGTCCCCGATGATGAAGTCCAAGGGCCTTGCGGCTCGTGGGGTGGGCGCACTCGTCGCCGCCCTGGCACTGGCTGGTTGTGCCACCTCCGGCGCGGAGGGGGAGGCCGGAACCGGGGGTGGTGAGGCGAGCCTGGTCCTGCCGGACCTGACCACGGTGACGGTGGTGGGAGGTGGATCCGGCCGCACGCTGCTGTTGCTCGGGCTGCTGATCTGCGCTCTTGGGCTGGGCTTCGGGGCGGTGATCTTCCAGAGGCTGCGCGTCATGGAGGTCCATCCCTCGATGCGCGAGATCTCCGAGCTGATCTACTCCACCTGCCAGGCGTACCTGCTCAAGCAGGGGCGGTTCCTGCTGATGCTGTGGGCGTTCATCGCCGCCGTCATCGTCGTGTACTACGGGGTGCTCGTCGGGTTCACGTGGCAGCGGGTGGCGATCATCCTGGGCTTCAGCCTGCTCGGCATGGGCGGCTCGTACGCGGTGGCGTGGTTCGGCATCCGGGTCAACACCTTCGCCAACTCGCGCACCGCCTTCGCCGCGCTGCGCGGCAAGCCGCTGCCGGTGCACCGGATCCCGCTGATGTCCGGCATGTCGATCGGCATGGTGCTGATCAGCCTCGAGTTGCTGATGATGCTGGTGATCCTGATCTTCCTGCCCGCCGAGATCGCCGGTGCCTGCTTCATCGGGTTCGCGATCGGCGAGTCGCTCGGTGCTGCCGCACTGCGGATCGCCGGCGGCATCTTCACGAAGATCGCCGACATCGGTGCGGACCTCATGAAGATCGCCTTCAAGATCAAGGAGGACGACGCGCGCAACCCGGGCGTGATCGCCGACTGCACCGGTGACAACGCGGGCGACTCGGTCGGACCGAGCGCGGACGGCTTCGAGACCTACGGCGTCACCGGCGTCGCCCTGATCACCTTCATCCTGCTCGCGGTCCCGGACCCGGCCGTCCAGGCGTCGCTGCTGGTGTGGCTGTTCGTGGTCCGCGCGGTGCTGGTCATCGCCTCGGCCGTCTCCTACGTGCTCAACGACGTATGGGTCCGCAGCCGGTACGCGGACGTCGACCGGATGAACTTCGAGACGCCGCTGAGCTCGCTGGTCTGGGTGACCTCGCTGATCAGCATCGGCGCCACCTACGTCACGACCTACTTCGTCCTGGGCGTCGGCGCGACCGGCGACCTGTGGTGGAAGCTGGCCTCGATCGTCTCGCTGGGGACCCTGGCCGGTGCCGTGATCCCCGAGGTGGTCAAGATCTTCACCTCCACGAACAGCAAGCACGTCAAGGAGGTGGTGAAGAGCTCGCGCGAGGGAGGCGCCTCGCTGAACATCCTCTCCGGGCTGGTCGCCGGCAACTTCTCGGCCTACTGGCTGGGCATGACGATCGTCGCGCTGATGGGCGGGGCGTACCTGATCAGCGACCTGGGGCTGGACGCCATCATGATCGCCCCGGCGGTATTCGCCTTCGGGCTACTCGCGTTCGGCTTCCTGGGCATGGGCCCGGTCACGATCGCCGTCGACTCCTACGGTCCGGTCACCGACAACGCGCAGAGCGTCTTCGAGCTGTCGATGATCGAGGACATCCCGAGCATCGACGGCGAGCTCCGCGCGGACTACGGATTCGAGCCGGCCTGGGACACGGCCAAGCAGATGCTCGAGGAGAACGACGGCGCGGGGAACACCTTCAAGGCCACCGCGAAGCCCGTCCTGATCGGGACCGCGGTCGTCGGCGCCACCACGATGATCTTCTCCATCATCATGACCCTGACCGAGGGGCTGACCGAGGGCATGGAGAACCTGTCCCTGCTCTACCCGCCGTTCCTTCTGGGCCTGATCGCCGGGGGCGCGATCATCTACTGGTTCACCGGTGCGTCGATCCAGGCGGTCACGACCGGGGCCTACCGGGCCGTGGAGTTCATCAAGGGCTCGATCCGCCTGGAAGGAGTCACGAGGGCCAGCGAGGCGGACTCCCGCCGCGTGGTCGAGATCTGCACGCAGTACGCGCAGCAGGGCATGATCAACATGTTCCTCGGGGTCTTCTTCGTCACGTTGGCGTTCGCCTTCCTCGAGCCGTACCTGTTCATCGGGTACCTGATCTCGATCGCGGCCTTCGGGCTCTACCAGGCGCTGTTCATGGCCAACGCGGGTGGTGCCTGGGACAACGCGAAGAAGATCGTGGAGATCGACCTGCACGCCAAGGGCACCGCGCTGCACGACGCCACGATCGTCGGTGACACGGTTGGTGACCCGTACAAGGACACCTCGTCGGTGGCGCTGAACCCGGTGATCAAGTTCACGACGCTGTTCGGCCTGCTGGCCGTCGAGCTCGCGGTCAGCCTGGAGGCGCAGGGGCGTGGGTCGCTCGTCCTGGCCCTGGCGGCAGTGTTCTTCGCGGTCTCGGTGTTCTTCGTGCTGCGGTCGTTCTACGGGATGCGCATCGAGGTTCCGCTCGTGGACGACGAGGAGTACCCCGAGGAGCCCGACGGCCCCGCCAGTTTCGGCGGCGGCGGATCCCGCCCCGAGGATGAGTTCGCATACCAGGGAGCAGGTGGGGTCAAGTGAACATTGCCATCAAGTACGCCGCGGCGATCGTTGATGCCGAGGGCCACGTCGCGGGTCACGATGCCGGAGCCACGCTGGTCCGGCGCCTGCTCCGGGTCTTCCCCGGCGCACGCCTCATCGGGCCCGGCCCAAAGCACGCCGCAGGGTTCGACGTCATCCCCCTGCAGTTCATCGACGGCGCCGACACCCTGGTGATCAACATGGACGTCCTGGACTCCGTGGCCATCTGGCAGGCGCTCGAGGAGAACTGCGACGAGCCGCAACTGATGAACTTCGTCTGGTTCAACACGGCCAAGTTCAGCAGTCGCGTCCAGCGCGCCGCTCTGGGCCTGTCCTGCGGATTGTTCCCGACGTTCGCCAACTCCGAGCGCACCGCATCCGAGGTGCGCGAGATCGTCTCGGGCTGGACGATCAAGGCCATCTGGGAGGACGCCCAGATCGGCTGGGTCAACCTCGGGATCAGGCTCGAGCACGTCCAGGAGCGCAAGGAGCCCGCCATTCCCGTGGTGCTCTACCCCGCGATCTACCTCTCGGAGCGCAAGCAGCCGCAGGTGTTCCTCGACACGGTCGAGAAGGTCCAGAAGCGCACCCCCATCACCGTGGAGGCCCGGCTGCACGAGTCGCACCTGATCAGCGAGCGCGCGATGCGCCTGTCCCGCAAGGACTGGGCGTGGGTTGGCCCGCTGACCGCCACACGCGAGGACTACTGGCACGCGCTGGCCCGGACCACGGCGTTCCTGGCCACGGCCCGTGACGAGTCCTACGGGCTGGAGTACGTCGAGGCGCTTGTTGCGGGTGCAGTGGGGGTGTTCCCGGACCGGCCATGGGCGCGGGCGATCCTGCCCGAGAAGTACCCGTTCTTCTACTCCACGCCGGACGAGGCCGAGCAGATGCTCTACCGGGCCGTCACGGATATCGACGCCTGCAGGCGCGAGCTCGACGCGTGCGCAGGTGGCGACTTCGTCCAGTGGCTGGGGGCGCGACACGACGACGACCAGTTCGACCGGGCGATCGTGGCGCGTGTGCGGGAGTGGTTCGGGGTCTGAGTCATTGGGCCAAGCCCCCGGGGGTGGCGCCGGTTCGAGGGCGGCGTTCCTGGGGAGGCGTGGCCTGCGGTGGCGCGCTGGGGGAGGCGTGGCCTGGGAGGCGTGCTGGGGGAGGCGTGCTGGGGGAGGCGAGTTGCGCGCTTCCACGGATCTGACAGGGAGGTCGGCGGGTCCGCCGGCCAGGATGTCGAGCGCATCGGCCGTGCGCTCGGTCTGACGGCGGAGCGGCCCCGAACGACTGCGAAGATGGGCCCAGCCCGTCACGAGGTCGGCTCCCGCGCCTCGGCTCCCGCGCCCGGCTCGGCTCCCGCGCCCGGCTCGGCTCCCGCGCCCGGCTGGGATCCCGCGCCCGGCTCGGATCCCGCGCCCGGCTGGGATCTGGGTGTCCCGGCTGTCCACAGATTGGCTCCGAGCCCGTCGCATTGTCGGTGGGCTGAGATAGTCTTCGAACAGATGTTCGAGTACGAGGGGGAGTCGAGATGGGGGTCTTGGGGGTGGACGGCCCGCCGGCGGTCGTCGACGAGCGTGCCAGGGCGGCAGCGCCCGCGGCGTCATCCGAGGTGGCCGCCGTCTGGGCGGATCTGTCCGGGATGTCCTTGGGCGAGCTGCCCGTGATGGGTCTGGCTGCTGGCGAGCGGCCGGAGGCGGACGTTGAGGTGCTGTGCTCCGCGGTGGCTGTCGCGGAGTACGAGTTGGCGCGGCGGATGGTCGCGGCGGCCCGATCCGGGAGTCTGCCACTGGTCGGTGACGGCGCGATGCTGTTGGCTCGCGGCTGGTCGTCGGGGTGGGCTCGGCGCCTGGCTCGAGCGGGGGCCTTCTCCAGCGTGCAGCCTGCCCTGGGGGAGGCGTGGGCAGCAGGTGTGATCACCAGCGAGCATGTGCACCCCCTCGCCCGCCGGGCCGACGAACTCTCCGAGGCGGAGATGACTGCCGTCATCGCGGAGTTGACCCCGCTGTGGGGGCAGTTGTCGCCGCAGGCGGTCGGGGCCTTCGTCGCTCGGGTGATCCGCGTGCTGCGCCCGCCTGCTGATCCTGACCCGGACGAATCAGCTGCCTACGAGTCACGATCCCTGTCCTTCGCCCTGACCTCGGATTCAGTGCTGCTCTCCGGCTGCTTGCCCCGAGTTGAGGGTGAGGCGGTTGTTGCAGCCATCGATGCGTTTGCCGAGCGGCTGCGCAGTGAGGCAGACCACGTTCCGCCGTCAGCGCGGCGGGCCGACGGTCTGGTGGCCCTGGTCAATGCGGCGCATTCGTCCGGGTCGATCCCCACCCGCGGTGGCCTGCCCGTCTCAGTCGCTGTCGCGGTGGACACGACCGCCCTGGGGGACCAGACCTGGACCACCTCCCGCGGCCACACCCTGACCGCCGCCGAGGAGCGGTTCGCGGGGTGCGATCCGCAGCTCACCCCGATCCTGGTCGAGTCCAATGAATGCCCGGACACGGTCGAGGAACTGCTCCGGGCTGCCAGGCCGTCGGTGCCCGCACCCGCGGCGGCCGCATCGACTCGCATCACGGCGCTCGCTGCTGCGTTGCTCGGCACCCGGCTCCCGCTGGCGGTCGGGCGCACGGCCCGGATCGCCACCCCGGCCCAACGCCGCGCGCTGGCGGCGCGCGACCGCGGCTGCATCATTCCCGGCTGTGGGATCCCGGCCGAGGCTTGCCAGACCCACCACGTGGTTGATTGGGCCGCCGACGGGAGTACGGACGTAGCGAATCTCGCCCTTCTGTGCTGGGCTCATCACCGCCAGGTCGACCTGCGCATGTGGGCCATCTCGCCGGCCATCACGCCGGCCATCACGCCGGCCATCTCGCCGGCGAGATCGGACGCGGCGGCCGCGCCCAGACCAGGAGCCCCACCGGGTACTCCATGGCCGGGCAACAACGGATCTCCCTGGATCATCACCCGCACTCCGCGAACCCGCTGGCGGTTGTGAGGTCTCAGGGCGCCCCGTCTGGCCCTGGTTGGCCCGGC
This sequence comes from Actinomycetes bacterium, assembly GCA_032123675.1. Classification (GTDB taxonomy): domain Bacteria; phylum Actinomycetota; class Actinomycetes; order S36-B12; family CAIYMF01; genus Prado023. The sequence goes on from JAQBEX010000152.1 coordinate 14,144, forward strand.
TAGCCCGGTTGGCCCGGTTGCACCGGGCCGATCCGGAACGGCCGCATCATCTCGTTGTCCTCATGCTCGACGATGTGGCAGTGCCAGACGAACTGGCCGGGGTTGGTGAACTGCATCTTCACCCGCGTGACCTGCCCGGGGTAGGCGATCACCGTGTCCTTGAACCCGGTCTCCCACGGTTCGGGTGGGGTGATGATCCCGTCGGGGGTCACGGGCACGTCCACGTCCCCGGCGCCGTCGAGGACCAGGCCCTCGCGGTTGACCACCTCGAAGACGACCTCGTGGATGTGCATCGGGTGCGCGTCGCCGGTCGTGTTGTAGAACTCCCAGACCTCGGTGGCCCCCACCGCGGGGTCCTCGGTCACGGGAGCCATCCACAGGTCCGGCACGGCGCTTCCGTCGACTATCTGGCCGAGGACTGCCTCGACCGGGCCCTCGATCACCCCATTGTTGTCGTCGTAGCCCATACCCATCATCTCGATCAGGGCCAGGGGCCGGGCCGGTGCCGTGGGAGCGGGCAGCGGGGTGATCGCCGGCAGGACCAGCTGCGCTGGCGGGGTCGTGGGATCTGGCGCGACGGCCGGCACGACCGTGAACTGCATGACCTTCCCGCTGCTGGCCGGGTCGGCCGGTTCGAAGTCGGTTCCCGGCACTCCGCCGCCGAACGGCTCGTCCGGGCCGATGTTGCCCAGGACGTAGCTGCCAGGCGGCACGTTGGCGAAGTCGACGATCACATCGGCCCGCTCAGCCAGGCCCATCAGGATGGTGTTGCCTGCTGCCGTGACATCGACGGGTGCGGCCAGGAACCCGCCCTCGTTGCCGATCTGCCACACCTGCACGCCAGGGATCTGGGCGAAATCGAGGATGAGGAACCGGGACTGGCAGCCGTTGAGGAACCGGAAACGGTAGCGCCGCTGCTCCACGGTCTGTGAGGGCCACGTGTTGCCGTTGACCATCATCATGTTGCCGAAGAACTCCGGGTTCCAATACGGCGAGAACTCGCCGTCCGGGATGAAGTCGCGGACTATGCCGTCGAAGAACTCCCGGGTGTCCGGGTAGAACAGCGACCCGTCGGTGTTGAACGAGCGGTCCTGGATGACGATCGGGATCTCGTAGTAGGTGGTCCCTGGGGCATCCCCGAGCGCCGGCGCGGGCCCGGGCAGGACCGCCGGCAGTCCGGCCGCGTCGAGCACGGCATCACCAGGCCCGCCGCGGACGATGTAGAAGCCGGCAGGTCCCGCGTAGACGTTGAGCCGGGTCATCCCCAAGGTGTGGTCGTGGTACCACAGCGTGCTGGCCCGGTTGTCATTCGGGTACCGGAAGACCGCGTAGCCCGGCCCCCAGGTCTGGTCGTAGTTGGCTGCGGCCTTGACCCTGAAGAAGTCGTACCAGGTGCCCTCGGTCGCGTAGTCGCCAGGAATGTTGCCTGCGGCCGGCAGGTACCAGGCCTCGGCGTACCCGTCGCTCTCGTCACCGACCCCCACAGCGCCGTGGACGTGGGTGACAAGCGGCACCGGGCCGGTGTAGGGATCCGGGGTCGAGGTGAACGTCGGTCGCGTGTCCCGACCCACGGCCCCACCCGGCGGGTTCGCCCAGTGCAGCGTCGGGTCGACGGTCAGCAGGTGCGGCAGGTAGTCGCCGTTGGCGTCGACGAGCTCGTTGACCCACTTGATGATCGCCGGCTTGCCCGCCTTGGATTCGATCGTGAGCGACGGGGCGTTGAAGATCTGCGGGCCGTTCTGGGCGACGACGGGACCGTACCCCCACACCGTCGTCGCCGGGAGGCCGGCGGGAAGGATCTGCTGCGCGAACTCCCGGACCGCGATCTCGTAGTAGTCGGCGTTTTTGCCCATCTTGCTCTTCAGCTTGCCGGCCCTTGGCATCGCCGGAGGGACCAGCAGCGGGGTCACGAACTTGGTGACATCCGCCGGGTCGAGCGTCCCGCCGGGGATCGGCGCCGCGTGCACCAACTGGCTGCCACCGGGACCCCGGAGGAACAGGCCCAGGGTGCCGGCGCCGGTCAGGGCAAGGAACAGTCGACGCGACAGGACCGGTGCCGAGCGGGCCGCTTTGTCCCCGTCCCGCGTCGCTACGGCGGTGATGTCCTGCTGCGGGTCGTCCCCGGGTCCACGTTCCTGGTGCATCAGAGCCCTCCTTGGACTGCTCCTACGCCGCGGACTGTCCTCGGCGTCCGACGCCTCGGATCATTCTCGCCAATTTGTGGGCGAGTCAAGCCGTAGACAAGCCTTCCCTAATGTTCTTGGGTGGATTGCGCAGGGGGAGACCTCGGAGGACCACCCGGAGCTGTTTGCCGCGGCTGAACCTGCGCGGCTGACAGCAGACCCAGCGCCCCGACACGAGCCCGGTGGCCAGCACCCACAGTGCGACCACGCCCGGGTGCCCCAGGAACGTCACCGCCAGGGAACCTCCGCAGGTCGCTGTCACGGCGGCGGGGACCGCGTGCGGAGGCGGGATGACCCACCCGATCGCGTCGAGGACCGCCGGCATCTCCTGGATCGCGACGAAGAAGTCAGAGATGAGCAACAGCCGCAGCAGCGTGGTCCGGCCGACAGCGATGGTCGCCTGTGTGCCGTCCACGACGGTCACGATCGCCAGGCCGCCCGGCGAAGGACGTGATGGCCAACGCGAAGGTCACCAGGGTCCCCAGCCACGTGGTTCACGGAAGAGCGACAGGACCCGTCGGACAACGCGCCCGCCCGGGCGCCCCACGCCCGCGACTTCGCCGCCACTCGCGCCCACCATCACCATCACCAAAACCCGAGGCATCGCGGACATGGCAACGGCCCCTTCGGCGCGAGTCCTGACTCTGTAGGAAGTGCCGACAGATCGGAGCTCATGTCAACCGCCCCGCGCTGTTGCGTGCAATGGGCCAGCGGTCGTACCCTCCTGGGATTCCCCGCGCCCGGGGAACGTGACATCCGAGGACCCTATGCCCAACCTTCGCGGCCCCGAGTTGCTCATCCTCTTCCTGATCGTCGTGATGCTGTTCGGCGCGAAGCGCCTTCCAGACCTGGCGCGCAGCGTCGGTCGGTCGATGCGCATCTTCAAGGCCGAGACCAAGGGTCTGGTCGAGTCCGACGTCGTGCCCGAGGAGACGACGACTGAGATTCCCTCTGCGCAGCCGACGCCGCCTCCTCCGGGGCAGGATGCGACCTCCGCGCAGCAGCCGGACCAGCAGTCGCAGCCGCCCAGCCAGGCGTGACCGGATCCGTGGCAACCCTTCGTCGGAGAGGTTCTCGGAAGAAGGCCGCGGAGGGGTCGATGCCCTTGGCCGACCACCTGCGGGAGTTGCGCTCACGGCTGACCAAGTCGTTGATCGCGATCTTCATCGGCATGGTCGTGGGCTGGATCTACTACGACCAACTGTTCGCGTTCATCCGGGCCCCGTTCGACGCGGTTGTCACCGAGGCTGAAGCGGCCGGGCGGGACATGACTCTGGCGTTCACCGGCGTGGCCGACCCGTTCGTGATGCAGTTGAAGGTGGCCGGCGTCGCCGGTCTGCTGCTCGCCAGCCCCGTCTGGCTCTACCAGCTCTGGCGGTTCCTCGTCCCCGGGCTCAAGGGGAACGAGCGCCGGTGGGGCCTGGCCTTCGCCGCGGTGGCCACGCCGCTGTTCCTCGCCGGTGCCTACCTGGCCTACACGGTCATGCCGAAGGGCCTGGAGATCCTCCTCGGCTTCACCCCCGAGCAGGTCGAGAACATCATCTCGGTCGACAAGTACCTGTCCTTCTTCCTCAGGATGATGGTGGTATTCGGGATCGGATTCCTGCTCCCGCTGCTCGTTGTCGCCCTGAACCTCGCCGGGGTCCTGCCAGCATCCAAGCTGCGCTCGTGGTGGCGGTGGATCGTCATGGGCGTCGTCCTCTTCGCAGCCATGGCCACCCCCACCGGCGATCCGTTCAACCTGATGCTCCTCGCCCTGCCGCTCATGGCCCTGATGGGCCTCGCGTGGATGGTCACCTGGCTCAACGACCGTCGCCGTGCCCGCCGGGCCAGCCAGGAGCCGCAGTGGGACGACGACGAGATCTCGCCACTCGACGAGCAGCCATCGCCCATCGAAGAGCAGGACGAGAGCGCGCCACTCGGGGGGTGAGCTACCCCGGCTGTTCATGCGTTCTCTCCTTCGCCGGACGGGACGTGGTTCCGGTCCGGGACGGAGGCTCGGCAGGACTGTGATGAGACACATCCGGCGCCACTAACGCCAGATGGTCAAGCTCCTGATCAGGCCAGCTCCTCCAACCGGGCCGGGGCCGGTGACCACGAGCGGACAGGTCGCAACAAGGCACGAAGCCAGTCATTTCGGGGGTCACACTCGCGGTCACCAACCACAGCCCAGCACCTTCGGGCTGCATTGGCGATCCTCACAGTCACTTCGCCGCCTATCGCGCACCTTGGAGCAGGCATCAAGCGCCCAGAAGGACATGCCGACCTGTACGGGAACTGCGTGCCCAATCCCCTTGCCACGGGGCCTAGTCGAGACGCCGCGATCGTTCAGTGATCGTTCAGTGTGTCGAGCACCTCTGCGCCCTTGCGGCGCTCAACTCTCAGCAGGTGGTCCTCGACGTTGTCCACGCCGCCGATGACACAGAGCTCGACCACGTTGTCCTGGGGCTTCTTGCCGAGGCGCCGGCGCTGCTCGAACGGGAACTCTTCGATCGTCATGAACGACTCTGCGCCGCGAGGCGGGGCGTTCGGGAAGATGGTGGCGCCGGTGTTCATGGCGGTGAGGCGGATGGTTCTCGGGTAGGTCTCGACGATGCTTTGGGTGTCGAGTACGAGAACGTCGTGGACGCTGTTGCGGTACGGCCTAGCGCCGAGGAGTCCGTTGAGACGCTCGGGGCTGGTCCACATGAACACCCGGGTGTTGAGCAATTCGAGGAACCCCTCGAGAGTGACGTCGGTGAGCTTGAGGTTGTGCAGGCCTAGGGGCTTCTGGTCGCGGACCGTGATTCTGCCGACCTCGGGGTGATCGAGGTCTACGGACTCTGGTCTGCGCTGGGCGAGGATGGCGCTGCGGGTCCGGCGATCGACGTGGCAGGCGTCAACGAGTTGAGTGGTGGTGCGCAGGCC
>JAQBEX010000153.1:0-13543 GCA_032123675.1 Actinomycetes bacterium
GCGGTGATCATCATCGGGGCCAACGACGTGACCCACCTCGTGCCACAGGCCCTGGCCGTGCGCCGACTCGAGACCGCGCTCGACCGCCTCATCGCCACGGGAACCGCTGTCGTCGTCGGGACCTGCCCAGACCTCGGGACCATCCGGCCCGTGGGCCCACCGCTGCGGTGGGTGGCCCGGGAGTGGTCACGATCCCTGGCCCGGGCCCAGCGCCGGGCCTCGACCCGAGCCGGGGCGACTGCGGTGAACCTCTACGGGATGCTCGGCCCGGAGTTCACCGCCAACGCGGAGGCCTTGTTCGGGCCGGACCGCTTCCACCCCTCCGGAATGGGCTACCGCAGGATCGGCGCCGTCATCCTGCCCTCGGTCCTCGATGCCCTGGGCCTGGAGCCGCTGCGGGCCCGGCGTGAGATCACCATGGCGCCGTCCTGACACCGCGACCGATCCTGCCACGCAGCCGCGGTCGATCCGGCAACGCCCCACAGTCACAGCAGTAGACGCAGGGTGACCAGCCTCTCCACGGCACTCCGGCAGGTGCTGGCCCCCGCATCCACGGGGATGGCGTCAAGCTCATCGGCGAGATCATTGGCGCAGACCGCCAGCACGTCGCCCGCCGCCGGAACGGGCAGGTCCGGCAGCCGCCGCGCCGGGCGGCCGGCGATCGCGGCCGCCTCGTCGGCGAATTCCTGCGCCAGGTCGAGCGCGACCCTTCCCCGGCTGCGCCCGTCGTTCACAGCGGCGCCCAGACGCACCAGGGACATGGAACGAAGCCGGTCACAGGTGCGCGCAGACTCAAGGCGGAGCCTGGCTGGGAGCTCCGCCGCAGGGGTCGGATCGAGCAGGCTCACCCGAGCACGCTACCCGGTGTCGGGGTGGGATGGCACTGCACCCGCAACGGGGGTTACGGTAGGACCAGCACCCGGCCAAAGAGGAGATGCCCATGACCCTGCACCACTCCGAGGAGACCCACCAGTTGCTTGTGGACCGCGTCCCTGATGCGACCGGCAAGCCGATGAAGGAGTGGTTCGCCGTGGTCGACGAAGGTCCAGCCTTCGCTCGGTTCGACGACCGGGTCAACTGGCTGCGCGACGAGCACGACCTGTCGCACGGCTATGCCACTGCGATCATCCACGAGATGGACAAGAACAAGGCGGCCCGCCGCGTCCGGTAGGGCGTCCGGACCCGACATGCCTGCGGCGCACGCCGCCACTGATGATGCCCTGCGGCCGATTGCCGCGGGGCATCGCCGCGTCCGCAGGGCGAAGGGAGTGCCCCCTGCTCGGCTGGAGTCGTGACGATGCGCTTCGATGACTTCGACCCGCCGATGAGCGACGGCGTACCGGTGCACGTGCACCGATGGCGCCCCGATCGATGACCGGCCCCGAGCCGTCGTGCACGACGAAGGCCCCCAGGCGTGCTGCCTGAGGGCCTTCGTGCGCAGTACTGGTCAGTCGCGACCGGACAGGATCGCCAGCAGTCGCAGGATCTCCAGGTACAGCCAGATCAGGGTGACCAGAAGGCCGAACGCCATCCGCCACGACTCGCGCGAGGGCAGCCCGGCCTGGATGCCACGGTTGATCGACTCGAAGTCGAGCATGAGGCTGAACGCGGCCAGGGCCACACCGAGCAGGCAGAGCCCAATGCCCAACCAACCCATGCCGTAGAAACCGAACCCGTCGCCCGCACCGAAGATCGCGGAGACGAAGGACAGCACGGCGATCACCAGGTAGGAGACCATCGCGACCATCATGATCTTCTGGAAGCGGCCGTTGACCTTGACGAGCTTGGACTTGTAGAGCGCCAGCATCACGACGAACGCGACCAGAGTGCCGATGACGGCCTGAGAGATGATCCCCTCGTAGCCGTTGGACAGTGCCCACTGGTTGAACGCGTAGGAGATGCCACCGAGGAACACGCCCTCGACTGCCGCGTAGGCCAGGACCAGCGGCGGGCTGACGACCTTCTTCAGGGCGTTGGCGAAGCCCAGGCCCATCCCCACGAACATGCTCACGATGTAGAGCCACGGCATGCTCGGGGCGAGGTTGTAGCCGATGACAGCGAACGGGATCAGGACGGCGATCGAGATGCCGCTTCGCACGATCACGTCATCGATCGTCATCCGGTCGGTGATGGGCTCGTAGGCCGAGCCGGTGGGCGCGCCGGTCGGGACCGGGGGCACCTGACCGGGGACCTGGCCGTAGGGAGCCTGACCGATGGTCTGCTGGCCGGCGCCCGGCTGCGGCGGGTAGGGCTGCTGCCCAGCCTGGGGCTGACCCGCCCGGCCGTAGGCCGTCACGCCCTCCTGGTAGGCGAATCCACTCCCGCCGGACGTCTGACCATCAAGACGGTTGAAGATGGGGTTCTTGTTGTTCATCGTGTGTGTACGACCTCCGCGTCGACAAGGCAGCGCCGCCCATTGTGGCGGCACCTCCACTGAACCACATAACACGCGATTCGGCACACTTCTTCCCCGGAATCGCCGAGTTCACACCTGCGTGGACCACCTCGCTCGACCAGACACATGGACGTCCGGCGACACGAGCCGTGCCCGCGGGCAGGGGCGCGTCCTGCTCGTCGTCCTGCTCGTACCCCCGGTGGGGCTCGAACCCACACTCGGGCGGTTTTAAGCCGCCTGCCTCTGCCAGTTGGGCTACGGGGGCCGGCCCTGCGGTCCGGACGGGTCAAAGGTACGTCGTGCGGGGGTGGATGGCGTGGGCCCCGGCCACACGATCGAGGAAGAGCAGCCCGTCCAGGTGATCGATCTCGTGCTGCAGCGCCCTGGCCTCGAAGGCGTCCGTGGTCAGCGTGACCGGCTCGCCGGAGCCGGGGAGCACCCCGGAGACGGTCATCCGGGTCGCGCGCCGCACATCTCCGGTGAAGTCCGGGACCGACATGCAGCCCTCCCGACCCCTCTCGTTGCGCGTTGCGGCGACCACGACCGGGTTGACCAGCACGAAGGTGCCGTGCGTCGTGCGGGTCTTCGGGTGCTCGGAGACATCGAGGCTGAACATGCGCCACCCCACACCGACCTGATTGGCCGCGAGCCCCACGCACCCGGGCGACACCCGCATGGTGGCGATCAGGTCCGCGGCGAGCTGGATGACCTCGGGATCTCTCGGGTCGGCCTCGGTGCACGGGGTGTCCAGCGGCCCGGCCGGGGAGACCAGGACCGGGCGGACCTGGCCCGGGGGCAGCTCGGGCATGGGCAGCCGGAGGGGCGCGGCGTCGCTCATCGTGGCCTAGAGGACGTCGGAGTCAGCCGGACGCAGGGAGACCCCGACGCCCAGAGCCCGGCCGGCGTCGGACAGCTGCGCACCCAGCGCGACGACGTCCACGCCTGCGGGCAGGCTGACCTCGGCGACCAGCACGTACATCCCGCCGTGGCCCAGCCGTGTGGACAGGTCAGTGATGTTGCCGCCGTGCGCGGCCAGGGTCGAGGTCACCCCCGCGACGATGCCCGGGCGATCCGCCCCATGGACGCTCAGGACATAGCCGGGTTGGCCGCCGTGCACCTCCTCGGGCCCCACCGGGAGCACCGAGACGACCAGCTCGTCGGCGGCCAGGGGCGCCAGCCGAGACTGCAGTTGGTCGGCTGAGGTGTCGATGTCGACGATGAGGGTCCAGGTGAAGTGGCCCCGGAGCAGGGTCATTGAGGAGTCCTCGAGGTTGCCGCCCAGCTCCGCCAGGACGCCGGTGACCTCAGCGATGATCCCCGGGCGATCCCGGCCGATGACAGTGACGGCGAGACTCGGCATGGGCACAGCCTACGGGTGCTCTGCTGAGTCCGGGCGAATCCCCGGATCAGCCTCGCGGGCCACCGACCATGCCACGCCGTCAAGGATGTCGTGCTCACTGACCAGGACCTCGGCGGCGCCGGTCGCGTCCATGATCCGCCGCAGGACCAGGGCTCCGGCGGCGATCACGTCGACGCGGCCCGGGTGCATCACGGGCAGCGCAGCCCGCTGGGCACGGGTCATGACCAGCAGCGAGTCGCTGACCCTCTGCACGTCGGCCCGTGGGATCCGGCTGTGATGGATCACCTCGGCGTCGTAGCCGGGCAGGCCCAGGGCGAGGGCTGCGACGGTGGTCACCGATCCGGCCAGCCCGACGAGCGTGGCTGCCTGGCGCAACGGGACGTCCTGACCGGCCAGCGCGATGGCCGCGTCGATGTCCGCGGTGGCCGCAGCCACCTGCGCGGGCGTCGGCGGGTCGTCGACCATGTGCCGCTCGGTCATCCGGACACAGCCGATGTTCACGCTCGACCGGTGTGTCGGCGCACCCGACCCGAGGACGAACTCCGTGGACCCGCCACCGATGTCGACCACGAGGAAGGGCGGCTGGGCATCATCGGGGATCCCCACCGTGGCGCCGGCGAACGACAGCTCGCCCTCCTGCGAACCCTCGATCACGTCGGGCTGCACACCGAGGATGCCACTGACCCCGGCCACGAACTCCGCGCGGTTCGACACGTCACGCGAGGCTGATGTTGCCACGAACCGCACGGGCGGGTCACCGGCAGCGCCCAGCATGTCCGCGTACACCTGGCAGGCGTCGAACGTGCGCCGCAGCGCGGCCGGCGAGAAGGATCCCGTGGCGTCGACGCCCTCGCCGAGGCGGACGACCAGCATCTCGCGGGCAACATCGGTGGCCGACCCCAGGTCGATGTCGACATCGGAGATCAGGAGTCGGATCGAGTTCGTCCCGCAGTCGATCGCGGCAACCCGGCGGGCGGTCATGTCTCCGCCGGGGCACACGGGCCGGCGGACCCGCCCCAACCCGACTCCGGCGTGATCCCAGACTCGGCCAGGATCGCCAGGGCCTGGTCACCCAACGGGTTGACCCCCGGTCCGGCGGCCAGCGAGTGGGCGACCAGGACGTGCAGGCACTTCACGCGGTCGGGCATCCCGCCGGCGCTGATCCCGGCGATGTGCGGCACGTGCCCCAACTCCTCACGCTGCGCGAGATAGGCGTCGTGGGCCGCCCGGTAGGCCGAGGCCAGCTCTGGCTCGGTGGCCAGGCGAGCGGCCATCTGCCGCATCAGCCCATCGGCCTCCAGCGTCCCGATGGCACCGGTCGCCCGTGGGCAGGTCAGGTAGTACAGCGTCGGGAAGGGGGTGCCGTCGGGCAGCTGCGGCTCGGTCTTGAGCACGTCTGGCTGGCCGCACCCGCACCGGTGGGCCACGGCGTTCACGGCCCGCACAGGCCTGCCGAGCTGACGAGTGACTGAGGCCAGGTCCTCCTGGGCCACCGGCGCGCCGCGGCCCGACGAGCGATCCGTCACTGGCCGTAGGTGTCCGCAGGCTCGGCGGGCTCCGGCGCCGCCGGCGGGAGCGCCTCGGCCGGGTCGGCGGCCTGCGCGACCGTGCTCCAGACCGCACTCCACCACGGACCACCCTTGGGCGCCGGTGCCATCGGCCGGGTCTGGGTCGTCTCGGGGGCCTCAGCGGTCTCCTCGGTCAGCACCACGTACCCGACCTCCCCCGGTCGGACGAAGTGCAGCCGGGCGCGCGCCTGCGCCTCCACGTACGCAGGGTCCTTCCAGCGGTCGCGGGCGGTCTCCAGGTCGGCAACCCGCTGCTTGTGCCAGGCAACCTGCGACTCGAGCTCGGAGATCCGCGTGCCCTGGGTGATCCACTCCCGGAACGGGATGGCCAGGATGGTGATCAGGACAACGACGACGCCCAGCGCAGCCCCCGCGCGGGCGGAGAGCACTGGGCGTCGTGAGTCGGATCGTCGGACCCGCGCAGTGGTGGATGGGCGGCCGGCTGACATGCCGCCCATCCTCCCACGGTCAGGCAGTGAACCTCGGGAACGCCGAGGCACCCGCGTAGCGTGCCGCGTCGTCGAGCTCGTCCTCGATGCGCAGCAGCTGGTTGTACTTGGCCACGCGGTCGGACCGAGCCGGGGCACCGGACTTGATCTGGCCGCAGTTGTACGCCACGGCGAGGTCGGCGATGGTCGAGTCCTCGGTCTCACCCGAGCGATGGCTCATCATCGTCTTGAACCCGGCGCGGTGCGCGGCGTCGACAGCCTCGGCGGTCTCGGTCAGGGTGCCGATCTGGTTGACCTTGACCAGCAGGGCGTTCGCGGTCTTCTCCGCGATGCCGCGCAGGATCCGACTGGTGTTGGTGACGTAGTGGTCGTCGCCGACGATCTGCACCTTGTCGCCCAGACTGCCCGTGATGGCCGTCCAGTCGGCCCACTCGTCCTCGCCGAGCGGGTCCTCGATCGAGACGATCGGGAAGTCCGCGACGAGACCGGTGTAGTACTCGATCATCTGGTCGGTCGTCTTCGCCTGACCCTCGACGAAGTACTCGTTGGGCTTGACCTCACCTGACCCCTTGAGCACGTTGCCGTAGAACTCCTGGGCAGCAACGTCCATGGCCAGCGCGATGTCGACGCCCGGCGTGAAGCCGGCCTTCTCGATCGCCTCGACGATGAGCTCAAGCGCCGCCCGGTTGCTCGGCAGGTTCGGGGCGAAGCCACCCTCGTCGCCCAGGCCCGTCGCGTAGCCCTTGGACTTCAGAACGCCCTTGAGCGCGTGGTAGACCTCAGCGCCCTTGCGCAGGGCCTCGGCGAAGGTGTTGGCGCCGATCGGGGCGATCATGAACTCCTGGAAGTCCACATCGGAGTCGGCATGCGAGCCGCCGTTGATGATGTTCATCATCGGTACCGGCAGCAGGTAGGCGTTGGGCCCACCGAGGTAGCGGAACAGCGGCAGGCCCGCGGACTCCGAGGCAGCCTTGGCCGCAGCCAGCGACACGCCGAGGATCGCGTTGGCACCCAGGCGCTCCTTGTTCGGGGTGCCGTCCAGGTCGATCATCGTCTGGTCGATCAGTCGCTGCTCGGAGGCGTCGAAGCCCAGGATCGCCGGGGCGATCTCGTCCTCGACGTTGGCCACGGCCTTCGTCACTCCCTTGCCCAGGTAGCGCGACTTGTCACCGTCGCGAAGCTCGTAGGCCTCGAAGGCGCCGGTCGAGGCGCCGGACGGAACGGCGGCACGGCCCGTGGCCCCGTCCTCCAGTGCGACCTCAACCTCGAGGGTCGGGTTGCCGCGCGAATCCAGGATCTCGCGTGCGATCACGACATCAATGCTTGCCACAGGATGCTCCCATCGGGTAGTTGGCTGGCGGGTCGCTGCGGGCACCCGCACTGGCGGTCACACTACCGATTCGCGCGGCGCCGCTCCTGTTGGGGAACCACAGCCCGCAGGTCGCTCAGGTCTGCGTCGTCTCAGCGGCCCGCACCTGCTCGGCGTACCCACGTAGTGCGCCACGCAGCGCGGCTTCGGGGTCCACCCCCCGATCCAGCGCCCCGGTGGCCAGTGCCAGCAGCAGGTCACCGACAGCATCCTCGCCGACCTGCTCGAGCGCCCGCCCGGCGGCCGCGCTGACGGACTGGTCCGGCTCCGGGCGCGCAACGCCCCCGTGGGTCACGCGGTAGTGCATCTTGGCGGCCAGCAGCAGGGCCGGCAGCCCTGCGGGAATGCCATCGAGCACCGACTCGCGGGACTTCTCCGCGGTCTTGCGGGCCAGCCACACGGACTCGACGTGGGCCGCGGAGTCAACTGTCTCGTCACCGAACACGTGCGGGTGCCGGGCAACGAGCTTCGCGGCGATCCCCGCAGCCACCTCGTCGATCGACCAGGGGTCGGAGTCGTGCTCCTGGGCGATGCGGGAGTGGAACATCACCTGGAGCAGGACGTCGCCGAGCTCCTCGCGCATGGCCACGCGATCCCGGGTCTCGATAGCCTCGACGGCCTCGTGGGCCTCCTCGGTCAGGTAGGAGACCAGCGACTCGTGCGTCTGCTCGGCGTCCCACGGGCACCCGCCGGGCGAACGGAGCTGGTCCATGACGGCGATCAGCTCCATGAGCGGCTCGCCGCTGGGACGGGGGACGGCACGTGGCCCCGACGACCTGCCGACGCCCTCGCGATCGGGGGCTGTTCCTGCTGGATCAACCACTAGGGGGTGGCCTGCTCCTGGCCAGAGGACTCCGTCAGCGACGAGCCGGGGATGATGGCCAGCGTCTGGTCGTCCCATGTCCCGTAGCGCGGGGCCACAGCCACGTCGATCGATTCGGAGTACTCCGAGAGCGCCACCCGCGCGGCCTCCACCTGCGCGGCGACGTCCCCGCTGGGATCGATCCCGGCGCCGATCCCGGTGACGAGCAGGTTGGTGCGGACGGTGCGCTCGAGTGCCTCCACCGGGATGCCCGCGCCCAGCGCCGCCTCACGCAGCGCGTCCTGGCCACCGTTGGCGGCTGCGAGCTCCTCGAGCCCCTGTTCCGCCTCGGTCCGGGTCACCTCGATCCCGTTGGCCTCAGCGTACGAATCGATGAGCCGGTACAGGACGATCCGCTCGGTGGTGACGCTGGCCAACCCGGCCGGGGGCTCCCCGGGGGGCTGACCGAGACCCTCCAGCACGAGGCTGACGTCATCGGCGATCTCCTGCTGGGAGACGCGGAACGCCTCGGACACCGCGGCCTGCCCCGAATTGGGCACGACAGACTGTCCGGAACCCGTGCTGCTGCAGCCGGCGAGCACCAGCACCCCAGCGCCCAGTGCGACGGCGGTCCTACGCATCACGTGCCTCCGATCGGTTCGAGGATGACCGAATCGATCACCTCACGGGCCCATGCTACGAGGGGAGCATCGATCACGGGCGCAGCGCCCATGGTCGGCGGCTTCGGCCGTGGCACGAGGATGGTCCGGGTGACCGGCTTGATCTGGGTGCCGGGGTAGAGCCGGACCAGCCGGAGGCGCCTGGACTCCGGCAGGTCTACGCCCCCGAAGCGGACGTAGGCGCCGGCAAGGACGACCTCGCTGACACCGGCGGACCGGGCCAGAACGCGCAGCCGGGCCACGTCCATGAGCCGCTGCACCGGAGTCGGCAGCGGTCCGTAGCGGTCACGCAGCTCAGCGACCACCTCGTCGATCGCTGCCTCATCGGTGGCGGCGGCGATCCGTCGGTAGGCCTCGAGCCGCAGCCGCTCGCCGGTCACGTAGGCGTGCGGGATGTGCGCGTCGACCGGCAGCTCGACCTTGACCTCGACCGACTCCGCCCCGGCCTCGCCCCGGTACTCCGCCAGGGCCTCGCCCACCAACCGGACGTAGAGGTCGAACCCCACGTCGGCGATGTGCCCCGACTGCTCGCCACCGAGCATGTTGCCCGCACCGCGGATCTCCAGGTCCTTCATCGCCACCCGCATCCCGGCACCGAGATCGGTGTGCGCGGCGATCGTGGCCAGCCGGTCGTGGGCGGTCTCGGTCAGCGGCTTCTCCGGCGGGTACAGGAAGTAGGCATACGCCCGCTCGCGACCACGGCCCACCCGACCGCGCAGCTGGTGCAGCTGGCTGAGCCCGAAGGCGTCGGCCCGGTCGACGATCAGGGTGTTCGCGTTCGGGATGTCCAGGCCGGACTCCACGATGGTGGTGCTGACGAGCACGTCGTAGCGCTTCTCCCAGAAGTCCACGATGATCTTCTCGAGGGTGTGCTCGTTCATCTGCCCGTGCGCGACGGCGATCCGCGCCTCGGGGACGAGGTCTGCAAGCTTCGCGGCGACCCGCTCGATGGACTCCACCCGGTTGTGGACGAAGAACACCTGGCCGTCGCGGAGCAGCTCGCGGCGGATCGCCGCGGAGATCTGCTTCGGGTCATAGGCACCCACGTAGGTCAGGATCGGATGGCGCTCCTCGGGCGGGGTGAGGATCGTCGACATCTCCCGGATGCCGGTGACCGCCATCTCCAGGGTGCGCGGGATCGGCGTGGCCGACATGGTCAGGACGTCGACGTTCGTGCGCAACGCCTTGATGTGCTCCTTGTGCTCGACGCCGAAGCGCTGCTCCTCGTCGACGATGAGCAGGCCCAGATCCTTGAACCGGGTCCTGCTGCTGAACAGCCGGTGGGTGCCGATCACCACGTCGATGGTGCCCTCGGCCAGGCCGTCGAGGACCGCGCGCGCCTCCTTGTCGGTCTGGAACCGCGACAGCGAGGCGACCCGCACCGGGAAGCCGGAGTAGCGGTCGGAGAACGTCTGGAAGTGCTGCTGGACCAGCAGGGTCGTGGGCACGAGGACCGCCACCTGCTTGCCGTCCTGGACTGCCTTGAACGCCGCGCGCACCGCGATCTCGGTCTTGCCGTACCCGACGTCGCCGCAGACCAGTCGGTCCATGGGCACGGACCGCTCCATGTCGGCCTTGACCTCGTTGATGGTCGAGTCCTGGTCGGGGGTCTCGGTGTAGGCGAAGGCGTCCTCGAGCTCGCGCTGCCACGGGGTGTCCGGGCCGAACGTGTGGCCGACGGCCTGCTGGCGGGCGGCGTAGAGCTTGACGAGCTCGCCGGCGATCTGGCGCACGGCCCGACGGGCCCGCGACTTGGTCTGCTGCCAGTCCGCGCCACCGAGCCGGTGCACGCTGGGCGCTTCACCGCCGACGTACCGGGTCACCTGGTCGAGCTGGTCGCTCGGCACGTACAGGCGGTCCGGCGGCTGGCCGCGCTTGCCGGGCGCGTACTCCAGGACGAGGTACTCACGAGTGGCCCCGCCGACGGTGCGCTGGGTCATCTCGATGTAGCGGCCCACGCCGTGCTGCTCGTGCACGACGAAGTCCCCGGCCGCCAGCTGCAGCGGGTCGACCGTGTTGCGCCGCCGCGAGGGCATCCGGGCCATGTCCCGGGTGGAGCCCTTCTGCCCGCGGATGTCGGTCTCGGTGACGACCAGCAGACCTGCCCCGGGCGCATCCAGACCATGGTCGAGCCGACCCGTGGTGACGGTGACCACACCCTGGCCGGGAGGCCACCGGGTGATCCCCGGGACGACCCGGGCGGGGAGGTCCGCGGCGCCCAACTGCTCGGCCAGCCGCTGGCCGGAGCCGACTCCGGCGGTGACGGCCACGACGCGTCGGCCGGCCGCGAGCGCGGAGCGCAGGTCCGCGACAAGGGCAGCGCCGTCGCCCGGTAGGCCGTGGTGGCGCTGGCCGGCAGGACGATCAGGTCGTCATCGATCGCGTCAGCGCCGATCGGGTCGGCGTAGGCGTCGGGTGCTGCAGCGTCGGCGTCGGCGTCGACGTCGGGTGCGTCACCGTCGACGTCGGGTGCTGCCAGGCCGAACGGTCCGGCGGTCCACCAGGCCACCTCGTGGCTGTCGGCCACGTCGCGCACCTGCTCGATCGTGCGGTAGGTGGCCGCGCCGAGGTCGATCGGGGTTGCATTGCCCACCGCAGCGTTGTGCCAGGAGGCGGCGAGGAACTCGTTGCTGGTGGCCACGAGGTCGTGCGCCCGGGTCCGGACCAGCTCCGGGTCGCTGAGCAGCACCAGTGGCGGCCCGGCGTCCGGGGAGCCGGCGCGCGCGAGCACGTCGACGAGTGTCTCCATACCCTCGGCGAGGACCGGGGCGAGCGCCTCCATGCCCTCCACCGAGATCCCCTCGGCGAGCTTGGCGCACATCTCCTCCAGCTCGGGGTGCTGCTGAGCCAGGGCTGCGGCCCGAGCACGGACCTCCGGGGTCAGCAGCAGCTCACGACAGGGCGGTGCCCAGAGCCCATGCCGGGCGACCTCCAGCGAGCGCTGGTCGGAGACCCGGAAGTAGCGGATCTCCTCGACATCATCGCCCCAGAACTCCACACGCAGCGGATGCTCCTCGGTCGGCGGGAACACGTCGAGGATGCCGCCACGGATCGCGAACTGCCCACGCTTGTCCACCAGGTCCGTTGCGGTGTAGCCGATGGTGACCAGCGCCTCCGCCACGTCGTCGTGGGCGATCTCGTCGCCGGGCCGGACCACGACCGGCTGGAGGTCGCCCAAGCCACGCACGATCGGCTGCAGCAGCGCCCGGATCGGGGCCACGACCAGGTCCAGCGCGCCGGTCATCTCATCATCGTCATCGGGGTGGGCAAGGCGGCGCAGGATGGCCAGCCTGCGTCCGACGGTGTCCGAGCTGGGACTCAGGCGCTCGTGCGGAAGGGTCTCCCACGCCGGCATCACGGCCACGCGACCCGGACCCGTCAGGCTGCTTGCCGCCGCGGCCAGGTCCTCGGCCTGCCGGGTGGTCGCGGTGACCGCGAGCACGAGCCGGTGCCGAGCCATGCCAGCAGCAAGGAACGGCATCGCGGCATCGGGGGTGAGCACCGCGCCGTGTGGTCCCTCGGCGCGAGCAGCGCGCGCGAATGCCGGGTCCTCGAGAAGCCCGTGCAGCAGTCCAGACAGATCCATGGTTGTCCACCATTGTTCCACCTCGGCGGGGCCACCCACGCCGAGATGCTCTGGGCGCTCCGACCACGTTCGGGAAGGCCGTCACCGGACTCCGGGGCAGGCCGCGCGCCAGGTGGCGAGCACGGCCACGTGGGTGGTAACCCGGGCGCTGTCCCCGCGCTCTGCCGGCGCTGCCGGCGCTGCCGGGGCGCTCTCCCGGCCTCGATCGCCTGCTATCCCCAGCGGGCGGCAAGGACCTCGGCGATGCCCGGGTGGCAGATCAGGACCGGTCCGGCCTTGGGTGGCATCTGGTTGAACGGCTGGCTGGGGCCGAGCGGGATGAAGCCCGCCGCGACAGCACACGACTGCGGAGCGGCCAGGTCCCACTCATTCAGCCCGCCGGGATGCAGGTACGCCTCGGCGCGCCCGGCCAGGACCTCGCCGACCTTCGCCCCCACCGAGCCGACGTTCGCTGCCTCGATGCCCCGTGCGGTGATACCCGCGGATGCGAGGTCCGCCGAGACCTCCTCTAGCAATTGGCTCAACCCGGCCGGCGGGCGCGAGCGCGACACGACGATCCGCAGCGGACGGTCGGCCGGCAGCGGCTGGATCGGGCGCGGCTCATCGGTGCGCCACAACTCGCCGAGGGCCGGCACATCCACCACGGCGTCAGTCAGCCCGCCGGTGGCCCCGTCGCCGCGCTGCCAGAGCGCCACGTGCACGGCGAAATCGGTCCGGCCCTGGGAGTACTCATCGGTGCCATCGAGGGGATCGATGATCCACACGCGGTCGGCCGTGAGCCGGGCGTCGGAGTCGGCAGCCTCCTCGGACAGGACCGCGTCGTCGGGGCGCTGGGACGTCAGCTGCTCGGCAAGGAGCCCCTGGGCCACCTGGTCCCCGGCGTCCTTGAGCTCCAGCCGTCGCTGCTCGGTGTCGACGGGACCGAATCCGGCGCGGAGGTCGAGCAGGGCGCGACCGGCCTGCTGGGCGATGTCGGCAGCGAGCGCTGCATCTGTGGGCACGGGGGAATCCTGCCACGGCCGCCCACCCCGAGGGGTGCGGGCTCGCCAGCACCGTGCGGGCCCGCCGCGAGCGCCCGTGCGGTCAACCACAAGCGCGCCCCTGCGGTCAATCACAAGCGGCCCTCAGCGGTTAGCCGCGAGTGGCCCCTGCGGGCACCCACAAGCGCGCCCTGCGGGCAGCCGCGAGTGGGCCTCAGCGGTTGAAGGCGTTCTGCGCCGCGGGCAGGCCCTGGCGGACCAGGACCTCGATGGCGTCCACGGCATCGCCGAGCAGGAGGTCCACCTCGGTGCGCTCGGACCCGGCGAAGGGCCGCAGCACGAAGTCCGCGGGGT
>JAQBEX010000154.1:0-16638 GCA_032123675.1 Actinomycetes bacterium
GCCAGGACCTCGCCGTCCGTGGTGGCCAGATCCTCGAGGTCGACCACGAGGGTGTCGCCCTGCTCGGCGGCGAGCCCCACCGCGGAGACCTCGCCGGTGCCCGCGCCCCAGGTGCCGCGCACCGAGACGGAGACGGGCGAACCTGCGGCTTCCAGCCAACCGGCCACCTCCCCGGCGGCCGCGATCCGTACCGGTGGTTGTGCCTGCGTGCCAGGCCCCAGGGCCGCTGGGCCGCCCGCCGCACCGTCAGCACCGTCCGTGCCGGGGAACGTGTCGAACAGCCGTTCGCGCAGCACCCGGAACTGCAGGGCGTCGAAGACCTCGTGGACCTCGGACCGCTCGAAGTCCACCCGCTCGGTGTCCGCCAGCCCAACCGGCAGGGGGACGTCGCTGACCAGCTCGGTCAGCGCGCGGTTGGTCTCGATCTGGCCGATGTGCGACCGAAGCGCCTCCCCCACCTTGCCCCGGACCTCGTCGGCATGCCTGATCAGCTCGCTGAGGCTGCCGTACTGGCTGATCCACTTCGTGGCGGTCTTCTCCCCGACGCTGGGCACCGACGGCAGGTTGTCGCTGGGGTCACCGCGCAGGGCGGCGAAGTCCGGGTACTGAGCCGGCGTGAGGCCGTACTTGGCCAGCACGGCATCCGGTGTCATCCGAGCCAGGTCCGAGACGCCCTTGCGCGGGTACAGCACCGTGGTGTCGGCATTGATCAGCTGGAACGCGTCGCGGTCACCGGAGATGATCAGCGTCTCGAAGCCCTCCGCGCCTGCCTCGCGAGCCAGAGTCGCGATGATGTCGTCGGCCTCGTAGCCGTCCACCTCGATCGCGGGGATCCGCAGGGCGCCGAGCACCTCCTGGATCAGCGCGACCTGGCCACGGAAGGGCTCCGGGGAGCTGGCCCGGTTGGCCTTGTAGTCCGGGTACCGCTCGGTGCGGAACGTCTGGCGCGACACGTCGAAGGCCACCGCCACATGCGTTGGCGCCTCGTCGCGCAGGGTGTTGATCAGCATCGAGGTGAACCCGTACACCGCATTGGTGGGTTGACCGGTGGTTGTCGAGAAGTTCTCGACCGGCAGCGCGTAGAAGGCCCGATAGGCCAACGAGTGCCCATCGAGCAGCAGGAGGCGGGGGCGGGCCGGCTTCGTGGGGGTCACCGCTTGATCCTACGGGCGCCCGCTCACCCCCGGCCGCACCCCCGCTCACCCCCGCTCGCCCACGGCCTCACCCCCGCTCGACCTCCCGCTCCTCCGCCGTGCCCTCCCCCTCCGCCGTGCCCTCCCCCTCCGCCGTGGTCGTCGATATGGCGCATCCAATCCGTCGAATCGACTACCACGGCGGAAGCTAGGCTCTGAGCATGTCCTCCGGCACCCCCGAGTCCCCGGTCACCCCCGCGTCCCCAGCCCCTGCCGCGGCGACCCCTGGCGCCGCGAAAGCGCACGCCTCAGCGGTGCTGCCGACGGACGAGGCCCAGCTCGCGGTCATCGACGCCCTGCGTTCGGTCGGGATGGGCGCCCTTGCCGACCGGATGGGGATCGAGCTGCTGGAGGTGGGCGCGGAGCGAACCGTGGCCCGGATGCCCGTCGAGGGCAACACGCAGCCCTATGGGCTCCTGCACGGCGGGGCGTCCGCAGTGCTCGCCGAGTCCATCGGCTCGATCGCCTCGGCCCTGCACGCCGCACCGGATCGGATCGCCCTCGGCCTGGAGCTGAACTGCACCCACCACAAGGCGATGCGCGATGGCTACGTGATCGGCACCGCCACCCCGCTCGTGCGCGGTCGCAGCGTCGCCTCGTATGCCATCAGCATCACCGACGAGGACGGCGCCCCGGTCTGCACCGCCCGCCTGACCTGCCTGCTGCGCGAGCGGTGAACGGCGCCCGGCCCGGACCCCGGCGCACGGGGAGTCCGCGATGATCGGCCTGGGCACGGTCATCAACATCATCGCGATCCTGATCGGGTCCGCCGTCGGGGTCGCCCTCGGCCACCGGCTGCCACAGCGGACCCGTGATGTGGTCACCGACGGTCTCGGACTGCTCACGCTCCTCGTGGCTGCGCTGTCGGCCGCCGCCGTGCTGGATCCATCTGTGTCGCAGGCCGTCGGCGCAGCAGGGATCCTGATCGTGCTGGGCTCGCTGCTCATCGGCGGCATCATCGGCTCGTTGCTGAGCATCGAGGCTCGGCTCGAGGGGCTCGGGGAGAGGATCCGCGGCCGACTGTCGCGACGGGTCGCGGTCGACGAGCTCGCAGGGTCCGGCTCCCGGGCCGAGGTGTCGGCCGATGGCCCGGTCGATGGCCCGATCGACGTCGAGGTCGAGGGCGCCCTCGCCGACCCGGACCCCGGCGGGTCCGGTGCCGACGGGGCCGGGAGCACGTTCGTCGAGGGCTTCGTGACCGCATCGCTCGTGTTCTGCGTGGGCCCCCTTGCGATCCTGGGCGCGCTCTCCGACGGTCTGGGCCTCGGAATCGACCAACTTGCGCTGAAGTCGGTCATGGACGGATTCGCCTCGATCGCGTTCGCCGCGAGTCTGGGGTGGGGCGTGGCGGCCAGTGCCCTGGTCGTCGGCGTCTACCAGGGGACCCTCACCGTGCTCGGGTGGGCGCTGGGGTCGGTCCTGAGCAGCGCGCAGATCTCGCTGCTCACCGCGACCGGCGGGTTGCTGCTCGTGGGCATCGCGCTGCGGCTGCTCCGGATCCGGCACATCCCCGTGGGCGACCTGCTGCCTGCCCTGATCGTGGCCCCCATCCTCACGGCAATCGTCGCCACCTTCTCCTGACCGCGCGCCGCCGCCCGTTCGGATGCGCCCAGCACGGTCAGCCTCACGATGCCTCGCGAACGCCCGGGACCGAGCCGCCCGCCGGCACCCCGCTGCAAGATGCAACACGGGCGATACGCCGATTCTGCCCCATAAGCGGTACTGGCCTACCCATGTCGCGTACACTCCCGAAACCAATGGGCGGTCATCGGAACCGGCCGGGATCGTTCAGGCTGGGGTGCAACAGTGGTGATGAACACGGTCTTGCGACGGATACTGCTGATGATCGTCGCGGTGGCTGCACTTGGCGGTCCGATCATCGCAGGCATCAGCCCGGCCGCGGCTGCCGACGAGCTGGAATTGCGCGGGACCCTGAGCAACCCCGAAGGAGAGCCGGTCCCGGGTGTGCGGATCGAGGTCAGCGCCGAGACCGGTTTCACAGAAACCGGCACCAGCGACTCGGAGGGCACGTGGGCCGTGCTGCTGCCCGGTGCAGCCACGTACACCGTCCTGCTGATCGAGGACTCGCTGCCGCCGGACCTGGGACTTCGCGATCCGGAGCGAAATCCACTCACGCTGAACGTCCTCTCGCGCTCCAAGACCGTCCAGTTCCCGCTGGGTGAGGAAGCCGGGGGCGGTAGCCAATGGACCAGCCGGGCACTCCAGTTGTTGGTGGACGGCCTGGCGTTCGGCCTGATCCTTGCCCTTGCGGGTGTGGGGCTGTCGCTGGTGTTCGGCACCACGGGGCTGACCAACTTCGCACACGGCGACCTGATGACCTTCGGGGCGCTGGCCGCGCTCGTGTTCAACAACTACATCGGACTGCCGCTCGTGGTGGCGGCCGCCCTGGCCCTGGTGCTGGCAGTGGGCTTCGGGTGGGCCCAGGACCGAGGCCTCTGGCGGCCCCTGCGCCGACGCGGGACGGGCCTGATCGCGATGCTCGTGGTCTCGATCGGCTTCGGGATCCTCCTGCGCTACTCCTACCTGTTCGTCTTCGGCGGCAGCACCACCCAGTACGCCGAGTACTCGGGGCAGGCTGGCCTCGAACTGGGACCGATCTCGATCACCCCGAAGTCCCTGGTCGCGTCCAGCCTGGCGATCATCGCCCTGCTTGCGACGATCGCGTGGCTGCAGAGATCACGGATGGGCAAGGCCAGCCGCGCGATCGCCGACAACCCTGGCCTGGCGTCTGCCTCGGGTATCGATGTCGAGCAGGTGATCAGCCGGGTCTGGATCATCGGCACGACTCTGGCGGCCCTCGGCGGGATCATCTACTCCCTGAGCAACGGGGTGACCTGGATCCAGGGCTTCCAGGTCCTGCTCCTGGTGTTCGCCGGGGTCATCGTCGGTGGGCTGGGAACCGCCTACGGCGCGCTCGTCGGCTGCCTGCTGGTTGGCGTGCTGATCCAGATGTCGACCCTGTTCATCCCGCCGGAGTTGAAGAACCTGGGGGCGCTGGTGTTCCTGATCCTGATCCTCCTGGTCAGACCGCAGGGCATCTTCGGCCGAGCCGAACGGATCGGGTGAGGTAGTCATGGACTGGAACATCATCTTCGGCCAGGCCCTCACGCAGGGCCTGGGAGTGCAGGCGATCATCTACGCGCTGGCCGCCATCGGGCTCAACATCCACTTCGGCTACACGGGCCTGCTCAACTTCGGCCAGGCGGGATTCCTCGCTGTCGGCGCGTACGCCCTCGGCGTGACCGTGGCCACGTTCGGGCAGTCCCTGTGGCTAGGCGTCGCGTTCGGCCTACTCGGCTCGGTCATCCTTGCCCTGCTGCTCGGTGTGCCGACCCTGCGGCTGCGCGCTGACTACCTGGCGATCGTGACGATCGCCTCAGCGGAGATCATCCGGTTGATCGCTCGCTCGGTGACGTTCCGGGACACATTCGGCGGGTCCGACGGCATCAACGGCTTCGCCGACGAGTTCTACGCACTGAACCCCTTCTCCTCGGGCCTGGTGTGGGGCCCGGTCTCGCTGACCCCCAACAAGCTGTGGATCACGGTCGTCGGGTGGGTCCTGGTGGCAGTCTCGCTGCTGCTCGTGTTCCTCGCGATGCGATCACCCTGGGGGCGTGTGCTCAAGGGGATCCGCGAGGACGAGGAGGCCGTGCGCAGCCTCGGGAAGAACGTCTTCGCCTACAAGATCCAGGCGCTGATCTTCGGCGGGCTGATCGGAACGCTGGGCGGGTTCGTCTTCGCCCTGTCGAACCAGTCGGTGCAGCCCGACAACTACGCCACCACGATCACCTTCTTCGCCTGGGCGGTGCTGATCCTCGGTGGCGCCGCACGGGTGTTCGGACCTGTGCTCGGTGCAGTGATCTTCTGGTTCCTGCTGATCTTCATCAACCTCCTGCTCTCCGAGGCTGTGCGGGCGGGCTACATCACGATCATCAGCAGCACGCAGGTCGGCCAGATCCGGTTCATCCTGTTGGGCCTATCCCTGATGCTCCTGATGATCTACCGGCCCCAGGGCATCCTCGGCGACAAGAAGGAGTTGGCTCTCGATGCCCGATGACACCCAGGCACAGGCGAGCAACACCCGGACCATCACCCCGACGGTGGCCGCCGTGCGGGAGGCACTGAACGGCGTCAGCAACGAGCCCGGGGCGGCCAAGCCGGACCCGATCCTGGTCGGGTCCACGATCAAGAGGGCCTTCGGCGGCCTGGTCGCGGTCGAAGTCGACCACCTCGAGGTCCAGCGCGGAAGCATCACGGCACTCATCGGCCCCAATGGCGCGGGCAAGACCACGCTGTTCAACCTGCTGACGGGCTTCGACCAGCCGAGCTCTGGATCCTGGCAGTTCGAGGGCCGGGAGCTAGCGCACATGCGCCCGTACAAGGTCGCCCGGCTCGGGATGGTCCGGACCTTCCAACTGACCAAGGCGCTGTCCCGGATGACCGTCCTGGACAATATGCGCCTCGGGGCCACCGGCCAGCGCGGCGAGGCGTTCTTCGCCGGCCTGGTCAAGGCGCTGTGGGGCGGCCAGGAGGCGGCGAACACCACCCGCGCCCGGGAGATCCTCAGCCGGTTCAACCTCGCGGAGAAGTCCGACGACTTCGCCGGGAGCCTCTCTGGCGGTCAGCGCAAGCTGCTCGAGATGGCGCGCGCCCTGATGACGAACCCGGTCATGGTGATGCTGGACGAGCCCATGGCTGGCGTGAACCCGGCGCTGACGCAGTCGCTGCTGGGCCACATCAAGGACCTGCGCGAGCAAGGCATGACCGTGATGTTCGTCGAGCACGACATGGACATGGTGCGCGACATCAGCGACTGGGTCATCGTCATGGCTCAGGGACGGATCATCGCCGAGGGCCCCCCGGAGGTGGTCATGGCCGACCGCGTCGTGGTCGACGCCTACCTCGGGGCCCATCACGACCAGGCTCTCACTGAGTCCGGCGACAGCCTTCAGGAGGAATGATGCGGCCGATCGATCCCGAGCACGGTCCGCAGGACGTGGAGCCGGGCTCCCCGGAGTTCATGCGTGAGTTGCAGGTCGACGCCTCGATGGACATCAAGGCCCATGGAGCAACGGAGCTGGTCGACCGCACCAAGCACGAGACCGCCAGCGCCGGTGCGCTGGTCATCGCCGACGACCTTGTGGCCGGCTACCTGCCGGGGGTGAACATCCTCACCGGGTGCGACTTCTACGCCCACGACGGTGAGATGGTGGGGATCATCGGCCCCAACGGAGCCGGGAAGTCCACCCTCCTCAAGGCACTGTTCGGCCTGGTGAAGATCAGCAGCGGCCAGGTGACGCTGCGCGGGGAGGAGGTCACGAACCTGCGCGCCGACAAACTGGTGAAACTCGGGGTCGGCTTCGTCCCCCAGACCAACAACGTCTTCCCGTCCTTGACCATCGAGGAGAACATGCAGATGGGCGGCTACCAGGAGCCCGACAAGGTGCCCGAGCGTTTCGCCAAGGTGGCCGACATCTTCCCCGCGCTGGCCGATCGCCGCCGACAGCGCGCCGGGACGCTCTCCGGTGGCGAGCGCCAGATGGTGGCCATGGGTCGCGCCCTCATGATGGAGCCCAGCGTGCTGCTGCTCGACGAACCCAGCGCCGGTCTCTCGCCGCAGCTGCAGGACGAGGTCTTCGTCCGGGTCAAGGCCATCAACGCAACGGGGGTGACCGTGATCATGGTCGAGCAGAACGCGCGTCGGTGCCTGCAGATCGTCGACCGTGGATACGTGCTGGACCAGGGCCGCAACGCCTACACCGGGACTGGCCGCAGCTTGGCGAACGACCCCAAGGTCATCGAGCTCTACTTGGGGACCCTGGCCAAGGCCTGAAGCGTCGCAGCGCCCCTCGGGCAGTCTGCAACGGTGGCGGGCGGAACTCCCCCGGTGCCATCCACCGACGCGGCTCCGACCGCGCGCTTCTCGTGCGCCGGGTCGGACCGGGGCCGTGCCGAGCTCTTGGGCGCAACAACAGCGGGGCCCCTCCCAACGTGGAGGGGCCCCGCTGTTGTTGCGCGTCAGATCAGGATCCGGACGGCACCTGGCCCGAGACGAAGTCATCGGACGTGTACTGGTTGTCAGCCCCGTAGATGTAGACACCCATCGTGGCTTCGGAGGGATCGCCGTTCTCGTCGAAGGAGATCGGGCCGGACTGGCCGTTGTAGTTGAAGTCCTCGCCGGCGTCAATCTTCGCCTTGCAGTCGGCGAAGTTGGTGCATTCGGCACCGTTGTTGGTGACCTCGACCAGCACCGCCGCGATGTCGGCCGCGCAATCCGACTGCGCCAACTCTGCTCCGAGGGCGATCGTGGTCACGGCGTCGTAGGACTCCGGGGCGTAGTTGAAGTCGACCAGATCCGGGTCGATATCCAGAAGCGCTGCCCGGAACTCGTCGGATGACTCGACGCCAGGCTGGGTTCCCTTCGCACCCTCGAGGATCCCGTCGGGGAGTCCGTCGCCGAGGGTCTGGCTCAGGTTGCCGTCCACAAGGTAGAGCTGGACCTTGTCCGGTCCGATTCCCTGCTTGATGAGCTCCTGGACGATCTTCTTGGACTCCTCGAAGCCGATCAGAACGACTGCATCCGGGTCGCTCGCCTTCGCCTGGCCAACCTCGGCCTCGAAGGAGGGGGCTTGGGGATCGTAGATCACGGGATCGAGTGCGAGCGTACCGCCAGCCGCGGTGAAGTTGTCCGCAAAGGAGCCGGCCAGACCCTCGCCGTACGCGTCCTGGAGGGCGAGCACGGCGGGCTTGGTAATCCCGTCGCTGGCGGCGACCTCGGCGAGCACCGCGCCTTGGAAGAGGTCGGACGGCGCCGTGCGGAAGTACAGGCCATTGTCGTCGTAGTCACTGAAGACCAGCCCGGTGTTCGCCGGGGAGAACTGCATGACACCTGCCTGCGTCACCTTGTCGATGAACGTCAGCGACACGCCTGAGGACGCCGCACCGATGATGGCGTCGACGCCGCGCTGGAGCTGCTCGTCCGCGGCCGTGACCGCAATGCTGGTCGTGGTGTCACCGGAGTCGGCGCGGAAGACCTCGACCTGCTCCCCAAGCACGCCGCCCGCGTCATTCACCTCAGCGATCGCGAGGTCGACTCCCGCGAACTCGGGCGGGCCCAGGTAGGAGAGGCTGCCGGTCTGCGGCAGGATGGCGCCGAGCTTGAGCGTGCCGTCGGCCTCGCAGGAAGCGCTGCTGGAAGGCGCCGCTGACGCAGTAGCCTCCTCAGACGAGCCGCTGCTGCAGGCGGTCAGCACCAGGGCCGAGGCCGCGAGGGCCGCCCCAATCTTGACAGATGTTCCCATGTTCGTCCGTTCCTTCGAGTATCGGCTCCGTGCACGCACAAGCGGGCACCGTGGGGCGGAACCTACCTGACCCTCAGGCGCCTTCCTGACGAAACCGCCTCAATGGGGGTAACGGTTTGGTCACAGATCCCCCGGCGGAGCCCAAACGCATCCCTCAGACGAGATTCACCGAACCCGCCAGGGTTGCACCAACGACTCCTGCCCGTCCTGCATGAGCAGGACGGTGACGTCCTTGTTGTCGATGTCCCCGGTTTCGGGGTCGATGGTGATCTCCTTGCCGAGGACCGACTCCTCGGCGGGGATCGTGATGCCCTTCGCACCGAACACCGCCTCCGTGACCCCCTGGCGAGTCCCGTCAGACTGGGCGATCGCCTCAAGAATGACCTGAGCGGCGGCAACCGCGTACAACCCCGAGGTGGAGACCGGCGGCTCGCCGAACTTCTCCTCATAGGCCTTCGTGAGGGCCGCAGCCAGGCTTCCCTCCTCGGTCAGCGAGCCGAGATCCTGTCCTGCGAACGTCAGATAGACACCCTGCGCCTCAGGCTGGTCCTGGAACTCCGGATAGCCGGTGAAGCCATCGGGGGCCATCGTGATGACCGACTCGTTGTCGCCGAGGAACTCCACCTTGTCCCGGATGAGCTGGCCACCGTTCTGGTCGTAGGTGCCGGCGATGTAGAGGCAATCAGGCTTCGAGATCTTGATCAGCTCGAAGAGCTCTGCGTAGTCGGCCTGGCCTGCATCCCACGGCTCGTTGCCGAGGATCTCAATGTCGCGCTTCGCAGCCTCATCGACGAACGCCTTGGCCAATCCTTGCCCGTATGTCTCCAGGTCGTTGATCACGAAGCACTTCTTGACCTTCAGTTCCTTGGCCATGAACTGTGCCGCAGCAGCGCCCTGGTAGTCATCGGTGGTCACAACCCGGGCGAAGTTGCGATCACCCGTTGGGTAGTAGATCTCCGGCTCACCCGGGGCCCAGTCCTTCGTCAGGCCCGGATTGGTGCTGGCATGGGACACCATCAGCATGGGGCCGTCCGGATGCTGGTTCAGCACCGGGACGATGATCTTCGCGCAGGCGGAGTTGTTCGGGCCGATGACGGCAATCTCGTTCGGGTCAGAGACGTGCACCTGGGCGTTCCTGGCGCAGGTGGCTTCGTCCCACGCGCCCTTCTCCTCCGACGAGTCGTCGTACGTCCGGAACTCGATCGGGTACTCCCCGGCCAGATTGCCCTCCTGCTCGAGGTACAGACTGATCATGTTGTTGGTCGACTCGGACGCAGCGGCAGCGGCACCCTGCAGGGGCAGGTCACTGGAGATCACCAGGGATCCCTCGGGGACGTTGCCTGCCCCGTCAGGCGTGCTGTCCGAGGAGTTCGTGCAGGCTGCCAGCGCCAGGATCGAGACCACGGCCGCCGCGCCGATGGTGAATCTGGTGGGCATGACTCTCCTTCCGGAAGTCGCACAACGCGTCCGAACGAGGTCCCCGCCCTCGGGAAACTACCGCATCGACGGGTCCGTTGGCAGGAAGGCGCTGCGTTCAGGCGGGATCGACCGCGTCACCTCGCTCCAGGACCGCACGCGCCACGTCGGCCATCGGCACCCGTTCGTCCATGGCGGCGCGCTGCAGCCACGAGAACGCAACCTGCTCGTTCCACCCGAAACGCGCCTGCAGCGCGGACTTGGCACGGTCGATGGACTTGCGGGCCTCCAGCCGCCCCTCGAGGTCCGCCAACCCGGTGCGCAGCTCTGCCAACTCAGCGAAGCGGGCCCGAGCGACTTCGATCGCGGGACGAAGCTCAGCGGCGGTGAAGGGCTTGACCACATAGCCCTGGACGCCGGCAGCCAGGGCTCGGTCAACGAGCTCCGACTGGCTGAAGGCCGTCAGCAGCACGATCGGGGCGATGCCATCCCCGACGAGCGACTCAGCAGCCGACACCCCGTCCAGCACGGGCATCTTGACGTCCATCAGCACGACATCCGGGCGCAGCTGGCGGACCAGGCGGATGCCGGTCTCCCCATCCCCCGCCTGGCCCACGACCTCGTAGCCCGATTCGGTCAGCATCTCGACCAGGTCGAGGCGGATCAGGGCCTCGTCCTCGACGACTACGACACGAGCAGGCACACAGCCACGATACCGGCGACCTCCGGTTCTGACCGACCACGCGCTGTGGCGCTGGCCCGTGGGCGCCCGGGGCACCGATCCCCTCGACTACCATGGTCACCCACGCCCCGGTATCCCAACCGGCAGAGGAAGCGGTCTCAAAAACCGTCCAGTGTGGGTTCGAATCCCACCCGGGGCACCGATGTGATGCAGTGCGGGGCCCCACGCACCCGATCGGGTGCTCCGGGCCAGTGAAGCCGACTGCTCAGACCGCCAGGCGGGGACGCAGGTCCAGGATGCGGGCCAGGACCCCGTTGACGAACGCTGGGGACTCGTCGGTGGACAGCCCGCGCGCCAGACCCACGGCTTCATCGATCACGACGGCGTCGGGAACGTCGTCGCACCACAGGAGCTCGAAGACCCCGATCCGCAGGACGTTGCGGTCCACGGCTGGCATGCGGTCCAGCGCCCATCCGGAGGAGTAGGTGCTCAGAAGGTCGTCGATGCGCACCTGATGGTCGGCCACGCCCTCGACCAGCGTGGTGATGTACGGATTGCGCGGCTGCGCCTTGGCTGCGCCCTCGGAGATGGGCCCCTCCGCAAGGACGACCACTGGTGATACCCCGCGCAGGTCCGCGGAGTAGAGGATGTCCAGCGCGCGCTTGCGCGCCTTGCCGCGTGCGGTCACGGGTCAGTTCACGCGGCCGAGGTAGGACCCGTCGCGGGTGTCCACCTTCACGGTCGTGCCCTGCTCGACGAACAGCGGGACCTGGATCTCCGCGCCGGTCTCGAGGGTGGCCGGCTTCGTGCCGCCCGTGGACCGATCCCCCTGCAGACCTGGCTCGGTGTAGGTGATCACGAGCTCGACAGACGCAGGCAGTTCGACGTACAGCGGCAGGCCGTCGTGCGTGGCCACCAGGGCATTCTGGTTCTCGAGCAGGTACTTGGCAGCGCCCCCGACCACGTCGCCACCGACGTGCATCTGGTCGTAGTCCTGCTGATCCATGAAGACGAAGTCCTCGCCGTCCTTGTACAGGTAGGTCATGTCGCGCTTGTCGACGTTGGCGGTCTCGACCTTCACGCCGGCGTTGAAGGTCTTGTCCACGACCTTGCCGGACAGCACGTTCTTCAGCTTGGTCCGCACGAAGGCCGGCCCCTTGCCGGGCTTGACGTGCTGGAACTCGACCACGGTCCACAGCTGGCCATCGATGTTGAGCACGATGCCGTTCTTCAGGTCATTGGTCGTGGCCATGGTTCTCCCAAGTTGATTCTGGTGGCGGGGTGGGGCGATGCCCAAGACCCCAAGGGTAACGGCAAGCCCCCACGACCCTCGAATCGTCGGGCCGCGCCCCCTGCTCGTTGGCCCTCCAGCGTTGCGCCCATCCTCCCGCGGAGGGGGAACGGAACCGGGAGGGTGGGCGGGGGCTGGCGTGGGCTGACCCCGGCGGTTCAGGTCGTGGTGGTCGTCAGTGCGTCCAGGGCCAGTTCGTAGGAGCGGACGCCGAAGCCGGCGATTACGCCGCTGGCGACCGCGGAGATGACCGAGGTGTGCCGGAACTCCTCGCGCGCGTGCGGGTTGCTCAGGTGCACCTCGATCAGCGCAGCCGTCCGCATCGCGGCCGCATCCCGAAGCGCGTAGGAGTAGTGGGTGAAGGCAGCGGGGTTGAGCACGGTGGGGATCC
This sequence comes from Actinomycetes bacterium, assembly GCA_032123675.1. Classification (GTDB taxonomy): domain Bacteria; phylum Actinomycetota; class Actinomycetes; order S36-B12; family CAIYMF01; genus Prado023. The sequence goes on from JAQBEX010000154.1 coordinate 12,296, forward strand.
GGGCGTCGGCGGCTTCGTGCAGCCAGCCGATCAGTTCGGACTCCGAGTCGGTCTGCCGGACGTCCACCGCCATCCCCCGGACACGTCCCCACTCGCGACACATCTCGGCGAGCTCGTCGAAGGACGTCGACCCGTAGACGTCGGGCTCACGCGAGCCGAGCCGGCCCAGGTTGGGGCCGTTGAGCACCAGCACGTCACGCAACTCGGTCACCGCCATGGTGGTGACCCTATCCAGATCCTGCGACGCTCAGTCGGCGATCTGGCCGTAGGCCGCGAGCAACATGGCCGGGTCCGGGCCGTCGAGGAACATCGGCGAGCCGATGCTCTCGAGGATGACGAATCGCAGTTGGCTTCCGCGGGCCTTCTTGTCGACCATCATGGCCTCGGCGAGCTGGGGCCAGTCGCCGTTGTAGGTGACCGGAAGGCCGATCGAGGTGAGGATCTCGCGGTGCAGGTCGACGTCCTGCTCGCTGATCCGGCCCGCGAGGCAGGCCAGCTCGGCGGCGAACATCATGCCCACGGACACGGCCGCGCCGTGTCGCCATCGGTAGCGCTCGGCCCGCTCGATCGCGTGGCCGAGGGTGTGGCCGTAGTTGAGGATCTCCCGGCCCCCGGGTGCCCGGGAGGTCTCGTGCAGGTCTCCTGCGACCACGTCCGCCTTGACCCTGATCGCCCGCTCGATCAGTTCGCGGAGCGCAGGGCTTGTCGGGTCGACCGCGGCGCCAGGATCGGCCTGGACGAGGTCGAGGATCGTCGTGTCCCGGATGAAGCCCGCCTTGATGACCTCGGCCATGCCGGCCACGAGATCGTTGCGGGCAAGGGTCTCCAGTGAGTTCAGGTCGCAGAGGACCCCCGCCGGTTCGTGGATCGCCCCGACGAGGTTCTTCCCTTCTGGGGTGTTGATCCCCGTCTTGCCCCCCACCGCTGCATCGACCATCCCGAGCAGCGTGGTGGGGACGTGCACCACCCGCACGCCGCGCAGCCAGGTCGCGGCAACGAACCCTGCGAGGTCGGTGGTGGCGCCGCCCCCGACGCCGACGATGGCGTCGGACCGGGTGAAGCCCGCCTGTCCGAGCACCCCCCAGCAGAAGGCGGCCACCTGAGCGGTCTTGGCCTCCTCCGCGTCGGGGGTCTCGAGCAGGATCGCGGTGTACCCGGCTGCTGCGACGTCCTCTCGGATGGCCTCCGCAGACGTGCGCAGCGCCGCTGGATGGATGATCGCGACGCGCTGCACCTGCGAGCCGAGCATCGCGGGCAGCTCACCGAGCAGCCCCCGCCCGACGACGACCTCGTAGGGCCGCTCCGCATCGACGGTGATCCTGGTGGCGTCGGTCACTGGTTGACCTCCTGGTCAGGGTCTGGAACGGACAGAACGCTCGGCTCGGCGAGTTCCAGGCCGGCAACGATCTCGTTCACCGTCTCCTCGACGCTCAGTGCGTCGGTGTCGACGATCAGCCGCGCGACGTCGGTGTACAGCGGGGCCCGCGCATCCATGAGGCCCTTCATCTGGGCCCGCACATTGCCCAACAGGACCGGCCGAGCCCCGGACAGGCCAGCCCGCTGTGACGCGGATGCCAGGCCGACACGCAGCCACACGACCGGCTCGCCCACGAGGCGCTGCTGCGTCGCGGGATCGGTCACCGCGCCGCCGCCAAGCGCCAGGACTCCCGCATGGTCGCGCAGTGCTGCCGCCACCGCTGCCGCCTCGAGCCGGCGGAACTCCGGTTCGCCGGACTCGACGAAGATGTCGGCGATGGTCCGCCCGGTGCTCGCCTCGATGTCGGCATCGGTATCCCGGAAGGTCACGCCGAGTCGCTCGGCCAGCGCCCGGCCCACTGTTGACTTGCCTGCGCCCGGCACGCCGACCAGCACGACGACCGGTGCGGTCATCGGATGGCCAGATCGGCGAGGTAGGCCTCGACGTTGCGCCGGGTCTCCGCGACGCTGTCGCCCCCGAACTTCTCGAGAACAGCGTCAGCCACCACCAGGGCAACCATCGCCTCGGCGACGACCCCGGCTGCGGGCACGGCGCACACATCGGAGCGCTGGTTGTTGGCGCGGGCCTCCTCGCCGGTCGAGACGTCCACGGTGCGCAGCGCCCGGGGAACAGTGGCGATCGGCTTCATGGCTGCCCGGACGCGAAGCAGCTCACCGGTGCTCATCCCACCCTCGGTCCCGCCGGCGCGGCCCGAGGCACGGCGAACGCGGCCGGGGCCGTCGGGGAGGATCTCGTCGTGGGCCAGGGAGCCGCGGGTGCGGGCCAGCTGGAATCCGTCCCCCACCTCGACGCCCTTGATCGCCTGGATGCCCATCAGTGCGGCGGCCAGCCGCGAGTCGAGGCGACGATCCCAGTGCACATGTGAGCCGAGCCCGGGCGGCAACTGGTCCACCACCACCTCGACGACGCCGCCCAGGGTGTCCCCGTCGCGCCGGGCTGCCTCGACCTCCTCGGCCATCCGAGCTGCGGTGGCGGGGTCGGCGCATCGGGCCGGGTCGGCATCGATGGCATCCAGGTCGTCCGGCCCGGGCAGCGCAGTGTCCGGCGGGACCGCCACGGCTCCGAGCTCAACGACGTGGCTGATGACGCTGGCACCCAGGACGTCATGCAGGAACGCCTTGGCGACCGCGCCGAGCGCGACGCGAGCGGCGGTCTCCCGGGCCGAGGCCCGCTCGAGGACCGGACGGGACTCCTCGAAGCCGTACTTCTGCATGCCGGCGAGGTCGGCATGACCCGGGCGGGGCCGGGTCAACGGGGCATTGCGTGCCAACGCGGCCAGCACGTCGCCATCGACCGGGTCGGCTGACATCACCTCAACCCACTTGGGCCATTCGCTGTTGCCCACCTCAACGGCCACCGGGCCACCGATCGTCCGGCCGTGCCGGACCCCTCCGAGCACGCGCACCTCGTCGGCCTCGAACTTCATCCGGGCGCCGCGCCCGATGCCCAGGCGGCGACGCTGGAGCTCCCGGGAGATGTCGGTGGTCGTGATCGCAACGTCAGCGGGCATCCCCTCGAGGATGCCGACAAGGGCCGGGCCATGGGATTCGCCAGCGGTGAGCCATCGGAGCATTGTCCGATTCTGTCATGTGCGGGCCGGGGCGCCCGCCCCTCGCCGTCGCGCAGGCCCCGTCCGGCGGTGGGATCCGGCTGACGCGCGGGCGTTGCCGGTCTTCCGCCCTAGACCGCGAGCTGGCCTGCGTACCAGTCGGCGATCTGTGTCCCGAAGAGGACCGCGATCAACACTCCCGCCAGCATGAACGGGCCGAACGGGATCGCTGACCTGCGGCCCGCTGCCCGGACGAGCATGAGGCCGAGTCCCACGACGGCGCCAAGAAGGAACGCCATGAAGCTGCCGACGAACCACTCCCCCCACCCGAGCCACCCCAGGGCCATGCCGAGCACGCCTGCCAGCTTGACATCACCCATCCCCATCCCGGCGGGATACACGAGCGCGAGCAGGAGGTAGAAGGCGAACAGCGCTGCTGCCCCCAGCGCCGCCCGCCCGAGGTCGCCCCACAATCCATCCACCGCTGCTGGGATCAGCAGCAGGCCGGCCAGGATCGGGTAGGACGGAAGAGTGAGGGCATTCGGCAAACGCTTCGTGTCGAGGTCGATGAAGGTCAGGGCGACGCCCACGGTCGTCAGGTAGAGGTATGCCGGCAACTCCCACGTCAGACCGAACGTGCGGGCCATCAGCAGGAACAGCAGACCCGTGAGGAGCTCAACGCCCGGGTTGCGAGCGCTGATGCGTGCTCCGCAGTCCCGGCACCGGCCCCGGAGGACGAGCCAGGAGAGCACCGGGATGCTGTCCCTGCGCCGGATCTCGGCGGCACACTGCGGGCAGTGCCACGGCGGCGACCCGATCGACTGCGCACGCGGCACGCGCCGGATGACCACAGTGAGGAATGAGCCGATTGCCAACCCCGCGAGTGTGATGACGACGGTGGCGACAACCTCGACGGGATCCACGATCGGCGATTCTGTCAGTGATCCGACTCATCCCACACACCCCAGCCACGGGGTTGTGGAGATCAGGCGGGAGAACGGCCCGGGGCGGCGTGAGCACCCCCGCTGCGATCCAGTGCATCGCGCAGGGCGGCACGCATCACCGACACGTCCGGCGCGCGGCCCGTCATGAGCCTGACCTGCGCGACGGCCTGGTGCAGCAGCATCTCGTCGCCGGCGACGGCGAGCCCCCCCTGGGCCATCCACGCGGAGACCAGGGCGGGCGGCCACGGCGAGTACGAGACATCCAGGAGCCACCCGGGCTCGCTGGGGACGGCCGCGGCCAGGTCCGCACCGGCGGACGCCGGGACCGTCGACACCAGGATCGACGCCTGCT
>JAQBEX010000155.1:0-8549 GCA_032123675.1 Actinomycetes bacterium
CCGCCGACGCGACGGACCGGCGGTGCGTCCGACCGGCGGCGCGTCTGGGGAGTGCGTCTGGGGGGCACGTTGCCGCGCCCCAGGGACTCAGGCCCCTGGCAGCTGCGGACGGTCCGTGCCGCCGAGGCGCTTCTTGCGTGACTTGCGCTTGACCTCGACGCCGCCGAAGAAGGCCGCGCCCTTGATCCGCAGCACGGGGGCACCGGGCTGCCCCGGGCCCTCAGCCTTCTGGTCGAACCCGCCGAAGATGCCCACGCCGTCGACGTGCACCGTCAGACCCTCCGGCACGGTGATCTCCACCCCACCCATGACCGCCACAGCCACGATCTCGGACTCCTGCTGCGCGAACGTGACGCGGGTCAGGTCCAGCTCAACTCCCCCGAACATCGCAAAGGCCGTGAGCTGCGCCGGCACGATCCACTCCCCCTTGCGGGTCGCCCCGCCGAAGACAGCGATCACCGACGAGGATGACGACTGCGCCCCTGCAGGCGCATGCCACCCGGCCGTGGTCCCCGCCGTGGCCGGCAGCGGTGTCACATCCACGCCGACCAGCGGAGCCAGCGCCGCGGCGACCGTGGCCGGCGGGAGCCCGTCGACCACAGGGACGAGGTCGGCAGCCGTTCGCGCGCCCATCGTCGCGGTCAGCCGATCCTCGTACTCCTCGGGGGTCAGACGGCCCTCGGCGTAGGCATCGCCGATCACCTCGGCCATCCGGGCACGGTCTGCGTCGGAAACCAGGATCCTCCCCGCGGCGCCGAGCGGCTCGACGTCGTCACCGGGCGGGACCTCAGGGACGCTCACGACGCCGCGGCCTGAGCCTGCAGCTGGTGAGTGATCCGGCGCTCGAAGACGAAGGACATGAACGGGATCGTCCCGGCCAGGGCCACGAGCACGGTCCGGCCCGGGCTCCAGCGAGCCCGGATCGCCACGTCGAGCACGGTCACGAGATAGAGCATGTAGAGAAATCCGTGCAGTTGCCACCCGATCGCGTACCAGAGTGAGCCGTCATGGCCGAGCAGGTACTTCCACGGCAGCCCGACCACGGTCATGACGGCGAGCAGGACCCCGGTGATCCACGCCATCGCCTGGAAGCGCTTGTAGGCCCCGGACTGCAGGATCCGCGCAGGTGCGGTGGCTGTGTGCGTGGTCATCGGGGGATCTCCTGCTCGAGGGACGGCGTCACGTGCTCGCGCCGGAAACGGGTCCAGAAGAAGACTGCGAACCCGGCGAACACGACCCATTGGGTCGCATAGGCCGCGTTGCGCCAGTTCAGGCCCACGTCGGCACCCGGCAATTCTGCCACCAGCAGCGGCAACGGCTGACCCTCGCCCGCAGGTTGCATCTGAGTCAGGGCGAACCATCCCGAGCGAACGGAGTAGCCCGCGTGCGCGGACAGGGCACCGGTGTCCACGGCGACCACCGTGGGCGGATCACTCGTGCTGACCACGGCACCCGGTCGGCGCGCATCGGCAACCAGAACCCCGACGACCTCGACGATCCCGGCCGGCGGCGGCGCCGGTCGCTGTCCCCGCGGCACCCACCCGCGCACCACCGCGACCGAGGTTCCGACCGCGTCCGCTGCCTGGTCGACCGCTGCCTGGTCGACCGCGGCCGGGTCCTCGCCCGCGGTCGGCGCGGGCAGCATCGGAGTCAGCACCCAGGAGCCGTCCTGCCCCTCGCGTGGGCGCGGATCGACGAGCACCTCGTTGGCGGGGTCGAACGTGCCATTGATGCGCACGCTCATCCCGCTGAAGGTGCTGGCCGGGTCGAGCGAGGACAGCTCCACCACCGGTCCCTCGGGGACCGCATCAGCCTCGGTCCTGCTGGCCCGGTCCCACTGCCACCGCGCGGCCACGATGCAGACCAGGACCGCAAGCACTGTCAGGGCGTGGAAGCCCAGCCGGCGCGGATCGGTCCAGGAACCACCCGTGGACATCAGCGAGCGTCGCCCTCGACCGGCCCGGGGCCTGCTGTTGGCGATGCGGGGCCCGAGGGCGTGCCCTGCGGATACTCGCGCGCCGGACCCAGGTTCTGCTGAGCGCGTCGCAGGTGCCGCACGAAAGACCAGATCAGCAGGCCAGTGGCAACCAGAAGGAACAGGAAGATCATCGAGCTCAGGGGACTCGGCCGCACCGTCGCGGGATCGATCTCCTCAGCCGCGACAATCGCCGCCAGCACTCCGTTCATGCCAACCTCCCAGCCTGCGCACGTGATGCAGGTACTAGTGTCGCAGCATCATGTCCCCCGCACGAACGGCCGGTCACCCCAACCAGTGGCCCCCGCACATCCAGGAGCGCTACGGCATCACGGATCGCCCGGCGTGGGTCCCTGCGGTCCTCATCGGGCTCGGGGTGGCCTTCCTCGCATTCGTGGGGTTCCTGGGGCTGCGGTGGTCGAATGCCGCCATCGACGCGGGAGTGCTGTCCTACAAGACCGTGTCCGATGATCGGATGGACATCGGGTTCGAGGTCGAGCGGCGCGACGTGTCGCCGGCGACGTGCGTCCTGCGCGCGCGGGCGCTGGACGGCTTCGATGTCGGGTACGCCGTCGTCGAGCTACCTCCCGCCGAGGGCCGCACGTACCACACGTTCCAGATGCGCACCGCGTACCGGGCCCTGGTCGGCGAGCTGGTGGGGTGTGGCCTGGACCAGGCCCCGCCCGGGATCGCGGGGGCGCAGTTCAGGCCGGGCGTGATCGCCCCCGAACAGCCGTGGAGCCCGGAGCCCTGAGCGTCGGTGCGGCGCGCGGCCCGTGCCCCGTGCCCCGTGGCCTGCCGCCTGTGACCCGTGGCGGCGTTGCCGGGAGGCTGCGCAGGAGCTGCTGAAGTGGCGGGCGGGTTCGCTCAGGCGCCCCTTCGGTGCGCGGTGTTACCCTCGACGACCAATCACTTCCCGATCGCTGCCCGTCGACCCCCACACACAGGAGAGCCCCGTGGCCGAGAGCCCGCAGACCACTTGGCTGACTCAGGACGCCCACGACCGCCTGACCGCCGAACTCGAAGAGCGCCAGACGACGGCACGCACGGAGATCACCGCGCGGATCGCGGCCGCCCGCGAGGAGGGCGACCTCAAGGAGAACGGCGGCTACCACGCGGCCAAGGACGAGCAGGGCAAGAACGAGGCCCGGATCCGCCAGCTGCGCCAGATGCTCGACCATGCGCAGATCGGCTCCCCGCCCTCCGAGGACGGCCAGGCTGCCCACGGCACGGTCATCAGCGTCGAGCTGCTGAACAGCGGGCGCACCATGACCTTCCTGCTCGGGTCACGCGAGGAGGCCGCTCATACCGACGTCGACGTCATCTCGCCGTCCTCACCGATGGGTGCAGCGGTGGACGGTGCACGGGTCGGCGACGAGGTCACCTACACGACTCCCGCAGGCAAGGACGTCACCGCGCGCATCACGAACGTCGCACCGTACGTCGGCTGACGGCTGGGAGCCGGGCCGCCTCGGCTCATGGCTCGGGTCGGACCCAGGATCCGCACGCACCTGGCTCACTGCTCGGGTCGGACCCGGAAGCCGCTGGCCTGAAGCCCTGCAGCCACCTGCTCGCAGTGCTCGGGTCCTCGGGTCTCCAGGTGCAGTGACACGTCGACCTCCCCGACGGACAGGCCCTGGGTCGTGCGCAGGTGCTCCACCGAGATGACGTTCGCCGCGAGCTCAGCGACCCTCGCCACGAGCTCGGCCAGGCCGCCGGGTCGATCCGGGATCCGGACGCGCAGCGCCAGGTAGCGCCCGGCCGCGACGAGTCCGTGCTCGAGCACGCGTGCCAGCAGCAGCGGATCGATGTTGCCCCCGGACAGCACGACGACCACAGGCGCCTCGATGCCCGAGCTGTCCTCGAGCAGGGCAGCGACGCCGGCCGCTCCTGCTGGTTCCACGAGGAGCTTCGAGCGCTCCAGGACCAGCAGCAGCCCGCGGGACAGCGCCTCCTCGGAGACCGTGCGGATCTCCACCGCCCGATCGGCGATGATTGCCAGCGGCACGACGCCGGGGCAACCGACCGCGATCCCGTCGGCCATCGTGGTCATGCGCTCGAGGGCGACGGGATGACCAGCAGCCAGCGACGCCGGGATGGCCGCGGCATTGGCCGCCTGCACGCCGATCACCCGTACCGCGGGTGCCAGCTCGGCCATGACCGTGGCGATCCCGGCGACCAGCCCGCCGCCGCCCGTGCACACGAGCACCGTGCGCACGTCCGGGACCTGCTCCAGGATCTCCAACCCGATCGTCCCCTGGCCGACGACGATGTCCTCGTGGTCGAACGGGTGGATCAGCACCGCTCCGGTGCGCTCGGAGAACTCGGTGGCCGCCTCGAGCGCATCATCGATCGTGCTGCCGGTGGTGATCACCTCCGCGCCGTACGCCCGGGTGGCGGCCAGCTTGGGCAGCGGCGCCCCGACCGGCATGAACACGGTGGTCCGGATGCCCAGGCCCCGGGCCGCCTTGGCGACGCCCTGTGCATGATTCCCCGCGCTGGCGGCGACCACGCCGACGGCGCGCTGCTCCGCGCTGAGCCGTGACAGGCGCACGTGCGCCCCGCGCACCTTGAACGATCCGGCGACCTGCAGGTTCTCGCACTTGAGCCACACCGGACCCCCGACCTGCTCAGCGAGGTACCGCGCCGGCATCACGGGCGTGACGCGAGCCACTCCCCGCAGTGTCTCCTGCGCCGCTCGGATGGCCTCCACGGTGACGGGCATGGATCCATGGTGGCCGATCCACTGGCAGGATGGGACCTCGTGTTGGGTCACCGGGTGTTCGCGTTGGCCCGGCGGACCCCCTACCTGGCTGGGCTGCCCCGCGATGTCGCGGTCCTGTCGTTCGTGGCGTTCGCCGTAGCCCTCGGCTACGGCATTGCCGCCCCAGCGCTGCCGGTGTATGCCCGCACGTTCGGGGTCTCGGCCTTCCTCGCGTCGACGGTCATCTCCGGCTTCGCCCTCATGCGACTGCTGTCCGCGGCACCCGCTGGGCTGATGGTCGACCGCTGGGGCGAGCGCCGGATCATGTCGATCGGGATCTGGGTCGTCGCCGGGTCCTCCCTGCTCACGGCCCTGGCACAGAGCTTCAGCCAGCTGCTGGTGCTGCGCGGCGTCGGCGGGATCGGGTCGTCGATGTTCACCGTCTCGGCGATGGCACTGCTGCTGCGCACTGCCGGTCCGGATCAGCGCGGACGGGCATCGGGGGCGTTCCAGGCGGGCTTCCTGTTCGGCGGTGTCGCGGGGCCAGCGATCGGCGGGGCGGTGGTCGGGATCTCGATCCGGGCGCCGTTCGTCGTGTACGGGGTCACCCTGGTGGTCGCCGGCCTGCTCGCCGTCCGGTTCCTGTCGCGGGACCCGCAGGAGGCGGCCGGGGGCACCGCAGCACCCTCGCCGGCTCAGCCACAGCCCGAGGCCGAGGCGCTGTCCCAGCCAGAACCCGAGGCGGATGGAGCGCCCCAGCCCCAGCCCGAGGCACAACCCCAGCCCCGCCCGGCCTCGCTGGGTCGCGCGCTGCGCAGTGCCGCCTACCGAGCGGCTCTCATGGCCAACCTGTCCAGCGGGTTCATCGTCTTCGGCCTGCGGATCTCACTGGTCCCGCTGTTCGTCACCGAGGGCCTCGAGCAGGGCGTGGGTCTGGTCGGGCTCGGCTTCCTGAGCGCTGCGGCGATCCAGGCCGTCTCCCTGATCCCGGCGGGTCGGTGGACCGACCGGGCCGGCCGCCGTGGCTCGATGCTCATGGGCGCCGGCACGATGACGGCCTCGATGCTCCTGCTGGCCCTGGACACCGGCGCCGTCGGATTCCTGCTGGCGATGGCTGCGTCCGGGCTCGCATCGGCGTTCCTCGCCCCGGCCTCGGCTGCGGTCGTCGGCGATGTCACGCGCGGGCTCTCCGGGGGCAGGGTCGTCTCGGCCTACCAGATGGTGGGGGACCTCGGCGGGATCCTCGGACCGCTCATTGCCGGTGCGCTGGCCGACGCCGCGGGCTTCGAGTGGGCGTTCGCCGCCGGGGTCGTGGTCGGGCTGATCACGCTGGCGTTCATCGCGGTCATGCCCGAGACGCTGCGCAAGGCCGAGCCCGCCCCCGCGGGCGCGTGACGACCCAGGACGCCACACTGGGCCCATGGGATCGCCGAGCACGAGCTGGACCGAGGAGATCGGCGACGATGAAACCGATCGGCACGCCGCGTTCACCGAGCAGATCGTAGCGCTGCAGAGCCGCGTCAGCGCCAAGAAGGGGCCGGGACGGGCCTTCCACCGCAAGCAGATCGCGGCGCTCTCGGGCACGCTGACGGTGCCCGCGGGACTGCCGGAGCATGCGGCCCAGGGATTGTTCGCCAAGCCCGGCGAGTTCGATGCGCTGGTACGGATGTCCAACGGCTCGGTGACCCCACAGGCTGACCAGGTCCCGGACATCAGGGGGTTCGCCCTGTCAGTTCGCGGGCTGGGCGCACCGGGCGCGCTCGGCGGCCAGACAGACCGCCAGGACTTCCTGCTCATCAACCGTCCCACGTTCGGCTTCCGGGACTCCCGCGACTTCGCCGACCTCGTGGCGGCGGCTCCGCGGGGGCAGCGGGCGGTACTGGACCTCCTCGTCGGCAAGTACGGCGCGGTCCGCGGCCCGCTTGAGATGGCACGGCAGGCCGCCGACCTGGCCCGACCGTTCAGCGGATATGCCACCTCCGAGTTCCACAGCTGCGCCCCCGTCGCGTGGGGCCCCTACGCCGCACACGTGCATGCCACCCCTCTGCACGCCGCACGCGACGTACTCGCGTGGCGCGATTGGGGGGCCGACATCCGCGGCCGTGTCGCCAGGGGACCGCTGCGATGGGTCATCCAGGCCCAGTTCTACACAGACCCCGAGTCCACGCCGATCGAAGATGGGCGTCGGGAGTGGGACAGCCCGAGGCTCACGGTCGGGTTCCTCGAGCTGTCGCACAACGAGGACCCCGACACCGTGGCCCACGATCACTTCGACCCGTGGATGGCGTTGGCCGATCACCGTCCGTTGGGCGAGATCATGCGCGCCCGCAAGGCCGCCTACCTGGCGAGCTACCGGAACCGGACCTGAGCCGTTCCGCGGAACCGGCCAGGTAGCCCGGCTGCCCACTCCTGTGCACACAGCTCAGGCTCGCAGCTCCCGGCTCCCGGCTCCCGGCTCCCGGCTCCCGGCTCCCGGCTAGTCTCGCGGGCCCCGGCTCCCGGCGCCCCGGCTCCCGGCTAGTCTCGCGGGCGTGACCGACCACCCCCCTTTCCCGGCCCAGCCCGCGCCCCGCCGCCCACTGACCGACCTCGTGGCCACTGACTGGGCGGCCGCCCTTGCGCCGCAGGCCGACCGGATCACCGCCATGGGCGATTTCCTCCGGTCGGAGCTGGCAGCAGGACGCAGCTACCTGCCTGCGGGTGATCGGGTCCTCCGGGCGTTCGGGCGGCCGATGGCCGAGGTCCGGGTGCTGATCGTGGGCCAGGACCCCTACCCCACCCCGGGCCACGCTGTCGGGTTGTCGTTCTCCGTGGCCCCGGACGTCCGGCCGATCCCGCGCAGCCTGGGGAACATCTACCGCGAGCTGGCCCAGGACCTCGGTTGCCCGCAACCCGGCTCGGGTGACCTGACGCCCTGGGCCGATCAGGGCGTGCTGCTGCTGAACAGGGTCCTGACGGTTGCGCCCGGATCCTCGGGCTCGCACCGGGGCAAGGGCTGGGAGGAGGTGACCGAGGCTGCCATCCGCGCGTTGGTCGCCCGCGGCGGACCCCTGGTCGCGATCCTGTGGGGGCGGGATGCCCAGAACCTGGCCCCGATGCTGGGCCCGGTGCCGGCCATAACCTCGGCGCACCCCAGCCCGATGTCAGCCGACCGCGGCTTCTTCGGCTCGCGCCCGTTCAGCCGCGCCAACGCCGCACTCGCTGCCCAGGGCGCGGAACCGATCGACTGGTGCCTGCCCTGAGCGGACGCCGGCCACGCTGAGCCGGCGAGCGGATCAGCCGCTGGGGCTCGTGGTGTAGGTGAACGTGACGTTGACGCGTCGGGCCCTGGCCGATTGGGATCGGGTCCGACCCTTGTTGTTCACGCTGATGGCGCTGCCCGGCACGCCACGGGTCTTCAGGTATGACCTGACCGCCTTGGCGCGCCGCTTGGCACGCTTCCGGTCGGCCTTGGTCGCTCCTTCGGCGCGCACCATCCCGCGAGCCTTGACCGCCAGCTGGGCACCTTCCGGGATGGCGGAGACCGCCCTGCGGAGCTTGCGCTTCTGGACCTTGGTCAACTTCTTGGAGTAGAGACGGAAGTAGGTCTTGACGACCTTCGTGGTTGTCACCGGAGCCGGCGGCCTCGGCGAGTCGGGGGGAGCCGGGGAGTCGGGGGGGCTCACCGGCGGGCTGGGCGTCGTCGACGGCGTGGGGTCAGGGTCGGGCACAGCCGCGATCGTCGTGACGATGGCCGAGGCGGAGTTGTCCGCGGCGTTGGCTTCGGGGCCAGTTGCGTTGGCGACAGCCACGTCGACGGACTGGTCGCCGACGGCGCCAGCCCGCACCTGCACGGGGATGTCCACGGAATCACCGGACGCCAGCAGCGCG
>JAQBEX010000156.1:0-12107 GCA_032123675.1 Actinomycetes bacterium
GGGTCGCCCGGGCCGACCACCAGGATCGTGGCATCCGGGAACTGCGCGGCGATGTCCGCGATGAAGGGGATCGAGCCGCCGATGCCCATGTGCACCGGGGCGGTGCCATCCCACGCGTCGGTGAACGCCTCGCGGGCGACGTCAGCCCGCGGTCCCGACGGGACCAGCGCAACCGCGGTGCCCGTGGGTCCCGGCACGCAGGTCACGGCCACGCCCCACGGTGCCGTGGCGACCAGGTGCTCGGCCAACGCACCTTGGGCCGCGACCGGGTCCTGTCCCGGAGCGATCCGCATGCTCACCTTCGCACGTGCCATGGGCAGCAGGACGTTCGCCGCACCCTCGGGGCGCGGAGCATCGATGCCCAGGACGGTGACCGCGGGCCGCGACCACAGCCGGTCGGCAGCGGACCCGCTCCCGATCGACGCCACCCCGTCCAGCACACCGGCCTCGGCGCGCAGGGCCGCCTCATCGACCTCAACCTCGGGCACCGGGCCGTGCACCAGGCCCGGCACGGCAACGTCACCCGTCTCGTCCAGAACGCCACCCAGCAGCCGGCACAGGGCCATGAGCGCGTCCGGGAACAGCCCGCCGTAGACGCCGGAGTGCTGCTCGCCGACGTGGGTGCGCACCTCCACGAACAACTCGACGAACCCGCGCAGGGAGGTCGTGAAGGCCGGGATGCCGACCTCCCAGTTCGCTGAGTCTGCGATCACGACCACATCGGCAGCGAGCAGGTCGGCGTACTCCTCGAGGAACGGTACAAAGGTCGGAGACCCGATCTCCTCCTCGCCCTCGATGAAGACCGTGACGCCCACCGGCAGCCCCTCCGGGTAGGTCACCTGCAGCGCCCGCAGCGCGCCGATGTGCGCCATGACGCCGGCCTTGTCGTCAGCGGCGCCCCGGCCGTACAGCCGCCCGTCTCGCTCGACCGGCTCGAACGGGTCGCTATCCCAGTCCTGCAGGTTGCCCCCTGGCTGCACGTCGTGGTGGGCATACAGCAGCACGGTCGGCGCGCCTTCCGGAGCAGGGATCCGGGCCACCACCGCGGGGGCCCCGTCCTCGGCATCAAGGACCCGGACATCGGGCATCCCGGCATCGGCGAGCAGGGTCGCGATGGCCTCCGCACTGCGCGCAAGGTCCGGCGAGCTGGCTCCGTCGTGACTCACGCTCGGGATGCGGACCAGATCCTCAAGGTCGGCGCGAACCCCCGGCATCGCGGAGTCCACGGCGGAACGGAGGCTGTCGGTCGAGGGCGTCGTCATGGCGGCCATCCTGTCAGCCAACCGTCCAAAGGCGCCCGTCGACAGTTCCGCTGGCGGATGGTCCACATCCAGAGCCAGTGGCACCCGCGCCAACCGGCGCCTAGGAAACCTCGATCCTGACCGGCGGGGACTCGTTGCCCGCCTCGTCGATGCCGATCACGCAGACCGCACTGGGCAAGTCCGAGACCGGGATCGTGGCTGCCGTGCCCGCGTACTGCACGTAGCCCTCAGCGACGGCGCACTCCATCGAGCCCGCGGGCCCGCGGACCCAGCGGAAGTCAACAAGCTCGGGCGGGGCAGCGACCGGCCGCACCTGCACGCCGCCATCAACCTTGGTCTGGGTCAACTCGATCGTCGCTGGATCAGGCGCCGTGCCATCGGCCTGGATGACGATCTGCGTGGACTGGCCTGGGCCGCCGACGCAGACGAGCGTGTAGCCGTCCTCCGCCGGCAGCGTGACTGAGTACCCCCAGCCCGCGCCCGCCGAGCCGCGCCCGATGTCCGTGCCGTCCGCCCACCCCTCGGGGTCCAGGCAGTCGGTCTCCCCGAGTGGGCCCTCCTTCACCTGCACGTCGACGCCGTCGGGCACAGGACCGTCCATCCGGACCTCGACCGTCGTGCCCGGCTTGGCGACCTGGGCCGAGGCGACCGCCGGGACCACCATGCTCGGGTCCTCCAGGGTGCACGCGCCCCCGAGCGTGAACTCTCCCTCGGGGAAGCATTGAGCAAGGGCGTCGACAGCGACCATGTAGCTCGTGTCCGGCTTCACCGCAACGCCCCCGTCGGTGACCTCACACGGCCGACCATCGGAGCAGGCCGCACGGTCCTGAGCACCGATCGTGCTGGTGTTCACCATCGCGACCGCGTTGCCTGCTGGGTTGAACACGGGCGAGCCCCCGGAGCCGTCAAGGATCCCGTGGCAGTCCGACGCCTGCTCGTCGCGCCAGAACCACCCGTCCTCGAGCACGTCGGTCGTCTCCCCGACGGTGCACCGGCTACCACGCAGGAACTGCTCACTCGCAGCGATGTCCTCGACCGGGACCCCCGCGATCAGGATCTCGGCACCCTGGTCAAGGGTCGGAACTGCCTCGATCGCGCGGACGCCCTGATCGGCGAGCTCGCCGTAGGTCGACGCCAGGCGCAGGACCGCCAGGTCAGTACCGCGCGTCGAGGCCCACACCACCTCGGATACCGGCGCCTGCACCAGATCCGGGAGGACCGCGGACGTCAGAGCCGCGAACGCGTTGAACTCCACGACCGCGTTGCCCACGGCCTGATCACTGACAACGCCTGCCCGGTCTGTTGCCCCCACGCAGCGCCCGTTCGTGATCGCGTAGGCCGGCGAGGCTGCAGGCCCATCAACATCCAGCAACCACGCCGTGCAGGGCTCGGACAGCCCGATCGTGCGCCCGACTCCTGTCAGCGACGTGCCCGCGGCCTGAGCCGCCTGGAACAGCCCAGCTGGCGACGTCGGGGAGTCCAGGTCCGGCGACGCGCTGTTCTCACGGGTGTAGATCCCGAAGACCGCCAAGCCGGTGATGACTGCGGCGAGCGCCGCGAGCCAGATCGGCCGCTTGCCACGGCCAGGCTTCTTCACGACGCCCGCGGGCTTGTCCGGGCCAGCAGCGGATCCCGCGTCGTCAGGTGAGGAGTTCTTGCGCTGCGCCATGGCCGACACCGTACGCGACGGCTGCCCCCTGTCCGGTCAGCCCACACCTGGAGGCTGCAGGGCTCTTGACGGGTCCCGGGCTCCTGCCCTGCGGCTCATTCAGCCGAGCCAACCCATCGGCGGCGGGCGCAGTGCGGCCCTGCGCGACCTCTCCTCGCGGGCCTTGGCGTCGGCGATCGGCAATCGGGCGACGGTGACGGTCTCGCGGAAGGTCGCGTTGGCGAACGTCTGCATCCCGGCACCCAGGGCCAGGGCAGCCCGCTCCCCGAACCGCAGATGGCGGTCATGGCCGAACCGCTCGACTCCCTGGCCGCGAGCCCCGCGCACCTTCTCCGGGACCAGCACGAGCTCGAGGCGCAGGTCGCGATCTCCCATGGAGGCCATCAGCCGATGGAAGCCGGCCACCATCGCCTCCTCGTCGAATCGCTGCCCCCGGTCGGCGGTGTCGCTGATCGCGGTGATGATGCGCACTCGGCGGCCGGGCTTCATCCCCACGCGGGCCAGGAACCAGGTCAGCCCGTCCCCGGTGCCCTGGCCATGCAGGTAGCGACGGACGGTCTGCTGGCCCACGAACTTGTCGTAGATGACCAACGGCTTGCTCGACTCCACCAGCGGGCCGAACCGCTCGGTCCACTCCACCTCGCGATTGACGCCTGCGCGCAGTGGCGCGTTGAGCACCTGGCGGGCGGCCATCAGGACCGAGGTGCGCCCGGCCGTCATGATCCGCCCGATCTCGACCATCCCGGAGGGGGTCGTGGCTGAGAACTCGTCCTCGGCCACGCCGAGCAGCTCGGCCTGGTCGGCCTCGACCAGCACGAGTTCGAGGTCATCGGCCAACTGCGAGTCGATCCACGCCGGGTCCAGGATGTCGCCGAGCACCTCCGCCAGCGGCGGCCGCGCCAGGCCCACCTCCACCCGGCGGCTGGACAGCACCACCTCCCAGGCCTTCGCCAACGACGTCGGCAACGACTTCACCGCCTCGATGAACAGGTCGAGGTGCGTCTGGGACGTGAACACGAGCCGGCCGTGCACGGCCAGGTCCTCGAGCAGCTCCTCGTGGATCGCACGGCGCAGCGCCGGATCCTTGGAGCTGTCGCCCAGCGCCGTCGTCGAGATCCCGATCCGCACCACCGTGCGCCGGGCAAGTTCGGACGACTCAGTCACGAGCGCCCACCCAGGACCTCGGTCAGCCGTTCGTCGAAGAACCCGCCGGGCCAGCCGTCCACGAGGTCGCCCTCCTGGTCCACGTCCAGCCGGCGGATGAAGGCCGCCCCGTCATCATCGAGATCGACGTACAGGATCGAGAGGTCCTCCGGGCGCAGCGCGCCCTCACGCACACGGCGCAGCAGGCGCAGCACCAGGTGCTCGGAGTGGGTCTCGACCAGCAGCTGGGCCCGTCCGGAGGTGACCGTGTCGAGGAACAGGTCCGCGACCTCGGCCTGCAGGCGCGGGTGCAGGTGCACCTCGGGCTGTTCGATGAGCACCAGCGCGTCGCGGGCCAGCAGCGACTGCACGACGACCGGCAGCAACTGGCCGATCCCGTAGCCGACGCCGCGCGGGGATACCAGCACCGGCGGGTCGTGGCGCATGTCCTCCAGCGCCATGACGGCGAACTCACCGGCCGTCATCACGATCTCCTCACTGACCGGGTCGAGCATCCGGACGCGGTATCCCAGCCCCATCCGGTCGCACCACTGGTTCACCTGCTCCTCGAGCTCCGGGCGCAGGGCCAGGATCGCGGCCATCTCCTCCCCGGTCGGCCCGACGTAGTCGGCCGAGCCCTGACCCACGGCGATCGCATGGGTCGCGCGGTGGCGCATCGGGCCGACGAAGAAGACCCGATCCAGCGTCCCCCAGAACTCCTCAGTCACACGATGGTGCAGCGCAACGCCCGGTTGGTCACCCCAGGGCCGTGGACCCTCGATCACGCCCGACTGCCCTCCATCGGTGATCTCCGTGTGCGACCGCAGGCCGGCCCGGCGTGCGGGATCCCAGGAGAATGAGATCGCCGCCTGCCGTGGGACCCCCTCTGCCGAGGTCCAGCCGAACCCCAGCGTCATGGGGGTGTCGATGTCGTGGTTGTGGACCGCCATGCGGAACGAGCCGCCCTCGACGAGGTCCCCGGACATGGTCAGCACATCTGGACGTGCTGCGGTCTGGTCGAGCATCGGAAGGACCGACAACAGGCTCGACTTGCCCGCGGAGTTCGGTCCGAAGACGAGGGTCAGCGGGGCGAGCGGGACGGTCAGCGGCTCGGACGGGTAGGACCGCAGCCCGCCGATGATGAGGTGTCGGATCAGCACGGGGATGAGACTACGTGGCCGATAGGCTCGGCAGCAGAACGAGACATCGCACTGTGCCCGAGCAGGTTTCCCACATACCCCCCGGGGTATCATTGAGATGTCTGAGGACCAACATGAGGAGTACCCATGAAGACCATCATCATCGGCGGAGTCGCCGGCGGCGCATCTGCTGCCACCCGCCTTCGCAGGCTCGACGAGTCCCACGAGATCGTGATCCTCGAGCGCAGCGGCTACGTGTCGTTCGCCAACTGCGGCCTGCCCTACTACATCGGCGGCACCATCGCGGAGCGCCGCAACCTGCTGCTGCAGACCCCCAAGAGCTTGAAGGCGCGGTTCAACCTGGACGTGCGGGTGCTCTCCGAGGTCACGGCGATCGACCCCGCGGAGCGCACCGTCACAGTCAAGGACCTCAACACCGGTGAGTCCTACACCGAGGGCTATGACCATCTGGTTCTCTCGCCGGGAGCCTCCCCGATCGTCCCGCCCATCCCGGGCGTGGAGCGCGCCATGACGCTGCGCACCGTCGAGGACACCGATCGCATCAAGCAGGCGGTGGACTCGCTCCAGGATGCCCTGGACTCCAGCGAGGAGGCCGTGGGTGACCAGGCCCGCTCGGCGGTTGTCGTCGGCGGGGGCTTCATCGGCCTGGAGATGGCTGAGAGCCTGCGCGAGCGCAACATGGACGTCACCGTGGTCGAGCTCGGGACCCAGGTGATGGCCCCGCTGGATCCGGAGATGGCGGCAGTCGTCGCGAAGGAGCTGACCAGGAACGGCGTCCAGCTCGCCCTGGGCGTCCAGGTCACCGAGATCCGGCCGGAGACCGTGCTGCTCTCCGACGGGCGCGAGATCGATGCCGACCTCGTGATCATGAGCATCGGCGTGCGCCCCGACGTCTCGCTCGCGAAGGCGGCCGGCCTGGCGCTCGGGCCACGCGGAGGCATCGAGGTGGACGCACAGATGCGTACCTCGGATCCGCACATCCACGCGGTCGGCGACGCAGTCGACAAGTCCGACGCCACGACCGGCGAGCCGACCCTGGTCCCACTGGCCAACTCAGCCAACCGGCAGGGTCGCCTGGTGGCCGACGTGATCGGCGGCCGGTCGATCCGGTTCGGCGGCGTGCTCGGCACCGCGATCGTGAAGGTATTCGGCCTCACCGTGGCCGCGACGGGCGCCAACGAGAAGCGCCTCAAGGCCTCTGGCCGCGACTACCAGGCCATCCACACCCACCCCGGTTCGCACGCCGGGTACTACCCCGGTGCCGAGCTGATCAACCTGAAGCTGCTGTTCGATCCGAGCAATGGTCAGATCCTGGGCGCCCAGGCTGTCGGCGGCACCGGCACCGACAAGCGGATCGATGTCCTGGCAACGGCCATCATCGGCGGGATCCGCGCCGACGAGCTGGCTGACCTGGAGTTGGCCTACGCGCCACCGTTCGGCTCGGCGAAGGACCCGGTCAACCAGTTGGGCTACATCGCCGACAACCTCATGAACGGCACGTCGTCGGTCATCGGTTGGGACCAGATCGACTCCTCGGATCGCTACCTGATCGACGTGCGCACGCATGGCGAGCACCGCCGGGGCCACATCGAGGACTCAGTGAACATCCCAGTCGACGAGCTGCGCGATCGACACGGCGAGATCCCCGTGGATGCCGACGGGCGCCCCGTGCCGATCGCGGTCTACTGCCAGGTCGGCCAGCGTGGGCACACGGCCTCGATGCTGCTCACCCAGCTCGGCTACGACGTGGTCAACCTCGACGGCGGGTGGCTGACCTACAAGGTGGCCAACGCGAGCTGAGAAGCCGCCGGCACCAGCCTCCCGCGGACCGACACGACGGCCGACGCGGACGTGCGTGACCACCTGAGAGGGTGGGGTACGGTGTGGGCGCTGCTGGCCGAGCCTGGTCGAGCAGCGGCTCACATCACCCCTGCACGAGGAGTACGAAGCACCATGGCACAAGGCACCGTCAAGTGGTTCAACGCCGAGAAGGGATACGGCTTCATCGCCCCCGACGACGGCACCGCAGACGTCTTCGTTCACTACAGCGCCATCCAGTCCGACGGCTACCGCTCGTTGGACGAGGAGCAGCGTGTTGAGTTCGACGTCACCCAGGGCCAGAAGGGCCCACAGGCGGACGCAGTCCGCCCGCTCTGACGCCAGCATCCTGGCTTTCACACGAGGGGCCCCGATCCCACCGGATCGGGGCCCCTCGTGCATGCAGGGATTGATGGGTCAACTGCGCCGGGCGCTGCGCAGGGCGATCCACGACACGACCATCGTGGCCAACCCGCCGATGAGCAGCGCCAGCACCGGACCGACCAGCTCGCCAGCCACCGCGGCAGCCAGCGCAGTGGCCGCCCCCGCGCCGAGTGCCAACCACCAGTTGGGACGGCCGCGCAGGAAGGCTCCGAGGCCGATCACGGCGACCGCGGCCAGCATGGCCCTCGTCGGCCATGCCCACGGTCCCGCGCTCATGCCCACAGATGCCACGAGCGCCAGGCCCGCCCCCAGCGCGCCAGCCGTGCGCTGGCCCCGGGCCCAGCGGATCCCCAGGCCGGCCCACGCGACCCCGAGACCGGCCAGGAACGCCCACGTGCCTGGCCCCGGCGGGACGACCATCCACGCCGACCAGGCGATCGCTGCCAGCAACCCCGACTCCGACACCGGTGTTCGGGCGACGAGGTTCACCAGGAGCATGGCCAGCACTGCGCCAAGCGGTAGGGCGGTGGCCGCACTACCCTGCGATGCAGCCCCCTGAGCGGTCCCCGCCGCGGCGCCCACGCTGATCCCGGCGACCAGCACGCCAGTGGTGAACATCGCGGACACCGCCCGCCGCCGCTCGTCGCTCATTGGCCGACGCCACGGAAGTCGGATGAAGAGCCCGGCCGCGACCAGGCCCGCGGCACCCAATCCGATGAACGCCCAGCGGAAGGCGGGATCCCAGGTGGGCCAGCCCCGGATGACCACGCCGGCGATGGCCGTGAGGACCAACCCGGCCCCCGTGTACATCCCGATCTCGGCTGCCACCCGGCGGCTGACCAGCGCCCGGGGCGCAGCAGGACTCGCGTCGGGGGTCGCGACCTCGTCGGGGCGCCGGTCAGACCCGGTCGGAACGGCCCGCGGGATCACCTGGGTCTCGGCCCCGGGGTCGACCACAGACGCGGCCGCCGCCACGGGCAGGGCCTCGGTGTGCAGGACGGTGGACGCATCGGCGAACGGCGCGCGGTCGACGATCGCGGTCACCGACTCGGCGTCGGACCCGGGTTCCGTGGGCGCGGCACGCTCGGTCGGGTCGGCGGACATGAGATCCCGAGACTCGCCGCCTCGGTCGGGAAATCCCTGCATGCGCCCAGCGTAGGCCCGCATCCGACCGGTCCGGAGCAGCACACTGGTGGCCGTGGCGAGCAACGGCCGGCCGGCTTCGTACAACTACCCGCGGATCCGCAGGTTCGACCGGTCCTGCGTGCGCCCCGACACCTTCGCCGGCCTGGGGGTGGCGGCCTACCTCGTGCCCCAGGTGATGGCCTACGCGACCGTCGCCGGGCTTGATCCGGTCACCGGGCTCTGGGCCTGCATCCTGCCCCTGCTCGCCTACGCCCTCATCGGCACATCACGGCTGCTCTCGGTGGGTCCGGAGTCGACCACCGCCATCATGACAGCGGCCGCCCTGGCTCCACTGGCTGCCGGCAACGCGGTGACCTATGCGGCGATGGCGGCCTTCACCGCCGTGCTGGTCGGTGGGATCTGCCTGATCGGGGGTCTGCTGCGCCTGGGGATTGTGGCCTCACTTCTCAGCCGACCGGTCCTGATCGGCTATCTCGCCGGCGTCGCCGTGATCATGATCTCCGGGCAGCTCGGCAAGCTGTTCGGGGTCTCGGTCGCCGGCGGCACTCCCCTGACCGAGATCTGGTCAGCCCTCGGCCAGCTCGGCAACGCGAACACAGCGACTGCGGCGATCGGGCTGTCGGTCATCGTCGTGCTGTTCCTCGGGAGCTCCCGGTGGCCACGCATCCCGTGGCCGCTGATGGCCGTCCTGGCAGCGACGCTGGTCACCGGCCTGTTCGACCTTGAGCAGTACGGGGTCACCGTCGTGGGAACGGTCCCCCAGGGCCTGCCCGCGCTGAGCATCCCCACCGACGTCGCGCCGTTCCTGGACCTGCTCGGCCCGGCCCTGGGGATTGCCGTGGTCGCCTTCACCGACAACGTCCTGACCGCCCGCGCGTTCGCAGAGCAGGGTGAGGAGATCGACGCCGATGCCGAGCTGCGCGCACTCGGCGTGGCCAACATCGGTGCTGGCATCACCTCGGGCTTCCCAGTCTCGAGCAGCGGCTCGCGCACCGCCCTGGCCCGGGTCTCGATGGCCCGGACACCGGCCTACAGCCTGATCACAGTTGCCGCGGTGCTGTGCGTGCTGCTGTTCGCCGCTCCCCTGCTGGCAAGCTTCCCGATGGCTGCCCTCGGCGGGCTGGTCGTGTTCGCAGCCTTCAAGATCGTGGACAGGCAGGAGTTCAGGTGGCTGTGGGACTTCCGGCGCAGCGAGTTCTGGCTGGCCATCGCCGCCTTCGTGGCCGTCCTGGCCCTCGACCTGCTCGTCGGCGTCGGCTTCGCGATTCTGCTGTCTGCGGTGGCCATGCTGGCGCGCGTCGCCCGGCCGCACGCGGCGGTGCTCGGACACGTTCCCGGACTGGCGGGCATGCACGACATCGGCGAGTACCCGGCGGCCACCCAGGTCAAGGGACTGCTGGTCTTCCGCTACGACTCCCCGCTGTTCTTCGCCAATGCTGAGGACTTCCGATCCCGGGTCCTGAGCGCAGTCGACCGTCAGGCCAACGGGTCAGGAGTGCGCCGCGTGCTGCTCAACTGCGAGGCCATCGTCGATGCCGACTCCACCGCGGTCGAGGCCATGGAGGCCCTCGTCCGCGAGCTGCAGCGCCGAGGGATCCAGGTCTCCCTGGCCCGGGTGCACGTCGAGTTGGCTGAGCTCCTCGAGCGCGCCGGAATCCTGGCGCTCATCGGCCCGCAGAACGTCTACCCGACGCTGCCCACGGCCGTGGCTGGCTTCCGGACCGAGGACGAGCCCCCGGATCCTCCCGGTTCCTGACCGGCGGCAGCCACCCGCCGCAGCCACCCGCCTCGGGCGACCACCTCGGGCGACCGCCTCACCCAGCCACCGACCGGACCACCGGGGTACGGTCGGCCCAGGTACCGGGCCCGGGAGGAGCACGCATGCTGGAGGCATCAGAGGTCGGCAACAAGCTGTCCAAGGAGGAGTTCAAGGCCGTCGAGCCGCAGCTCCGCGTGGATCTGGTGAACGCGCAGTACGACCTGCGCTCCGCCGACTTCGGGGTGTCGGTGCTGATCGCCGGCGACGACCGTATCGCCGGGAACGAGGTCGTCAACCGGATCAACGAATGGATGGATGCACGCTTCATCCAGACCCACGTCATGGGTCCGCTCACCCATGAGGAGGCCATGCGCCCCCGGTACTGGCGGTTGTGGCGCGACATGCCGCCCAAGGGCCGGATCTCGTTGATGGCCGGCGGGATCATGCGAACACTGAACGAGAACCTCTCCGGCGAGCTGTCCGACGCCGACTACGAGCGATCCATCGACCACCTTGCCGAACTGCAGGAGCTGCTGGTCTCCGACGGCATGCTGATCATCAAGATCTTCTTGCACACCTCGCCCGAGAAGCAGCGCAAGCGGATGAAGAAGGCCGAGAAGAACCGCGATGAGGGCTGGCGCATCGACCAGCGCGACTGGGCCGCCCTGGACCTGCTCGAGGAGAGCGGGCACAAGCTTGAGCAGCTGCTGCGGCGCACGTCGGTGGCCGGGGCCCCCTGGACAGTCATCGAGGCGGCGAACAGGCGCTACCGCGACGTGGCCGTGGCGCGCACCATCCTGAATGCGATCACGGCACGGTTGGCCGAGGCGCCCCGCACCGGCGTCGAGGTCAGCGAGCAGCTGTTCTCACCCGGGGACCGACAGACCACGGTGCTGGACACCGTCGACCTGTCCACCACAACCGAGAAGCA
This sequence comes from Actinomycetes bacterium, assembly GCA_032123675.1. Taxonomy (GTDB): domain Bacteria; phylum Actinomycetota; class Actinomycetes; order S36-B12; family CAIYMF01; genus Prado023. The sequence continues at coordinate 11,273 of JAQBEX010000156.1, forward strand.
GGCCTACGAGAAGGAGCTCAACAAGCTCCAGCGCGAGGTTCACAGCCTGGCCCGCCAGGCCCGCGACCGCGAACTGTCCACGGTGCTGGCGTTCGAGGGGTGGGACGCCGCCGGCAAGGGCGGCGCGATCCGGCGGATCACCCAGGCACTGGAGGCCGGTGACTACCGGGTGATCTCCACCGCGGCACCCACCGAGGAGGAGCGCAAGTACCACTACCTCTGGCGCTTCTGGCGCGACCTGCCGCCAGCGGGGCGCTTCGTGATCTACGACCGAACCTGGTACGGCCGGGTGCTTGTCGAGCGCATCGAGGGCTTCGCAACCCCGGCCGAGTGGCAGCGGGCCTACGACGAGATCAACGACTTCGAGGACCAGCTCGTGGAGCGCGGGTTCTTCATTGCCAAGTTCTGGTTGCACATCTCCGCCGACGAGCAACTGGCCCGCTTCCAGGCCCGGGAGAACACCCCGGAGAAGGCGCACAAGATCACCGAGGAGGACTACCGCAACCGGGAGAAGTGGGACGAGTACGTTCGGGCCGTCGACCAGATGGTGCTGCGGACCTCCTCGATCGGATCGCCGTGGCACATCATCCCAGCCAACGACAAGTACACCGCCCGGCTCATGGTTCTCGAGCATGTCCGCAAGGGCCTCAAGACGGCCCTGCGCAGGCTTCCCTGACGGCAGCAGCAGCTGGGCCCCGGTCGCAGTGGCGGGGGCTGGAAGCTGGCTCAACCCTGCTGGCGCGTGGCAATCTCCGTGAGCACCGCGGCGGTCCGTGCGCTGCTGGAGCCGAGGTACTCAGGGGCCAGGTAGTCATCGATGAAGGCCCGCACATCC
>JAQBEX010000157.1:0-14535 GCA_032123675.1 Actinomycetes bacterium
TCCTCGGAGTACCAGTCGAGTTCCGCGGTCTGGGCCATCACCCTCTGGTGGGGTGCCCGGCGGTGGGCGAACTCGGACAGGGCCTTGCCGCTGGTCCAGGTCGAGAAGGTTCCCTGCAGGCCAACCGGGGCCTCGCCGATGCCCATCGCGAACGTCAGGCCGCCGCCGGTGCGCACGTCGAGCACCACCGGCGGTACCGAGGACCAGAAGGTCCGCCACATTCGTGGCTTGATCCGGCCTCGGGTGATCGCTGCAACCGGTCCGTCCCACCGGGTCGGAACGGAGTTGCCGAATGGCTCCCGCCCGGCCCACAGTCCCCGGCTGCTCAGCGGGCGCATGATCCAGGTGGTGGACTCCTCGGCGATCCGGTCCCAGTCCTGGGCGACCCGGGAGCCAGCGAATCGCTGCGGTCCCTCGACGTCGTCCCAGCAGAGCAGCACTCCCCAGTGGTGGGCGTCGGCATCCCTGGGCGTGAAGGTCCGGCCTGTCCCGGTGCCCAGGAGCTTCGCGAAGCTGACCCCCGGTATTGACCGGACCGGTCGGCGGTGGCGGGCCATGTGGGTCACCGCGGTGGGCACGTGCCGGGTGGGAACCCCCCAGATGTGCAGGCTCACGACGGCGGGAGTCTTGGGCATGTCCCCAGTATCCCGGCACAGGGGGTTGACGCTGTCAGACCGGGGGCGTACGGTGAAACCAGTTCGAACAGATGTTCGAACGAAGGTGCTGGAGGACTCGCCCCGACCCGACCCGCCAGCACCTGGGGATCGGCCTGCGCCTCGGTGAGGGAAGCGCAGGAGTGCAGGCCGATCCCCCTGCACGGCCGTCTTCCCCGGCGAACTGACCACACCCTGCCCAGGAGGATGCCATGAGCCGTACGTACGCCGACCCGATCGATGTTCGCCACGCGGGGGAGCGGCCCCCGGAGGGTCGCCCCGCCCAGTTCCTGTGGCGTGGCCGGCTGTACGTGGTGCGTGCCGTGGTCGCCCACTGGATCGAGTCCGGTGTGTGGTGGGGCGGTTCGCGTCGAGCTCTGGAGGGAGCCCTCCCGGCACACGAGCATGAGATCTGGCGGGTCGAGGCCCAGGCCGGCTGGTCCGACATCGCCGGTGTCTACGACCTGCGCCGGGACATGGTCGCCGACCGCTGGGTGCTGGCCCGGGCAATGGACTGACAACCACCCACAGCAACGAACTGATCCGACGAGTGAGGAGTGAGATGAGCGCCGTTCCCATGAGCCCCCCGGTTCCCTACCAGGCCCGTGACCTGTTGGGCAGCGCGGCCCGAGGGCTGCTGGAGGCCTACGCAACCCCGGACCCGGGCCGTCGTTACGCCACCGCGCATCTGGCGGCACTGCGCGCCGCGGCGGCTGTCCTGGCGGCCCGGGCGCATCCGGTGCGGCAGGGTCGCATCCGAAGTGTCTGGGCGCTCCTGCCGGTGGTCGCCCCGCAGCTGCAGGAGTGGGCGGCCTTCTTCGCGGCCAGCGCCACCAAGCGTGCTGCTGCCGATGCCGGGCTCCCCGTCGTCAGCCAGCGGGAGGCCGATGACCTGGTGCGTGACACCGAGTCGTTCCTGGTTCAGGTCGCCGTGGTGATCGGGGTCGACCAGCAGTCGGTCCTGCCCAACGAGTTCTAGGTACCTGTGATGTCCGGCTTCGCCCACCTGCATGTGGCCTCGGGCTACTCGCTGCGGTACGGGACCTCACCACCCGAGAAACTCGTCGAGCGGGCGGCGGCGATGGGGCAGGACGCCCTGGCGCTGACTGATCGCGACGGCGCCTATGGGGCAGTGGCCTTCGCACTGGCCTGCCGCGAAGCCGGCATCAGCCCGATCCTCGGCGTTGATCTCGCGGTGGCGCCGCAGGCGCCGATGTCGGGCCCGCCAGCTCGGCACCAGCCCCGGACGCCCACACCTGCCCGCGGTGGGGTGGCAGTCGACCCGGGGCATCCCCGGGTCGTGCTGCTCGCCCGGGGCGCGGCGGGCTGGGCCTCGGTGTGCAGGGTGATCTCGGCCGCGCACCTGACCGGGGAGCGCAGCCGACCGGTGGTGACCCTGCCGATGCTCGGCGAGCACGCCGAGGGGTTGGTGGCCCTCCTCGGACCGGGCTCCGACGTGGGTCGGGCGCTGGCCCGCCGCCGCCCGGACGAGGCCGAGCACCTGCTGGCCGGGTGGCGGCAGGTGCTGGGTGCCGACGTGTGCATCGAGGTGGTGTCCCATCGCAGCGGAGCACACGGGAACCGGCCCGCGCTGTCCAGTGCGTTCGCCGCCCGGATGCTGACCTTCGCCGGCCGCGCGGGTGCGCCGGCGGTGCTCACCAACGCGGTGCGACACCTGACGCCCGAGCAGGCACCGGTCGTCGATGTCCTGGACGCGATCCGCCGGTTGGTCCCGCTGGACCCCCGTCACCTCGATCGGGCCAACGCCCAGGGCTACCTGAAGGACGCCGGCGAGATGCAGGTGGTGGCCGAGGAGATCGCCGGCGCAGCCGGGGTCGGCCGGGGGGGTGCGCAGCGGCTGCTGACCGCAACCCGTGATCTGGCCGACTCCTGCCGGCTGGACCCAGCAGCCGACCTGGGCATCGGGTCGGTGCACGTCCCTGAGCTCGACGTCCTGTTCCCCGCAGGGGCACCCGGGCTGGGTCGTGAGCAGATCCGTAGCGCTCCGGCGTCGGCCCAGGCACAGATGGCTGATCGGGTACTGCTGAACCGTTGCCGGTCGGCGATCGACGAGCGGTTCACCACACTGCGCACGCACCGCGCGGCCACCGAACGGCTGGAGGCGGAGCTGGCGACCATCGCCACCCTCGGCTACGGCGGCTACTTCCTGACCGTGGCTGAGGTCGTCGACCTGATCCGGGGGATGGGGGTCCGGGTGGCGGCACGGGGGTCCGGCGCAGGCAGCCTGGTCAACCACCTGCTGGGCATCTCGGGGGTCAACCCCCTGGAGCACGGGCTGATCATGGAGCGGTTCCTGTCCCCGCTGCGCCAGGCCCTGCCGGACATCGACATCGACGTGGAGTCCGCCCGGCGCACCGAGATCTACACCCGGATCCTCGAGCGGTTCGGTGGCCAGCGGTGCGTGGCCGTGTCGATGCTGGACACCTACCGGGTCCGCCACGCCGTGCGGGACGTGGGCGCCGCCCTGGGCCTGCCACCCGGCGAGATCGACGCCTTCGCCAAGGCGTTCCCACACATCCGTGCCCGCGATGCCCGGGCCGCGCTGGCCGACCTGCCCGAGCTGCGCAGCTCCGGCATGGGCCGGTTGGCCGAACAGGGTCGGCTGGATGGGTTCCTCGACCTGGTGGAGGGCCTCGACGGGCTGCCCCGGCACGTCGCGCTGCACCCCTGCGGCGTGCTGCTCAGTGACGGCTCGCTGCTGGACCGCACCCCGGTGGAGGCCAGTTGGATGGGGTTCCCGATGAGCCAGTTCGACAAGGACGCCGTGGAGGAGATGGGCTTCCTCAAGCTCGACGTGCTCGGCATCCGGATGCAGTCGGCGATGGCCCACGCCCTCGATGAGGTAGTCCGCATCGGTGCGGAGCCGATCGAGTTGGATGCCGTCCCCTTCGACGATCCGGACACCTTCGCGATGATCCGCACCACCCACACCCTCGGCTGCTTCCAGATCGAGTCGCCGGGCCAGCGCGAACTGATCGGCAAGTTCGCTCCAGAGACCTTCGGTGACCTCATCGTGGATATCTCGCTGTTCCGGCCCGGCCCGGTCAAGTCCGACATGGTTACCCCATTCCTGCGGTCCCGGCAGGGCTGGTCGGAGGCGGACTACCTGCACCCCGACCTCGAGCCGGTCCTGGCCGAGACCCAGGGGGTCGTCGTCTTCCACGAGCAGGTGATCGGCGTCATCGCCACGATCACCGGGTGTAGCCTCGCCCAGGGTGACGAGATCCGTCGGACGATGGGCTCACCGGAGGGTCAGGCCCAGGTCCGGGCGTGGTTCTACCCGCAGGCGCTGGAGCGCGGCTACCCACTCGAGGTGGTCGAACGGATCTGGGACGTGCTGCGCTCGTTCGCCTCCTTCGGGTTCTGCAAGGCCCACGCGGCGGCCTTCGCCCTGCCCACCTATCAGTCGGCCTGGTTGAAGGCCCACCATCCGGCGGCATTCCTGGCCGGGGTGCTCACCCACGACCCCGGCATGTACCCCAAGCGGCTGATCCTCGACGATGCCCGCAACCTGGGGATCAGCATCCTCGGCCTGGACGTCAACCGCTCGGAATCGGTCTACCGGGTGGAGGACTGCCCGACGCCCGGGGCGCGGCCGACCCTCCCTGGCCTGCCCGATGGCAGCGCCCATGGGATCCGGCTGCCGCTGACCGAGGTCAAGGGGATCTCCGCAGCCGAGGTGGAGCGGATCGTCGCCGGGCAGCCCTACGCATCCCTGTCGGACTTCTGGGCGCGGGCCGCGGTGACCACCCCCGTGGTGGAGAACCTGGTCCTGGCCGGGGGGTTCGACGCGATCTACGGCATCAACCTGTCCTCCGGAGCCCGGCTGCGTGGCCAGATGACCCGGCGGGACCTCCTGCTGGAGGTGGCTGACTGTGAGCGCCTGACGCGCAGCACGCGTACCAGGCACAGCCGGGGTCGTCGTGCGTCGCGGCGCGCCCGGGTCGACCTCAGTGCCGAGCGGGCCGCCAGCGCCTGGGGCCCCGGCCGGGCAGCCGGATCAGCAGCGGGATCAGCAGCGGGATCAAGAGCCGGGTCGGGAGCGGGATCAGCAGCTGGGGCAAGAGCCGGGTCGGGAGCTGGTCCAGGAGTCGGGGCGGAGGGCCGCGCTGGCTTCGCCGACCCGGCCCTGGCCGCCGCGTCCCAGTCCCAGGCCCCGGCAGTGGTCCAGTCCAGTGAGGTACAGCTGTCACTCGACCTGCCGATCGGCACCCCGGGCCATGGCAGCGGCCTGCCGGAGATGTCGACCGGGGAGGGGGTGCGGGCTGAGCTCGACGTCCTCGGGATGGACGTGAGCCAGCATGTGCTGGACTTCTACTGGCCGATGCTGGCCGACCTCGCCGTCGTGCCTGCCCGCGACCTACTGGCCCAGCGCTCCCAGAGTCAGGTGTGGGTCGCCGGGGTGAAGGTCGCCACCCAGACGCCACCGATCCGCAGCGGACGCCGGGTCGTGTTCCTCACCCTGGACGACTCGACCGGACCAGTCGATGCCACCTTCTTCGAGGACGCCCAGGACCCCTACGCCAGCACGGTCTTCTCCGGGTGGCTGCTGATGGTCCGTGGGCTGACCCGGCGCACCGGGCCGCGTGGCCTGTCGATCCGCGCGACCGGGTGCTGGGACCTCGGGGTCGTCCATGAGATCTGGCAGGCCGGCGGCCGGGATGCAGTGGCCCAGTACATCGCCTCCTTCCCCGTGATCGACACCCGGGGGAAGCCAGCCACACAGGTCGTCGATATCCCGGTCGGGGAGGCGGACGCAGCGAAGGGTGGACGCGCCCCGGTAGGGATCGGCAGGACTGCCGCCGGCGGGATGGGCCAGCGTCGTCGGGTCCTCGTGCACGCCAGTGGGTTCAAGCAGTCGCCCTACGCCGACGTCAAGCCGGCCGGGGATGACCCCGCGGGGCCGCCTCCGAAGGCTCCCGCGGCCCGCACCCGCGCACCCGGCAAGCTCTGGCACTCCAGCCCAGGGAGCAGCGGGTGGTAGGAAGACCCCGAGGAGGTGGCGCATGAGTCGCAGCCAGATCACCCGGCCGGACGCACCGACCGGCCTGGGTGACGATGATGCGGGCTGTCCGATCCTGCATGTGGACATGGATGCCTTCTTCGCCTCCGTCGAGGTCGCGCGCCGCCCCGAGTTGCGCGGCAAGCCGATGATCGTCGGTGGTGTGGGCAGCCGTGGCGTGGTGGTGGCCGCCACGTACGAGGCCCGCAAGTACGGGATCCACTCCGCGATGCCCATGAGCAGGGCGCTGCGACTGGCCCCCGACATCATCGTCGTCCCTGGCGACCACGCCCACTACGCCGAGGTCTCCGCCTCGGTGATGGAGCTGTTCACCGCGATCACCTCACGGGTGGAGATCCTGGGCCTGGACGAGGCCTTCCTCGACGTCTCCGGGGCTCGCCGGACCCACGGCTCACCCCGGATGATCGCCGAGACGATCCGGGCCCAGGTCCACGACGAGCAGGGCATCACCTGCTCTGTGGGAGTGGCCCCGACGAAGTTCGTCGCGAAGCTGGCCTCGACCCAGTGCAAGCCCGACGGATTGCTCGTCATCCCCGCCGATCGGGTGATCTCCTTCCTGCACCCCATGCCCGTCGGGGCGCTGTGGGGAGTGGGCGAGCGTACCGAGGAGCAGTTGCACCGCCTCGGCCTGCGCACTGTCGCCGACATCGCCCACACCCCCCGGGCCACCCTCATCCGAGCCCTTGGCCAGGCGTCCGGAGCTCATCTGGCAGAACTGGCCTGGGGCCGTGACGAACGCGTGGTCAGCACTCACGAGCGCGAGCGCAGCGTCGGGGCCGAGGAGACCTTCGCCCGCGACGTCGACGACCCGGAACTGATCATGGCCGAGCTGTTGCGCCTGTCCGAGCGGGTCGGGGCGCGGATGCGCCGCGCGGGATTCTCGAGCAGCACGATCTCCATCAAGGTCCGGTTCGCCGACTTCGCCACCATCACCCGATCGCACACGCGCAAGACACCGACCGATGTCAGCCGCGAGATCTTCCACGAGGCGCGCTCGCTGTTCCAGGCCCTGCACCTGGACCGCGCCCGGATCCGACTGGTCGGGGTCCGGGCCGAGGGGATCGTCGAGACCGAGCAGGTCGAGTCCCAACTCGTCCTCGGGGCGCCGGATCGCGGGTGGCGGGAGGCTGAGGAGGCCGTCGACAGGCTGTCGGCCAGGTTCGGAAAGGGCAGCGTGCGACCTGCTCGTCTGCTCCCCGAAACCGCCTCCGGCGAGGGTGAGTCGCCGCAACGATCCACTAGGTCCTCGGGTGCAACGGGCGGGCCAACTGCCCCGTGACGAATCCGTTGTGAGTAACATGCCGGTTCGGGTTTCCTATTCGGCAAACCCTGCTTATCCTGTGATGTATCAGCCGCTTGCGACGCCATCAGGAGGTCACCGTGCCACTCTCCGAGCACGAGCAGCGCCTGCTTGAGCAGATGGAACAAGCGCTGTACGCCGAGGACCCCAAGTTCGCCACCAGCATGCGCCACTCGCGGGGCAGTGCGAGCGACCGGCGACGCGTCGCGGTCGGTGTCGTGGGGCTGCTCCTTGGCCTGGGCCTCCTCGTCGCCGGAGTTGCCGCCAAGCTGGTCGTCATCGGCGTCATCGGCTTCGTGGCCATGGTCGGGGGCCTCTGGTTGGCGATCAACTCGCTGCGCCCCTCGACGGAGACCGCCGCACCTGCTACCGAGGGTGCGCCGCCCCCGCCGACCAACATCTCCGGTCGGTCGCGCAAGCCATCACGGTCCAAGCAGCGCCCAAGTGGGTCACTGTCCGAGCGCATGGAGGAGCGGTGGCGCCGTCGCCGCGAGACTGGCGACTTCTGAGCGGCGGCTTCTGAACGACGACTGGACTGCACCGAAGGGCCCCTTCCCGGATCGGGACGGGGCCATCGGTTTGCCGGGGGGTCCCCGGCCCCACGTGCGCGCCTACGCCACGTGCGCGCCTACGCCACGTGGGCGTCGAGCCAGCTGACCACGTCACCGAGGACTTCGTCCTTCTCCGGCTCGTTGTGGGGCTCGTGGAGCAACCCCTCGTAGATCTTCACGGTCACGTCGCCGTCGACCTTGCTCGCGAACTCCTCGGTACCGCGGGCGTAGGCGATCGGATCGTCGGACCCATGGATCATGAGCAGGGGCAGTGTGAAGTCACTGGCATGGGCCAGCGCCCAGTCGGCACCCGCGGCTCCGTCCCTGCCCAGCGCGAAGGAAGCCTTGTCGTGGACGAGCGGGTCAGCCCGGTACGCCTCGAGCACCGCTGGGTCGCGCGACAGCCCGGAGTCGTCCAGGCCCGACGGAATGGCGATGGTCGGAAGGGTGGAACCGAGCAGCTTCGCTGCCGTCATCTTCACCCGTTGATCGAGGACCGGGCTGCGCAGCCCGGCACTCGAGACGACGACGCCGGCGAGGTCAGGCCGCTGCCGCAACGCGTAGGTCAGCACGAGCAGACCGCCCAGGGAGTGGCCGTAGAGGAATCGTGGCACCCCGGGGACCCTGACCCTGGCGTCGGCCAGACATGCTGCGATGTCCTCCATGGTCCGATCGAACGGCGTGTGGCCGCGGCCACCGGGTGACTTGCCGTGCCCACGCAGGTCGAATTCCCCGACGGCATACCCCGACTCTGCAAGCCGCTCGGCGACGTGTGCGTGCCGGCCCGAGTGCTCGCCGAGTCCATGGATCTGGACCACGGTGGCCTTCGGGGCCGCAGTCGGCTGCCACCAGGTGGCGCTCAGAGCGGTGCCATCGGCCGAGTGCAGGTCAAAACTCGTGGACGTCATCGCCGAATCATCTCGCACCACGGATGAGCAACACGACGTGGGTGCCGCAGAACCGGGTTCCTGAGTGCATCGGGGGTCACGGTGACCCGGGACCGGGACCGTCAGACGGGCTCCGTGGCAGCACCTCCGGCCCTGAGCCAGGCCCGCCCCGGCCCTCCCCGCGCGAGGTGGGGGTGGCGAGCACCGACCGGGGGGCAACTGCGGCCACCATCCTCGGAACCCATCCGGCGCGAACGGCGAGTGCTCGACGAGCCACCCGGACGTCTGCGCTGAGCGCCCCGGGACGGGGGAAGGTCGCCGCGGCAGGCTCCGGCTCGGCAAGTGCGCTGCCACCGGCAAGTGTCACGCCACCGGCAAGTGTCACGCCACCGGCCTGTGCGCCGCCACCGGCCAGTGCGCCGACGGCCAACGGGGCGGTCGCGGGTGACGCGCTGCCGGGGGTCCCATAACGGTGCCACTCGACGCTGCGCAGGATCTGTGCCAGGGACGCCGCAGCTTCCGCCTGGTTGGGTGTGTGGTCGGATCCGCCCGACGATTCGACAAGTCCCGAGACCACCGACAGCGTGGAACGTGGGGTAGCGGACTCCACGCCGAGCCGAAGGTCGATCAGTGTGTCGACGACCTCTCGGTAGGCCGACTCCCCGTCACCGATGCGCAGCCGCCGCCGGCGCCGAACCAGGCGTACCACGGCCGGGACGAGCAGGAGGACCAGGAGCCCCCCCAGAGCCAGCCAACCCAGTGGCAGGCTGTCGCCGCCCTCCTGCTCGGATCCGGCCACGGCCTCGGTCTCGTCGGGCACCTGCGCCGGGGCATCGGTTTCGTTCTGGGACGGTGCCGCGGACTCCTGGTCAGTGGGGGCTGTGGGTTCGCTGCTCGGCTGAAGGCCCGCTGTGTAGGCCGGGGTGGTCGCGGTCGGTTGGCCGGGGGTCGGCTCGAAGCGGACCCAGCCCGCCGAGCCCATCCATAGCTCGGGCCAGGCGTGCGCGTCCACGCCGCGCACGATCCATTGGTTGTCCTCCAGGCGCCCCTGGGTGAACCCGACGACGACCCGCGACGGGATCCCCACCGACCGCGCCATCAGCGCCATCGTCGCCGCGAACTGCTCGCAGTAGCCGACCCGCTGCTCCAGGAAGGTGGCCAGTGCGTCCTCGTCCGACCCGCCCTCGATCTGGGTCGAGTAGTCGAATCCGCCATCGGTGGTGAACCAGCGCTGCAGTGCGATGGCCGCATCAAAGGGGGTCTGCGACCCGGCGGTGATCTCGCGAGCGAGCCGAGGGAGCTCATCGCCGGTCAGGGGGGCGGGATCCGAGAGGTTCTCCGGGAGTACCTGCGCCGGATCAGGTGGCTCCCGGCTGGCCGCGCGGAGGGTCGCGCCGTCCGCCTCCGGCACGCTGGCCACCAGGCTGATCCGATTGCCCTGGATGCTGCCGCCGTCGGATCGGATCGGTAGGGACGTCCGCTGGTCCCACACCACCGGCCAGTCGTTGAGTGACTGGTAGGTCCCGCTGGGGCTGGGCAGGGTGGTCCCGACGAGTGGTCCAACATCGAGCAGGTACTGGGCCAAGGTCCCAGAGGGCGGTTGCTCTGCCGACGGGATTGTGCCGTTGGGGAGCGGCGGGGGAGCCGGCCCGGTCTCGGCCGGCTCGATGGGGCGCCACTGCTCACCGTCGAAGAGCTCGAGGACCGAGAGCCGAAGGTATTCCGGCCGATCCGTCGTGCTGGCGAATGTGATCACCGGTCTGGTGTCGTTGCTCACCAGCGAACGCCGCAGGGACACCAGCGCGTCGACCCGGACCGTCCCCTCACCCTGACCGGCGCCGATCGAGACAGGTTCGGCCGGTCCGCGCAGCGTGATCAGGCCACCGGAGAGGACCGCCAGCGCGGTCGTGGCGGCGGCGATGCCCAGGCCGATCCCCGGTGACCCCGGCTGGGCACCCGGGCTCCAGTGCCCGGCGCGGTCCCGCTGCAGCGCCGAGAGGACCGCCAGCCATGCCAGGGCCACGACTACGAACGCCCACTGCGGCGACGTGCCGTCGTTGATCGCCCACGGGACCAGGAACAGGGCGGCCAGCGGGAGCAGGGTCAACCCGGGCAGGTCGAGGGCGGTGGCCAGCGTGTCGACGACCAGTGCCGTCAGGCCGATCCCGGCCACGATCAACAGGAGTAGGCCGGGGTCAGGTCCGGCGGGCGGTTGGGTCACCGTGGCGTAGTCGCGGCCCTGGCTGGCCAGCTCCCGGAGCCGACCGATGGCTGCAGGTCCGGGCAGGACGCCCCACCGTGCTGCGTCACCGGCGAACAGCAGTACGAGCGTGACCAGCAGTGCGCCCAACTGGAGCAGCGGCTGCATGGGAGCCGGCACGTGCAGCGATCGGGACAGCCCGCCGGTCACGGCGATGACCACGACCACGGCGACAGTCCGAGCGAACCACCAGCCTCCATCAAGGAGGGGCTGCAGGCACAGGGAGGCGGCGATCACTGCCAGCGCGCTGACCAGGCCGATGTGCCAGCGGCCATCGCGCAGGCGAGTCGCCAGCGCCTCGGAGCGCCCGGCTCGGACCCCGGACCGGGCTTCGGCCCTGCCATCGCTCATGGTGCCACCGCGAGCCCCGCCCAGGCTTCGGCGATGCTGGCCGCGCTGCCCTGCGGACCCCGCGGTGCCCGCTCGAGACTCACGACCCGCCAGCCCTCGAGCGCGAAGATGGTCAGGGGGTCCGCCGACCTCGGATCGGCACGCAGCGGTGCTGGCCCGTGGCCGTCGGCTGCCCACTGGTCCGCCGAGATCGCCACCAGCAGACGGGTTGGGCTCAGCGTGCCGACCCTGGCCAGCAGCCGTGCGGTCGGCGCCTGGACCCGTCCGGTGATCATGATCAGGGGCCCGGGCCCGTCGGCCTGTGCCGAGTACGCCAATGACGCGCTGGGCACCGTGCTGTGGCTGACCGGGACGGTTGCGAGCGCAAGGAGCAGTTCGCGGCGCTCCACCGGGACGCCGGTCATCGGCGACCCGGCGAAGAGCGGGATGTCGTCGGTGGTGCGTAACGTGAGGTCCCAGCCGCTCTCCAGGGCAAGCCCGCCGATGCTGGCCGCCAGGCTCAGCGCCACATCGACCGACGAGTTCGGCTCGCGCCCGCCGTGGTCGGACTCGTGCATGTCGATCACCACGGTGATGGCCGAACGCCAGGGATTCTCCTCGCTGCGCACCATGAGATTGCCTGTGCGGGCCGAGGCCTTCCAGTCGATGCGTCGAACCTCGTCACCGGCGTGGTACTCGCGCGGGATGACGTCGTCGGTGGCCGAGCCGCGGGCTCCCAGATGGCCGCTCCCGGTGCCCACCGACGCCCCGCTGAGCACGTACGGGTCCAAGGGCACCACCGGTGGGTGCACGACCACCTGATCGCGAAGTCCGGCGGTGATGACCCGGTGGACCATGCCGAACCGGTCGATGACGTGGATGCGCATCGGGCCCAGCCGGTGGATCCCGCGTGCGCCCGCCCGCAGGCGGTAGTGGCTCCTGCTGATGCCCTGCCCCGAGATCCCGTTGAGCGCGAACCGGTGCGGGCCGCCCAACGCCGGCGGCGCATCGTCCTCGAGCAACAGGCTGCGACCGCGCGGGAACTTGCCGCGCACGCTGACCGTGACGTCGAGCCGGTCGCCGCTGGCCAGCTCGCGGGCGCTGAGGTCGCGCTCCAGGGACATGCCGGCGTCCGGGTTGCGGGTCAGGGCCGCTGCCGCGAGGGGGAGCAGGGCCACCAGGGCCCCGAACTGCACGACTGCAACCCAACCCCTGAACAGCCCGAGCGCGATCACCGCCACCCCGAAGCCGAGGAACAGCCAACCTCGCCCGGTCAGGCCGAGCCGGCTGCGGATCGATCCCGGGGACTCCGGGCCCGGTGGCACATCAACTCCACGACGATCGGGGGATCCGTGTCACGATCGCCCGGATCGCGTCCGCGCCGGTCCGCCCGGCGGCGGCTGTCTGGGCCGACAGCAGCACGCGATGGCCAAGGACCGTCGGGGCCAGCATCAGGATGTCGTCGGGCAGCACGAATGTGCGACCGTCCAGCGCAGCCCACGCCCGGGAGGCCCGGACCAGGTGCAGGGTGCCGCGTGGTGATGCCCCCAGCCGCAGCTCATCGCTGGTGCGGGTGGCAGTCGTCAGGGCGACGGCCAGGCGGCGCACGGCGTCCGAGACGTGCACCTCGCCGACCGCGGCCATGAGTGCGGCCAACTCGTCATGCGTGGCCGCCGGGGCAAGGGTGGCCAACGGGTCGGCGCCGGCATGATCGGTGAGCATCCGCAGCTCGTCGGCGGGGCTGGGGTAGCCGATCGAGATGCGGGCCATGAAGCGGTCTCGCTGGGCCTCGGGAAGGGCGTAGGTGCCCTCCATGTCGATCGGGTTCTGGGTGGCGATCACGAGGAACGGCGAGGCCAACGGGTGCGAGGTCCCATCGACGGTGACCTGGTGCTCCTCCATCGCCTCGAGCAGTGCGGACTGGGTCTTGGGGGAGGCCCGGTTGATCTCGTCGGCGAGCACCACGTTGGCGAAGATGGCCCCCGGACGGAACTCGAACTCGCGGCTCTCCTGGTTGAAGACCGACACGCCCGTGACGTCACTGGGCAGCAGGTCCGGAGTGAACTGCATCCGGCGCACGGTCACGCCGAGGGTCCGGGCCAGGCTCTTGGCGAGCATGGTCTTGCCGACGCCGGGCACGTCCTCGATGAGCAGGTGCCCCCCGGCCAGCAGGACGGTCAGGGCCATCCGCGTCGATTCCGGCTTGCCGGCGACGATCGAGTCCACGCCAGCCCGGATCCGGGCAGCGGTGTCCAGGACCGTGCGATCGAGCATGTCGGTCATCCGGCCGGGCCTCCTGGGTAGTTGTGCGCTCTGACAAGCATCACCCATGCGCACCGGTCGCGCCACCCCCGCGTCCGGGCGCCACCGGCCACAAGGCCAGAATGGGAGCCGACCATTGCGCCACGAGGAGGATTCAATGACCGTTCACAAGGCAGTTCTCGGCCGTTTCTTCGACGACTTCGAGGTGGGTGACGTCTACCAGCACCCGTTCGGCCGGACGATCACTGAGACCGACAACGCCTGGTTCACGCTGCTGACCTGCAACACCAACCAGATGCACTTCAACGCCCATCTCTCCGAGCAGAACCCGATCACAGAGGGCAAGATCATTGTCGTGTCCGGGTTCACCGTCGGGCTGGTGCTGGGCCTGAGCGTGATCGACATGAGCCAGAACGCCGTGGCCAACCTCGGCTGGAACAACATCAAGCTGACCCATCCGGTGTACGTCGGCGACACGATCTACGCCGAGAGCATCTGCACCGACAAGCGCCCGTCCAAGTCCCGCCCGGACATGGGGATCATCTCGATGATCACCCGCGCACTGAACCAGGACGGCGACGTGGTCATGACCTACGACCGTTCCGTGATGGTCCCGACGCGCGCCAGCGGCATCGGCCAGGACTACTTCCCGGAGGCGAGCGCCGGGCCGCTCACCCTGCCGCAGGCTGCCGAGTAGGCGCTCGGCCAGCGGGCTCGATTCGCTCCTGAGTCGCCCGGGGAGGCCTGTGCGGGACCTGACGGGTGATGGGAACGCGGCGGATCCCACGACTGGCTCGTCGTTGCTGACCCGAAGGCCGTCGTCGGCGACCACCGTGGCGGGCAGGTGTCCGTGCTTTCGGGCGCCGAGGCCGGGCAGTCCCCGCCCGGGTACCGGACGCGAGGTCGGGACCCGCGTGACACGGTCTGAAGGGCGCTAGTTGGTGCGGTCGGAGTCGGGACCGGTCGCTGCGCTGAAGCGCTCCTCGGTGAGGGCGAACTGCGATGCCGCGATGCCGCGATGCCGATCTTCGTCCCTGATCCGTAGGCACCAGCTCCGGCCAGCACCGTACCCACCAGGGTCGCGGCGGCGGCTCCCATTGCCGTGGTCAGGGTGATGCTTGCGTCGAGCCACAGCACAGCGATGCCTGCCAGGGACACGGCTCCGATGCCGAGCACGACCCAACCCAGCCTGTGAGGACCCGCTCGACCAGGAACGCGTGGGCGATCCGATCCTGGGCTTCCGCTGAG
>JAQBEX010000158.1:0-3645 GCA_032123675.1 Actinomycetes bacterium
TGGCGACCACCATGGGCTCCGGGCGCTCGCAGTCCCGGGGCCGGGGTGGCGCGCGCCGTCAGGGGTCCGGGGCGGCGACGGCCGACGCCTCGGTCGCCGGTGGCACCACGCCGAGGTCGGACCTGCCGGCCACCGAGCTGGCTGCGCTGATCCAGGAGCTGACTGAGCAGATGCATGCGGCGGCGGCCAACTTGCAGTTCGAGGTGGCCGCCCGCTACCGCGACGAGGTCTCCGAGCTCAAGCGTGAACTGCGGGGGATGATCGCCGCTGGGTGACCGCGCCCGGATGCACTGTGGATGCGCGACCAGGGGGGGCCGGGGCGCCGTGCCAGAATGGGAACTCCCCGGGCACCACGTCTGAGGGCCCGAGGGCGTCAGGAGGCCGCGCGTGGATGTGTCCCTGGGCCTCTGGGCGGCGACCCTGCTCGGACTGGTCGGGATCATCACCGCAGACCTGATCATCGTCGACCGGCGCCCGCATCCGTTCACGCCCAAGGAGGCCACCCGCTGGGTGATCTTCTACGTCGCCCTCGCGATGGCGTTCGCGGCCTTCATCACGGTCACGTTCGGGTCGCAGTACGGCGGGGAGTTCCTGGCCGGGTACATCACTGAGTACTCCCTGAGCGTCGACAACCTGTTCGTCTTCATGATCATCATCTCGTCGTTCGCTGTTCCGGAGCAGCACCGGCACCGGGTGCTCACGATCGGGATCCTCATCGCCCTGCTCCTACGGGGGATCCTGATCGTCCTGGGCGCTGCGGCCATCGAGCGGTTCGCGGTCACCTTCTTCATCTTCGGCGGGTTCCTGATGTGGACCGCGATCACGGTATGGCGAAGCGGTGGGGAGGAGGCCGATCCGGAGGGCAACCCGCTGATCCGCTTCGTGGAGAAGCATGTCCCGAGCACGCGGGAGTACCACGGGACCAAGCTCTGGGTGCGCATCGACGGCACCCGCGTCATCACCCCCATGCTGCTCGTGATGCTCGCCATCGGCACCACTGACCTGCTGTTCGCGCTGGACTCGATCCCGGCAGTCTTCGGCCTGACCCAGGAGCCGTACCTGGTGTTCACGGCAAACGCCTTCGCGCTCATGGGCCTACGGCAGCTGTACTTCATGCTCCACGGGCTGCTCGACAAGCTCATCTACCTGTCCAAGGGCCTGGCCATCATCCTCGGGTTCATCGCACTCAAGCTGATCTTGCACGCCCTGCACGAGACCACAGATCTCAATGTCCCCGAGATCTCCACGGCGTTCTCCCTGGTCGTCATCGTCGGTGTGCTGGCCGTCACCGCGATCCTGAGCATCCTGGCTGTGCGGCGGGACCCCGCCCTGCGGGTGCAGAGCCCGGAGGTGCACGCCGAGGAGGAGACCGATGAGGTGGCCGGTGAGGCCCTCAAGCACCTCCCGCCGGAACACGAGCAGTAGGCAGCACTCGCGCCGCACCGGCGCGGACGCCGTTGTCGGTGGGCTGGCCTAGGATCGTTGCGTGGATCTGGCCGAGCATCATCGTGACCGCCTCACCGTGCGCGGGGCGCGGGAGCACAACCTCAAGGACGTGTCGCTGGCCATCCCGCGCGACGCCCTCGTGGTCTTCACCGGCCTGTCGGGCTCCGGCAAGTCCAGCTTGGCCTTCGACACCATCTTCGCCGAGGGCCAGCGCCGCTACGTGGAGTCGTTGAGCGCCTACGCACGACAGTTCCTCGGCCAGATGGACAAGCCCGACGTTGACTTCATCGACGGGCTGTCCCCGGCGGTCTCCATCGACCAGAAGTCGACCTCGCGCAATCCTCGCTCCACGGTCGGCACCATCACCGAGGTCTACGACTACCTTCGCCTGCTCTTCGCCCGCATCGGCAAGCCGCACTGCCCCATGTGCGGTGCCCCGGTGGGCCGTCAGACCCCGCAGCAGATTGTCGACCGGGTCCTCGAACTCCCGGAGGGCACCAGGTTCCAGGTCCTGGCACCGGTCATCCGTGAGCGCAAGGGTGAGTTCGCCGACATGTTCCGCCAGCTGCAGACGCAGGGCTTCAGCCGCGCCCGCGTCGACGGCACCGTGCACCTGCTCACGGAGCCGCCGACCCTCAAGAAGCAGAAGAAGCACACCGTCGAGGTCGTCGTCGACCGTCTGGCCGTCAAGCCCACAGCACGCCGACGGCTCACCGACTCGATCGAGACCGCGCTCGGGTTAGCAGGCGGGATCGTCACCCTGGAGTTCGTTGACGCCGCGGCCGACGACCCGGCACGCGAGCGGCTGTTCAGCGAGCACTTGGTCTGCCCGAACGACGGCCAGTCGTTCGAGGATCTCGAGCCGCGCTCCTTCTCGTTCAACTCGCCGTTCGGGGCGTGCCCGGAGTGCACCGGACTGGGCACGCGGATGGAGGTGGACCCCGACCTCGTGATCCCCGACCCGGACCTCTCCCTCGAGGACGGAGCAGTGGCCCCGTGGGGCAGTGGTCACATCTCGGAGTACTACTCACGCCTCGTGACGGCCCTGGCCGGGGAGTTCGACTCCGACGTCAGCACTCCCTTCCGAGCGCTTCCCCAACCCCTGCAGGACGCGATCCTGCATGGCTACAACCATCAGGTGCACGTTCGCTACCGCAACCGCTACGGGCGCGAACGCTCGTACTCCACCGGATTCGAGGGCGCGATCCCCTTCCTGCAGCGTCGGCACGCGGAGTCCGAGAGCGACGCAGCGCGGGAGCGCTACGAGGGCTTCATGCGAGAGGTTCCCTGTCCCGCCTGTCAGGGAGCCCGGCTCAAGCCCGTGTCGCTGGCGGTCACGGTCGGTGGGGTCAGCATCTCGACCATCGCTGACATGCCGATCGGCGAGGCCGCCGAGTTCCTCCTGGAGCTTGACGTGTCCGAGCGAGACGCCCAGATCGCGACCCGGGTCCTCAAGGAGGTCAATGAGCGGTTGGCCTTCCTCATGGACGTGGGTCTGCACTACCTGTCGCTGTCGCGACCCGCCGGGACCCTTGCCGGCGGCGAGGCACAGCGGATCCGGCTGGCCACGCAGATCGGGTCCGGGCTGGTCGGGGTGCTCTACGTGCTCGATGAGCCGAGCATCGGCCTGCACCAGCGCGACAACCACCGGCTGATCGACACACTCGTGCGCCTGCGCGACCTCGGCAACACGCTGATCGTCGTGGAGCATGACGAGGACACGATCCGCGCCGCTGACTGGGTCGTGGACATCGGCCCGGGGGCTGGCGAGCACGGTGGCGAGATCGTGGTCTCGGGCCCGGTGGAGGAGCTGCTGGCCAACCCGACGTCGCTGACCGGCGCCTACCTGTCCGGCGCGCGGCGAATCGACATACCGACGGAGCGTCGTGCCGTTGATCCGGGTCGGACGCTCGTCGTCGAGGGAGCCCGCGAGCACAACCTGGACAACGTGACGGCCGAGTTCCCGCTCGGGTGCTTCGTGGCCATCACGGGCGTCAGCGGCTCCGGGAAGTCGACGCTGGTCAACGACGTCCTCTACACGGTCCTGGCCCGGGATCTCAACAGGGCCCGGGGGGTACCTGGGCGGCACCGGCGCGTGAGCGGCCTGGAGCACCTCGACAAGGTCGTGCACGTCGACCAGAGCCCGATCGGTCGCACCCCGCGGTCCAACCCGGCGACCTACACCGGGGTCTTCGACCA
>JAQBEX010000159.1:0-22737 GCA_032123675.1 Actinomycetes bacterium
GTCAAGCAGGCCGAGGTGTTCGCCGCTGTCCGCGAACGGTTCAACGTCGAACGCGACGACAACCTCCAACTGCGCGACTTCCCCACCCTGACCCACGTCATCGGCTGGGTCCGCGACAAGACCGGCATCCAGGCCACCGCAGCACCGGCACCAGCCGCACCCGCCGCCGCACCTGAGGCACCGGCAGCGCAGTCGAACGCAGCGGCCTTCGTCGGTGACTTCGCTGCTGTCGACGCCCTGCCCCGGCGCATCCCGGTCCCGGCGCTGCGCCCCGACCTGAGCCAGTGCACCTCCACCGGCGTGAACCTCGGCGAAGGCGCGCGCGTCCTCGTCGTCCTCGACGACGGAGGTGTCGGCAAGGCCCTGGTCAAGAAGCTCGGTGGCCTCGGCGCGGAGGTGCTGGCCCTCCCGGCCGCCACCGCGACGGACGATCTGCTGGCCCAGGTGGCCGAGTGGTCCGGCGACATGCCCTTGACTGGCGTGTTCTGGCTGCCCGCCCTCGATGACGAGGGGCCCATCGGCGACATGCACCTCGCCAGCTGGCGAGAGCTGCTGCGCCGTCGCGTGGTCGCGCTGCACGCCCTGTTCCACGAGGTCACCGGTGCCAAGCCGTTCCTCGTCACGGGTTCCCGCCTCGGTGGGCAGCACGGGTACAACGATGCCGGCGCCTCGGCTCCCTTCGGCGGGACCGTCGTCGGGTTCGCCAAGTCGTACAAGCGCGAACGCCCCGACGTCCTGGTCAAGGCCGTGGACTTCCCGGCCAGCCGCAAGACCGCTGCGCTAGCCGACACCCTGATCGCCGAGGCGCTCACGGATCCCGGGTGCGTGGAGGTTGGCCATCTCGACGACCAGCGCTGGGGCGTGGGCCTGACCGTCCAGCCCTTCCCCGCAGTGGATGCTCCCCTGCCCGAGGCGATGGAGCTCACTGGCGATTCGGTGTTCGTGATCACCGGCGCGGCCGGCAGCATCGTCTCAGCGATCACCGCCGACCTGGCCCAGGAGTCCGGAGGGACGTTCCACCTGCTCGACCTGACACCAACACCGGACCCGCAGGATCCCGGTCTCAGCCGCTACCTCAGTGACCCGGACAGCATGAAGGGCTACCTCGCCGAGCAGATCACCGCACGCGGCGAGCGCCCGACCCCGGTTCTCATCGAGAAGGAGCTGGCCCACTTCGAGCGGCTTGCCTCCGCGCTGTCGGCGATCGAGGCGGTCACGGCCGCGGGCGGGACGGCGCACTACCACTCCGTGGACCTTCGCGACGGCGAGGCGGTCACAGCCGTCATCGACGAGATCCGTGCGGCGCACGGGCGCGTCGATGTCCTGCTGCACGCGGCGGGCCTGGAGATCAGCAAGGGTCTGGCCAAGAAGGACCGCGCGGAGTTCGAGCTGGTGTTCGGCGTCAAGGCCGACGGCTGGTTCAACCTCCTGAGCGCGGCCGGTGACATGCCCATCGGGGCCACCGTCGCATTCAGCTCCGTCGCCGGCCGCTTCGGCAATGCCGGGCAGACCGACTACGCCGCGGCCAATGACCTGCTGTGCAAGATTGCCAGCAGCATGCGCACGACCCGTCCGGAGACCCACGCGATCGCGCTGGACTGGACCGCCTGGGGCGGGATCGGCATGGCCACGCGCGGATCCATCCCGAAGATCATGGAAGCTGCGGGCGTCCAGATGCTGCCGCCGCAGGCGGGCATCGCGTGGATCCGCCGTGAGCTGACCAGCGGTACGCCCGCGGGTGAGGTCGTGGTGGCTGGGACGCTGGGCATGATGGCTGCCGAGTTCGACGAGACCGGGGGGATCGACCCGCAGGCCTTCGCCCAGGCGTGCGCCGAGGGCGGCCCGATGCTCGGCGAGGTCGTTCGCGACAGCGTCAACGACGGGATCATCGTCCGCACCACGCTGGACCCGACGGAGCAGCCGTTCCTCGACGACCACCGCCTTGACACCGCCCTCCTGCCCGGCGTCATGGGCATCGAGGGGATGGTCGAGGTCGCCCAGCTCCTGACACCGGGGTGGTCCGTGGCGGCCGTCGAGGATGTCGACTTCCACGCCCCGCTGAAGTTCTACCGGGATGAGCCGCGCACCATCGAGCTGATCGCCCTCGTGCACCCCGATGGTGCCGACCTCATCGCGGAGTGCCGGATCGAGGCCGAGCGGCAGTTGCCCGGATCCGACGAGCCGACCCGAACGACGCACTTCACCGGCCGCGTCCGGCTCACCGACTCGGCGCCGGACGCGCAGCACGAGGACCCGCCCGCGCGGGAGGGTGCTGAGCTGGCGGCCGACGACGTGTACCGCATGTACTTCCACGGCCCCGCCTACCAGGTGGTCAGTTCCGCCTGGCGGGATGGGGACCGGGCGGCTGCGGAGTTCGCCGGCGACCTACCGGCCAACCACACCCCCAGCGACCAGGTGACCCAGGCCGCCCCCCGCCTGATCGAGCTGTGCTTCCAGGCAGCTGGTCTCTGGGAGGCCGGTCGCGACGGCCGCCTCGCGCTGCCGACGCACGTCACCCGGGCGGTGCTGCTGGGATCCGCCGGTGAGGCCGCAGCGGGCCCGATCCTGGTCACTGCGCAGCAGGGTCCAGACGGCTTCGACTGCGTCGTCACAGACGCATCCGGCGCCGTGGCGGTCCGGCTGGAGGGCTACCGCACGGTGGCCCTGCCCCAGCCGTTGGATGACGCTGTGCAGGCGCCGATCCGCACCGTGATGGCAGACTGACCGAGCCATGGGCGAGACGGCTGGCGACACACAGGATCAGGGAGCAGGACACGTGGCAGAGGGCATGGTCGAGGTACCGGTTCTGGTGGGTTCCGATGGGCAGGTGTGGGCCCTACCTGCCTGCGCGGCGATCCCCGGAGTCGATGAGGGGACCCTGCTCGAGAGCCCCGCTCTGGAGCCCGGATCCGCTGAGGTGGCGACTGCCACGGCTGTCTCGATCGCCGAGCCCCGCGGTCCGGGCCGACACGACGTGGCCCTGGTCAAGTCGTCGGACCCGGCCGCCACGGCGACATTCGCGGCCGCTGTCGCCGATGACCCGGACGGTGCAGTCCTCGGCGGCTGGGCCCTTGCCGAGGAGCTGCTCGGCATCGACCTCCGCGGCGCCTCGGACCAGGTGCCCGAGTGGTCCGGAGCCCTCGCCCCTGCCCCGTCGGGGCACGCCATCGAGGCCCGGGTGCGCGCCGCGGACGCCCCCGAGGACGCCCTGCTCAAGCACATCCGCTCGCCGCAGGGACCCGGGGTCCGGGTGGTGACCCGCGCCCAGGCTGGCGACCCGATCGGCTCCGGCGTCGCCCTGAGCGTGATCGCCCACGGGCGTGACCGGACCACCGCCCTGACCCGCCTGCGCCGGGCGCTGATGGACTGCGCCGTCGTCGTCGAGGGCGCATGGACCAACAGGTCGGCGCTGATCGCCGCCCTGACGGCCGAGATCACCGGGGTTCCCACCCCGGAAGCCACGGAACCGAATCCCGTGGCTGTCCTGGTCTCCGCCGTACGAGCCAGCGACTCCGAGCGTGAGACGCAGCGGGCAGCCTTCCACGCCCGTGCCGCGCGGGGTCGCCCCGAACCCGCGGACGCGGCCGGCGTGGCCACGACCCTGTCCTACGACGGCCTTCAGTACGCACTGCAGGTCTTCCAGACGGGACCCGGGACCTTCCGGATCGACGCCGGTGACGCCGTTGCCGAGCTCGCGATCGCCCGGGTCAACGACTACGAGTGGGACGTGACCGCTGCCGGTCGCAAGCACCACGTGGTGGTGGCCTCTCAGGGCACCGGCTGCGTCCTCGAGGTGGACGGCGTCGCCCATCACATCGATCGCGATGAGGGCATCGCGGTGCGTGCACAGTGGCCGGCGCTGATCGTCTCGGTGGCCGTGGAGATCGGCCAGAGCGTTGCCGAGGGCGACCCGATCGTGGTTGCCGAGGCGATGAAGATGGAGTCCACGCTCCGGGCCCCCTTCGCCGGGTCGATCACGTCGATCGCCGTGCTGCCCAACGAGCAGGTCGACGCCGGCGCGCCCCTAGTCCTGATCCGTCCGGACAACCGTGGCGACGCAGCGCCCATCGACAGTGCCAGTGCCGGGTCACGGGTCAGTTTCTCCGGGCTGGCCCTGGCCGACACGTCCGGGCGCTCCCCCTTCGAGCGTGTCTACACGGCCCTCGGCGGCTACCTGCTCGGGTACGAGCTCGATCCCGCCACCCTCACGGCGCTGCTGGCCGAACAACGGTCCTTCGCGAACCGCGCCAGCGCCGGGGACACCAAGCTCCTGGCCGCTGAGGACGCCTTCCTCGACCTGTTCACCGACATCGGGCTGCTGTGGCGCTCGGAGCGCGACGTTGCCGCGCACGAGGACCGGGTCGTGACAAGCGCCCGTGAGTACCTGCTCGGATACATGCAGTGGCTCGACCCGGACCGCATTGCCCTGCCGGGCCAGATGCGCCGCCGGCTGGGCAAGGTCCTGGCCCGCTACGGCGTCGCCGACCTGTACCGCAACCCGGACCTCGAGCAGGCAGTGGTGCTGTTGTTCGGCTCACAGGCTCGCCGACCCCAGCTGGCCCGCGTCGTCGCGGCGATCCTCGAGCGCCGGCTGCGCTACCGGGATCGGATCCTGCCGTTCGTCGATGGCTCCGCGCGGACCCGGTACGACCGCCTGACGCTGTCCACGCAGGGGCAGATGGAGGCAATCTCCGACCTGTCCCGGGACGCCGCCTTCCGCTTCCTCGACGAACCCCTCGTCGAAGCCGGACGTGCCCAGACCCAGGCCCTCATGGAGGCCCACCTCGACGCCCTCGCCGAGGATCCCAACCGGCCCGAGCGCGACGATCGGATCGCGGCGCTGGTCGCAGCCCCGCAGCCGATGCGTGACCTGATCCTGCGCCGACGCCTCAGCGGCGCTGACGCTGATCTGCAGTCGGTGCTGCTGGAGATCCGGGCCCGACGCTGGTACCGGACCCGCCCGATCCGCGACGTCCGGGTCGTGGAGGTGAACAACATCTCCCTGTGCTGCGCCGACTACGACTACGAGGGGCGCTCAATCCACGTCGTCCTGGCGTTCACACCGCTCGAGGACGTCGCCGAGGTGGGGCCGGCGATCGCCGCCCACCTGGCGGACGTGGATCCGAGCCGGGCACCGGTCGTCGACCTGATGACCTGGCGCACCCAGACGGTCCCGAACGGGGATGACCTGTCTGCGGCGGTTGCCCAGCAGGTGTCCGGCTGGGACCTCGGCCGGCCGATCTGGCGCCTGGACGTGACGGTCACGAGCCTCGCCCCCGAAGTGGACCCGGAGCACCAGACCCAGTACTTCACGTTCCGCACCAGCGACGACGGCACGCTGGCTGAGGACCACTTCTACCGGAACCTGCACCCGATGCTCGCCAAGCGCCTGGAGCTGTGGCGGCTGGAGAACTTCGACCTGACCCGGCTGCCGTCGATGGAGGACGTGTACCTGTTCCACGGCGTGGCCCGGGACAACCCGAAGGACCATCGCCTGTTCGCCATGGCCGAGGTCCGCGACATGACCGTCGCGCCCGGAGCGCGGGGGGGCGCCCCGGGCTACCCCACGCTGGAACGGATGAGCCTGCAGGCGATCATCGCCATGCGGCGGGCCCGTTCGACCTTCCCGGAGCGGGGCCGTCCCCAGGCCAACCGGATCACCCTGTTCGTCCGTCCGCCGTGGACGGTTCCGCCGGAGCGCTGGTCGGACCTGGCTGAGCTGCTCATCCCGCTGGCGGCTGGTGCGGGCCTCGACCTGATGGTGCTGCGCACCGTCATGCCGCAGCCGGACGGCAGCCTGAAGCCGATGGTCCTCAACGTCGACGGCATCACGACCCGGGCCATCACGATCAGCGAGGAGCCCGAGCGCAACGACCCGGTCCGCCCGCTGACCCCCTACCGGCAGAAGGTGCTGACTGCCGAGCGGTTCGGCGTTCCCTACCCGTTCGAAATCCTGCGGATGTTCGCCCCGCAGCAGGGGACGGTGGGCAAGTTCAAGCCCGCGCACTTCGTCGAGCACGATCTCGACGAGTCCGGTGAGGTGCTGGTGCCCGTCAACCGAGAGCCCGGGTTGAACTCCTCCAACCTGGTCGTGGGCCTGCTCACGACCTACACCGAGGCCTACCCGCAGGGCATGACCCGCGTGATCATGCTCTCGGACCCGACCCGTGGGCTGGGCAACCTCGCGGAGCCTGAGTGCCGGATCGTGAATGCGGCCCTGATTCTGGCCGCCGACATGGGCGTTCCGGTCGAGTGGTTCGCGGTCTCCTCCGGGGCGCTGATCTCCATGGAGTCCGGCACCGAGAACATGGACTGGATCGCGCTCACCCTGCGCCGGATCATCGAGTTCACCCAACAGGGTGGTGAGATCAACATCGTCGTGACCGGCATCAACGTCGGCGGTCAGCCGTACTGGAACGCCGAGGCCACGATGCTGCTCCACACCAAGGGCATCCTGATCATGACCCCGGCCAGTGCCATGGTGCTCACCGGCAAGCAGGCGCTGGACTTCTCCGGCGGCGTCTCAGCCGACGACAACTTCGGCATCGGTGGCTACGAACGGGTCATGGGACCCAACGGCCAGGCGCAGTACTGGGCCCCGTCGCTGTCCGACGCGTGCCAGTTGCTGCTGCATCACTATGAGTACACGTACGTCGCCCCGGGTGAGCGGTTCCCCCGTCGGGTTCCGACCACGGATCCGGGCAACCGCGACGTCAGGCCCTTCCCGCATGCCCCCGTGCCCGACAGCGACTTCACAGTGGTCGGCGATGTGTTCTCCGCCGAGCGCAACCCTGAGCGGAAGAAGCCGTTCGACGTCCGCTCCGTGATGCGTGCGGTGACCGACCAGGACTGCGAGCCGATGGAGCGCTGGGAGCGCTGGCGCGGAGGCGAGAACTCCGTGGTCTGGGATGCCCGCGTGGGTGGGATCAGCGTCTGCATGCTCGGCCTCGAGTCCCGGCCGATCGCCCGCCGTGGGTTCGTCCCCGCCGACGGACCGCCGTCCTGGACCTCCGGCACGCTGTTCCCGCAGGCGTCGCGTAAGACCGCCCGGGCAGTGAACGCAGCAAGTGGCAACCGCCCCCTGGTGGTGCTGGCCAACCTCTCCGGGTTCGACGGATCCCCGGAGTCGATGCGCCACTGGCAGCTCGAGTACGGCGCCGAGATCGGGCGTGCGGTCACCAACTTCCGCGGTCCCATCGTGTTCGTCGTGATCTCCAGGTACCACGGCGGCGCGTTCGTGGTCTTCTCCAAGGCGCTGAACCCGCAGATGGAGGTGGTCGCCGTCGAGGGCTCGTTCGCCTCCGTGATCGGTGGCGCGCCGGCGGCAGCGACCGTGTTCGCCCGGGAGGTCCGCACCCGCGTGCAGGCTGATCCCCGGGTGGTCGCAGCCAAGAAGCTGCTGGCGGGAACCAGCGGCACGGAGGCCACCCAGCGACGGGCCCGGCTGGCTGAGATCACCGAGCAGGTGCGCTCCGAGAAGTTGGGCGAGGCTGCGGCCGAGTTCGACTCCGTGCACACGATCCAGCGGGCGTTGAAGACCGGCTCGGTCGACCGGATCATCGCCGCGGAGGACCTGCGCCCCTACGTCATCGATGCCCTGGAGCGCGGCGTGGCCAAGGACGAGGAGGCATCGGCCGCCGGGAAGTAGGCGACGTCGCCCCTCAGTCGACCAGGGGGTTGTCCACCCAGGAGTGGATGGGCCGGGCGTGGGCCAGGTCGGCCGACCCTGGAAGCATCGCGGGTGCTTCGGCCAGGCCGCTGGCCGCCACGACCGTCAGCAGGAAGACCCCGTCCCGGCGCCACCACCCGGGGAAGGCGGTCGGCCCCGAGGTCACGGTGAGTCGTTGCCAGCCGCCCGTCGAATCGGCGATCCATGCCTCGTCGGTGAATGCCACATCGACCGTCCTGGTGTCGGCCCGCAACCCGGTACGCAGCACCTTCAGCGCACTCTCCTTGGCCGACCAGATCAGGTTCGCGGCTGCGTCATGACCATCGGGTCCGATCGCTCGGGCCACGACCCCCTGCTCGGCGGGTGTCAGGAAGTCCCGGACGAAGCCGTCGCTGCGAGTCTCGACGATCTCCAGGTCGACGCCGACGGCGCCGAGGTCCGGTCCGACCAGGCAGACTGCCCAGCCGGCTCGGTCCGTCAGTGAGATGTCGAGTCCCAGGCCCTGCCCATCGACCTCAACGTACGGGGCCCCGGTCATCCTGTTGAGCACGCCGATCCGGCCCAGGCTCGCCGGGTCCGTGGGCAGCCCGACCGCGGCGGCCACCGCGCTCTTGCCGGCGTACCGGCGCAGGAGGTACTCCGTCCGGCGCTTGGTGAAGCGCATCGACGACGAGCGCTCTGCCTCACGGTCGGCCAGCCACTCGCGCCCGGCCGGCACCTGCTCCTCGCCGCGCGCCAACCACTGCATCCGTTCAGGGTAGTGGCCACCCCGCGACTTGCGAGCCGCACGATGCGACGATCAGGCATGGCCGCTGCGAGTGCACCGCGAGGAGGAGCGTGAAGTCGTCCCATTCGACCCTGCCAACCGCAGCCGGGGGTGCCCCACGCCCCCGCACCCGAGCCACGCACCCGGCTGATCGGTAGGCCGCCGCGATGACCGGCGTGATGTTCCAGGCCTTCCACTGGTACCTGCCCCCCGGTGGCACGCTCTGGCGCGAGCTGGCGCTGGCGTCGCAGGACCTGGCCCATGCTGGCTTCACCTCGGTCTGGCTGCCCCCGGCCTACAAGGGCCACGTGGGCGGGTACGACGTGGGCTACGGCACCTACGACATGTACGACCTCGGGGAGTTCGACCAGAAGGGGACCATCCCGACCAAGTACGGGACGAGGGACGAGTACCTGGCCGCGATCCGGGCGCTGCAGGGCGCAGGCCTGGCCGTGTACGCCGACGTGGTCTGGAACCACCGGCTCGGCGGGGACGGCCCGGAGCGGATCCGCGCGACCCCGCACTCGACGCTGGACCGCAGCCAGCCCTCCGGGCCCACCCGCGAGGTGGAGGTATGGACCCGCTTCGACTTCGCCGGACGTGGCGGCGCCTACGACTCGCGGACCCTGGACCATCGGCACTTCGACGCCGTCGACTTCGACGAGCTGCGCCCGGAGCAGTGGGACACGATCTACCTGTTCGAGGGCAAGTGGTTCGACTCGCACGTGGCCGATGAGTTCGGAAACTACTCGTACCTGATGGGGTGCGATGTCGACCAGTCGAACCCCGAGGTCCAGGAGATGACCATCGACTGGGGCACCTGGTACCTCGACACGACCGGTGTGGACGGGCTGCGCCTGGACGCCGTCAAGCACATCCCGGCCTGGGCTCTCTCGCTCTACGTCGACGCCCTGCGCACCCATGCGAACCGCGACGTTCCGGTCGTCGCCGAGTACTGGAGTGCCGACCTCGGGGCGCTCACGTGGTTCCTCGCGGTCACTGGCGAGCGGATGATGCTCTTCGATGTCCCGCTGCACTTCACGTTCCATCACGCCAGCAGGGCGGGCGACTCATTCGACCTGCGCACCATCTTCGACGGTTCCCTGGTGCAGGCCCGTCATGACCTGGCGGTCACGTTCGTCGACAACCACGACTCCCAGCCGATGCAGGCCCTGGAGTCGACGGTCGAGCCGTGGTTCAAGCCCCTGGCCTACGCCCTGGTCCTGCTGCGCAGGGCTGGCTTCCCATGCGTGTTCCGGGCCGACTACTACGGCGCGACCTACACGGAGCAGCGTTGGGGCGAGGAGCCCGTCGATGTCGAGATGACCGCGCATCGTCAGTTCATCGACATCTGCTTGGGGCTGCGCCGCGATCTGGGCGACGCTGAGCAGGTCGATGCGTTCCACCATTCCAACGTGATCGGGTGGGTCCGCCGCACGGACGACCTCGTCGTGGTCGTCCTGATGAGCAACGGTCACGTGGGCACACAGAGCTTCGCCACCGGACGGCCCGAGGCGATCTTCGTCGACGTTGCCGGTGGCGTCGCGGACCCGACCAGCACGGATGCCGACGGGCAGGCGGAGTTCCGCTGCCCCGCCAGAGGGGTCTCCATCTGGGTGGCGAGCTGATCGCCGCGTGCTCGATCTCCAGGCGCAGCGCGCGCGAGCCCGCCGCGCCACGGTTGGATTGCCGCCAGGGGCCGATGGAAGGGACCGAATGCCGTCACTGATTGGGGCTGTCGAGGCAGGTGGGACCAAGATGGTCTGCGCCGTTGGCACGGGTCCGGGCGACCTGCACGACGAGGTCCGGTTCCCCACCGGCTCGCCCCAGGAGGTCCTGCCCGCGGTGATCGCGTACTTCACCAGCTGGCAGGTCGCACATGGGGAGCGGATCGCCGCGATCGGGTACGGAACCTTCGGCCCCTGCGACCCGAACCCGGCATCGCCGACCTACGGGTGGGTGACCAAGACCCCGAAGCCGGGCTGGACCGACACCGACATCGTCGGCCCACTCCGAGAGGCATTCGACGTGCCGATCGGCTTCGACACCGACGTGAACGGCGCAGCCCTCGGTGAGCACCTGTGGGGAGCGGCCCAGGATGTTGACTCGTTGGTCTACCTGACGATCGGCACCGGGATCGGCGGCGGGATCATCGTCGATGGTCGCATCCTGCACGGCCTGATCCACCCCGAGGCCGGCCATGTCGTCATCCGCCGCGACCCGGATCGGGACCCGTACCCGGGACGATGCCCCTTCCACGGCGACTGCCTGGAGGGTCTGGCATCCGGGCCGGCGATCGGCGAGCGCTGGAACCTCCCGGCCAACCAGCTCGGCCCCGACCACCCCGCGTGGGACCTGGAGGCCGAGTACCTCGCCGAGACCTGCCGCAACCTGATCTGCACGGTGTCCCCGCAGCGCATCGTCCTGGGTGGTGGGGTCATGGAGCAGGTGCAGCTGTTCCCCCGGATCCGGACCCGGACCGTGCAGCTGCTCAACGGGTACGTGGCGGCCCCAGAGATCCTGGAGCGCATCGACGAGTTCATCGTTGCACCGGGGCTGGGCAACCGAGCGGGAGTCGCCGGCTGCATCGCCCTGGGCCAACAGGCCCTGGCTGCAGCCAGATAGTCCGCCCTACCCCACCGGCCCCGGCCCGACCGGGGCGATCTCGGCCAGGACGTCAAAGCGGATGTTGTTGCTGCTCAAGCGCCGGGCCCCGATCCGGCGGCGGCGTGGGCCATCGTCGAAGGTGACCTTCTCGAACGAGATGTCCTTGCCGACCTCGACGTGGCGCCACGGCAGGCCGAGGAAGAACCTGTCCGGGTAGGGGCCGACCTGGACGACGTCCCCGTCCGGGTTGCTCTCGACCGGCACCCAGCCGTGTCCGGGCAGGTAGAGGTCGACCCACACGTGGTTGAAGTCGGGATACAGCGGCGCCCCGCTCCATGGCTGGTAGGGGCACTTGTAGCGTCCGGCCACCCGGCAGGCGAGGCCGGCCCGGCGGTAGAGCGCCATGATCACGCTGACGTGCTCACCACAGGAACCCGTCCCCCGGTCCAGCACCCCGATCGGGGAGTCGGCGTTGCCCATCTCGTACTCGAGGCGGTCATAGACCCAGCTGCGGATGGCGCGGGCGCGCTCCAGGACATTCGTCTCGGATCCCGCGGCCTGCGCCGTGGCCGCGGCGATCTGCGGGGAGTCCAGGTCGAGGTCCTCATCATCGATCAGGTACTGGGCAGCCATGTGGGCACTGAGGGCGGGCGCCGCGGTGAGGTCCTCGGCGGCGAGCAGGTGCTTGATGCCGAACACCTCGAGCGTCGCCCGCCAGCCGAGGATGAGGCGGCTGTCGGAATCGACGCGTGGGATGGTGAAGACGGCGACCGGTTGTCCCTCCTCCGACACGAGCTCGAAGGGCTGACCGATCGGCTCGACCGACACGAGCCGCTGGCGTGGGCTGTCGATCGGCAGGCTCATCCGCCACTGGACATCGGCAAGGGTGCCGACATCGGAATCGGGCTCGACGTCGACGTAGTAGTGCATCTGGATCCGGTGGCCGGTCGACCAGGAACGCCGCCCCCGGGGGTCGTGGAGCACGTGCAGTTGATGCACCAGCGCCCGGTCCCGGTAGCGAACCTCCCACGACGGGTCGATCCACGGGTTGTCGGAGATGAAGGGCTCGTCCTCGTAGTAGGCGACGTGCAGGGCATCCTCGGAGTCACCCGGCCCGCGTCGGGCGACGATCGCGGTGGGGCGCTCCAGCGGGGTGACCACCATGAAGCGAGTGGCCAGCGAGCACCGGTCGAGGCAGTAGACGGTCTGCTCCAGGTCGTCGGTCAACCACAGGGCATCCGCTGTGGCGGCCAGGCCCTTGCCGCCGATCCCGTGCAGATCGACCCGGGCCGTGACCTGGTCCAGCGCATCGAGTTGCCGGATCTCCAGCGCAGCGCCGCGAACGAGGTAGACAGAATCACCCCAGAGCGCGACGGCGCGGGCGTCCTCGATGGCCAGCACGAGCTCCGGCTCCCCCACCGCCGGCCTCGGGCTGGCCGCCGTGACGGCCGGCGTCCATCGCGTCCGATGCAGGCCCTGGTCTGAGGTGAACCACAACTGCCCAGCAGCCAGCGCGAGCCCACGTGCGCCCACGAACGGCTCGGTGCGTCGGTCGTTGAGGACGCGGGTGTCGTCGGTTCCCGGGTCCACCAGCGACAGCCGGCCAGTGCGGCCGTCGAGCACCAGTAGATCGGGCCCTGCCCAGGCCAACCCGGTGATCACCCGACCAGCGAGCGGTCGGATGTAGCACCGCTCGACCTCGAGCGCGATCGGTGCCGGCCCTGCGGTGGGCGTTCCGGTGGGCTGCACGAGCGAGCCTCCTCTGGCGTACGGGTGCGTGCGCCCAGGTCATGGACTGGGGTGCGCCAGCAATCGAAGCACGACAGCCGGCGTCGCACCCAATCAGCCGCCGTCGGTGCCCGGTTCCCGTCCCGGTTCCGTTTCGGTACCCGCCGTCCCTCCCCGCTTCGGGCCTGGGCCTGGGTCCGCTTCCTCGGGCTCCTCCTGCGAGTCGGCGAAGTACCTGGGAACGATCCGCTCCTCATGCTCCTCGGCCGCGCTGTCGTACCCACCGGCAGCGTCCACGACCCCGTTCTTGAGCCCGTAGTGGATCCGCGCCTCCCGGGTGCCCTGACTGATCGAGTGCCACATGTGGTCCTCGCCGATCTTGGCGACGAAGCCCGCACGGCGCAGGACGATCCGGACCGGGTACATGACGCGGACCAGATACAGGTCGATGCAACGCTCACGAAGCGCCGCGAGCAGCGAGTCGAGCATGTCGACCGTCGTCGTGTCGATCTGGTTGGTCCCCTCGATGTCGAGGACAACCGCCAGGATCGCCTGGTCCGAGAACTTCTTGACGCCATCGACACGCGCGAGGATCGCGTCCTTGACCGACGCGGAGTTGACCCAGAACAGCGGCACGTCAACACGCAGGACCAGGATCCCCTCCACCGGGCGACGCTCGGGATGGTTGCGCATCCCGCCCCAGGCAGCCTTCTCGCCGGGCACCTTCCCCATGACCTCGACATCCACGCGGCTGGATCGGTAGACCAGGCCGAACACTGACAGCGCGATGGCCAGCAGCAGGCCCTGCAGCGGACCGAAGACGAGAACACCGATGGCTGCCACGCTGGCCGCCATGATGTCGTTGCGCCGCAGACTCGCGTACCGGCGCATGGACTTGAAGTCCAGCAGGCCCCACACAGCGTGGATGACGATCGCGGACAGCGTGGCCTTCGGCAGCGCTGACAGGAGCGGGGCAAGCAAGATGATCGTGGCCAGGGCCAGCACCGCTGTGGTCAGCCCGGTCACCTGCGACCGCCCGCCTGCTCGATCAGCCGTAGCTGTCTTGGACAGGCTGCCCGCGACCCCGAAACCTCCGACGATCCCCGAGCTCACATTGGCCACACCAACCGACAGCAGCTCCTGGCTGGCGTCCACCCGGGTGTCCTCGGTGGCGTACAGCCTGGCCGCGCTCAGGCCCTCGGCCAGCCCGACGAACGCCACGGCGGCACCGGCGACGACGACCTGCCCCCACTCGGACACTGGGATACCGGGCAGCGCCGGGGTGGGCAGGCCCTGTGGGACGTCGCCAACAACGGCCACCCCATCGGCGGCGAGGTCGAGGAGGTTGGCGGCAACCAGACCGACGAGCAGGGTCACGAGCGCCCATGGGATCCTCGGCGCCAGCTTCGTGCCGCCGAACATGAGGCCGAGCGAGACCGCACCCACGACGGCCGTCTCGGGATTGACCTCGCCGATACCGGTGACGAGGTCCTGGATACGCTCAGCCACATCCCCGGGCGGGACCGGGATCCCCAGGATGTTGGGCAGCTCGCCCACGATGACCAGGACGGTCAGGCCCAGGACGAATCCGGTGACGATCGGCTTGGAGAGGAACTCCGCCACCCAGCCGATACGCAGCACGCTGGCCACCATGAGGATCAGGCCCGCGGTGATTGCCATCCCGGCGGCAAGGGCGGCAGCCTCCGCCTGTGTCTCGGGCTGGAAGCCCGCGATCAGCGAGCCGGTGAGCAGGGCCACGGTGGAGACGGGTCCGACGATCAGCATCCGCGAACTGCCCAGCAGCGCGTAGCAGATCAGCACGGTCGGCAGCGAGTACAGCCCCACCTGCACCGGCAGCCCAGCGATCGTCGCGTAGCCCAGTGACTGTGGGATCGCCAGGGCGGCCACGACCGACCCGGCGATCAGGTCTCCCTTGAGCCACGTGCGCTGGTACGTGCGCATCCAACGGCGGGCTGGGAACCAGTCCCGGGGCTGCTCGCCGAGGTTTGCCGGCTTCTGGACTCGGGTGGCCATGTCGGTCGAAGGCTAGACCCGCAGGCGGCCCGATGTCAGGTGGGCCGCAACCTGTGGATCAGATTCCCGACATGTTCCATTCATGTGCCGTTCATTCTGGCGCGGAGCCACCCCCGGCGGAACTGACTCCCTCGCCCACGGCCCCGGGCCAGATCGGTTGGTCGCCGGAGTCCCGACGCAGGCGGTTTCGGGCCACGACCTGTTGGGCACTCGTCGTTCGCTCAGAGCGGTCCCGGCCCAGGAAGCTCACCGACCAGTTGATCAGGGTGGTCAGCCGGCTCTTGAAGCCCACGATGTACATCAGGTGCACGATGAGCCACAGCACCCAGGCGATGAAGCCGGCCGTGCGTATCCTCCCGACGCTGGCCACCGCCTTGAAGCGGGTGATGGTCGCCATGCTGCCCTTGTCGTGGTACTCGAAGTCCCCGGGGGCGGGCTTGCGGTCAATCCGCGCGCGGATCGTCGCCGCTGCGTGCCGGCCGCCCTGAATCGCAACCTGAGCCACCCCGGGCAGATTGTCCAGGGCCATCATGTCGCCCACCACGAACACGTCGGGGTGCCCTGGAAGGGTCAGGTCGGGCTCGACCAGCACCCGGCCGGCGCGGTCCACCTCCGCCCCAGAGCGCTCGGCCAGCAGCGCCCCCAGCGGCGACGCAGCGACGCCGGCCGCCCATACCTTGCAGGCCGCCGGGATGTGGGTCTGCGCACCGTCGGCGGTCTCGTAGGTGACGCCATCAGCGTCGACGCCGACGACCTTGGCTCCGAGGATCACCTCGACCCCAGCACCTGTGAGGATCGCCTCGGCGTCCCGGGAGAGCTTCTCCCCGAACGGGGCGAGCACGGCTGGGGCAGCGTCCAGCAGCACGATCCGCGCAGATGTGGTGTCGATGTGCCGGAAGTCCCTCTTCAGGGCCCGGAAGCACAGTTCGGCGATCTGGCCGGCCATCTCGACGCCGGTCGGCCCAGCCCCGACGACAACGAAGGTCAGGAAGCGCCGGACATCGGCGGGGTCGGAGGCACGCTCAGCGAGCTCGAAGGAGCCGAAGATCCGGCCACGGAGCTCCAGGGCGTCGTCGATGGTCTTCATGCCGGGCGCGAACTCGGCGAACTGGTCGTTGCCGAAGTAGGACTGTCCGGCGCCAGCGGCCACGATGAGGCTGTCGTAGCCGGTCACCAGCGGTCCTGGCGCAGCTTGTGAGGTGATGGTCCTGGCGTCCAGGTCGATGTCGGTGACCTCGCCGAGCAGCACGTCGGCATTCTCCTGGCGCTTGAGGATCTCGCGGGTCGCGGGTGCGATCTCGCCCATCGACAGAATCCCCGTGGCCACTTGGTACAGCAGGGGCTGGAACAGGTGGTTGGTGGTGCGCGAGATCAGGGTCACGTCACAGTCGGTGCGCTTGAGCGCCTGCGCGCCGAATAGCCCGCCGAAACCCGAGCCGATCACCACGACCCGATGGCGTGCGGCACTCTCAAGGCTGCCAGTGCTTGCGTCTCCCATAGGTGATGAGGATAGCCTCGCCTACCACTGGCAGCGTCCGTTCGACTGCTCGCAGGCTGCCGACCGGGTCAACCCGTCTCAGCGACCGTCATCACGAGGGTGACCTCGGAGTCGTCCTCCCCGGCGATCGCGGTCACGCCGTAGCCGTTGCCGGTGTAGGTGCCCATCGCCCCCTCACCGGTGTTGACCTCGGTCTGCTGCTCGAAGCCCTCTGCCTCCAGGCCCGCCTTGACCTCAGCGGCCAGGTCCGTCGCCGAGATGTCGGTGTACACCAACGACACGGTCCACCCCTGGTCCTCGCCGGTGAGCGCTGCCGAGGCCGTGATGGACCCGCCCTCGGGCACGGCCACGACTGACGGCCAGCTCTCGGGCAGGTCGCCGCCGGACTCCCCGGTGATCGTCATCGATCCCTCGCTGGACTCGATGGTGATCGACCCCTCGTCGCCGTTCTCGTCGATGGTGACGGAGCCGTCCTCGGTCACGATCGTCGTCTCCCCGTCGGAACCCCCGCATCCCGCGACGCCCAGCCCCAGCGCAGCCAGCATCGCCGCCGTTGACACCCTCGCAGTCCATGCTCGCCTGGCGCCCATCGCTGCCTCCTCAGATGTGACCCACGCGGAACCTCCGCTGGTCCCGCCGATCCGAGCCACGTGTTCACGCTACTCCCGATCTACGCCGGGGCACTGGCTCAGGGGCGAGCTGATGACCGATCGGCGGACACAGGCGGCCAGGGTCCGCGGCAGGTGACGTGCACCGGCCTACGTGGCCTGCAGCTCGTCGATCTCGTCGCGGCTGCGCCGATGCTCGATCCGGTGTGCGACGGCATCGAGGCCCATCACGACCAGGAAGCCCAGCACGGCCAGGCCGATCGTCGCGACGACCGCCTCGTCCGGGCGACCGAGCTCCACGGAGTCGGCACCCTCGGGCCAGGGCCAGAGCACCCGCAGCGACCCGAGCATGAGCCCGATCAGCACGGCCATCACGGCGTCGTAGTGCTCAGTCAGGGCCCAGTGCAGCACTTGGCTGAACAGGGCCAGCCCGACGATGCAGCCCAGCGCGAACACGGCGAGGACCTGGAGGTCGCGGTCGTTGACCGCAGCGAGCACGGGTCCGTACATGCCCAGCGTGATCAGGAGGAACGACCCACTGACGCCAGGCAGGATCATCGCGCAGATGGCGATCGATCCTGCGAGGAAGAACGCCCACATGGGCACGTCGCCGGCCAGCCCCTCCTCTGCGGCTCCGGAGGTGAACCCGAGGAGCAGGAAGAAGATGGCGCCCGCTGCGATGATCAGTGCGATCTCGCGGGTGTCACGCCGGGTGAGCAGCCCGGTGGCGACGACCGTGGCCCCGGCAACGAGTCCCATGAACAGCCCGGACATCTGTACGGGATGGGTCTCGAGCTGATGCTCGATCGTGCTGGCCAGCAGCAGGATGGCCGAGAGGATGCCCAGGGCCAGAGGGATCAGGAACATCCAGTCGACCTCGCGCAGGCGGGTCCAGCCGCCACGCAGGTCGAGCTTCAGCAGGTGCCCGAGGGCCGAGGACCCGT
Source organism: Actinomycetes bacterium (assembly GCA_032123675.1). Lineage (GTDB taxonomy): Bacteria > Actinomycetota > Actinomycetes > S36-B12 > CAIYMF01 > Prado023. Next base: position 17,855 of record JAQBEX010000159.1, read on the forward strand.
TGCGGATCGCGGTGACGAGCCGGTGGTAGATCGCCAGGACCAGCGCGATCGTCCCGCCCGAGACGCCCGGGACGACATCTGCGCTGCCCATGGCCATGCCACGCAGGAAATGGCCGGGGGCCTCCCGCAGCGGTGCCTGGGACATGCTCAGGCCCGCCCGTGGCAGCTGCGCATGACGTCAGCCCCAGCCCGGCCCACCAGATTGGCGCACCTGGCTGCAGTCATGTCAACGGATCCCATGCCCGGAGCCTAGGCTCGCGGGCCAGGAGTCGCGCGCGCTGACTCGCCGGATGCCAGAGCCGCGTTCGACCCGCCACGGGCAGACACGGGCGCCCCCGCGGGGTTTCATGATCCCCATGCAGCAGCAGCCGGCACGCAGCCTGCTCCCCGGCGTCCTCGTCGGCCACGACACCGACCAGCGACGCCCGACCGGGGTCACCGTCGTTGTGCTCCCCGAGGGAACGACAACCGGGGTGGACGTCCGCGGCGCCGCCCCGGGGACCAGGGAGACAGACCTACTGCAACCGGTCAACACGATGCAGGGCGCCGACGCCGTGATGCTGTCCGGGGGCAGCGCGTTCGGCCTCGACGCCGCCGGCGGCGTCATGCACTGGCTCGAGGCGCAGGGCCGCGGGGTGCAGGTCGGGCTGGCGCGGGTGCCGATCGTGCCCGCGGCCGTCATCTTCGACCTGTGGCTGGGAGACTCCACCATCCGGCCGGACGCCGAGAGCGGGGCCCGTGCGTGCGCGGGCGCGGTGCCGCTGGCCGAGGCGCTCGAGGGCAGCGTCGGGGCCGGCGCGGGGGCATCGGTGGGCAAGCTGCTGGGACCGGCTCTGGCCATGCGCGGGGGGCTGGGGATCGCCTCCGTCCGCGCCCACGGCCTCACGGTGTCCGCGGTGGTCGTGGTCAACGCCGTCGGCGACATCGTCGACCCGGAGCAGGGTCCGCTGGCCGGTGCGCGTGCGGCCATCGGGAGCCTCGAACTCGCCGGGTCCGTCCGGAGCCTGCTGGGCCACCCCGCGCCGCCGGGACCCACCGGCGATCCGTCCGGCGAGTCCGGTCCCGCCGACGACCCAGGCCCGGCAGCCAGCTCCGGCTCGGGCGCCAACACGACGATTGGCGTGATCGTCACGGACGCGGCGCTGAGCAAGACCCAGGCCACCCGGATGGCGCAAGTGGCTCACGATGGCCTTGCTCGGACGATCCGCCCCGTCCACACCACCATGGACGGCGACACCTTGTTCGCCGCGGCTACCGGGACCGTGGACCCAGCGGTTCAGGTCGCCGTGGCGCCCGATGCGCTCGGGATCCTGCTTCCGGTGATGGCTGCGGAGGCAACCGCCCAAGCGGTGCTGCGTGCGATCCGCACCGCTGAGCCCCTGCGGATCAACGGCCTGTGGCTGCCCGCCTGGCGCGACCGCGCAGAGCAGGTCACTGGCGCGTGAAGCGCGAGCGACGCGGCATCCTCAGTCCTTGTTGAACCAGCGGGGCGGGCCGCTGACCGCCGCAGCCGCGGCTGCCCCGATCGCAGCACCCACCGCGGTGGAGGCAGTGCCCACGTAGGGCAGGAACGTCAGGACGGTGCCGGTGAGCCCACCCACGAGCAGCCCGCCTACCGCGCTCGCACCCGTCCAGGCAAGCCGACCGCCACCCCCGGGCTCGGCGGGGGCAGCGGGTTCGATGGCCTTCTCCTCGGGCTTGGCCGGGACTCCGCCACCGCCACCAGCGTTCATCGCGTCGATCTCGCGGAGCAACTTCTCAATGTCGTCGGGCTGGCTCATGCCTCCATCGTCGCAACCCGCGGGCGCTGGCACCAGTCGGATCGGCATCCGATCGTGTGGCCCGCACATCACTGACCGCCCCGATACGATCCGCTCAGGACCCACGGGCAGGAGTGGAGCGTGAACTACCAGTCGATCTTCCGTGCAGGGATCTTCGCTGACCAGGTGATCGTCATCACCGGGGCGGGGTCCGGCATCGGTCGATGCACCGCCCATGAGCTTGCGGCCCTGGGCGCCACGGTCGCACTCGTCGGGCGTGCCCGGGACAAGCTCGAGTCGGTGGCCGCCGAGATCGCGGCCGATGGCGGCCTGGCGAGCATCCATGAGTGCGACATCCGCGATGAGGGCCAGGTGCGATCCGTGGTCGCCGACGTCGTGGCCGACCATGGCCGGATCGACGGGCTGGTGAACAATGCGGGTGGCCAGTTCCCTGCCCCGCTCGCTGCCATCAGCGCCAAGGGCTGGGACGCCGTGGTGCGGACCAACCTCACAGGCGGGTTCCTGATGGCTCGGGAGTGCTACACGCAGTGGATGGCGTCCCACGGCGGCGCCATGGTGAACATCATCGCCGACATGTGGAACGGCATGCCGGGCATGGGCCACTCCGGTGCCGCCCGCGCCGGGATGCTCAACCTCACCGAGACCGCAGCGCTGGAATGGGCGCCGGTCCGGGTGAACGCTGTCGCGCCGGGCTGGATCGCGTCCAGTGGGATGGACCACTACCCACCGGAGATGAAGCCGCTGATCACGAGCCTGCCCAGGAGCGTGCCGCTGAACCGCTTCGGCACCGAGAGCGAGGTCTCGGCGGCGATCGTCTTCCTGCTCTCGCCGGCTGCCGCGTTCATCTCCGGCAGCTGCGTACGGGTGGACGGTGCTGCGCCGAACGCGAAGCGGGTGTGGCCGATGGTGGGCAACGGGCCGAATGACGCGTTCGAGGGCTTCCACCGCGCCGAGACGCCGGAGATTCTGCGGCCGAAGGAGTAGTCGGCTCGATCAGATCCCCTGCCAGTCGGGCTTCCCCTCGTAGGTGTTGGTGTAGTAGTTGGTGAGCCGCAGCTGGTCGGCGGCGTCCTCGTCAACGACGACGGTCGCGTGCGGATGCATCTGCAGGATCGAGGCCGGCCAGTGGGCGGAGACCCCACCCTCCACGGCCTCGGCGACGGCCTGCGCCTTGCCCTTGCCGAAGCCCAGCATGATCGCGTGGCGGGACTCCATGATCGTGCCCAAGCCCTGGGTGAGGCAGTGCTTCGGGACCTGGCTGATGTCACCGTCGAAGAACCGGGCGTTGTCCTCACGCGTCTTCTTGGTCAGGGTCTTCAGGCGCGTCCGTGAGACCAGGGAGGACCCTGGCATGTTGAACGCAAGGTGCCCATCAGAACCGATCCCGAGGATCTGGATGTCGATGCCACCGGCGTCCTTGATGGACTGGTCGTAGTCCGCAGCTGCCTTGAGCAGGTCCTCGGCGAGCCCGTCGGGACCATGCACGGCGTCGGGGGCGAAGTCGACGTGAGAGGTGAACTCGCGCTCGATGAAGGTCCGGTACAGCTCCGGGTGCCCAGCGGCAAGCCCGACGTACTCATCGAGATTGAATGCCTGCGCGTCGGCGAAGCTCAAGCCGAACTGCTTGTGCCGACGGATCAGTTCCTTGTAGACCCCCAGCGGCGTGGAGCCCGTTGCCAGGCCCAGCACAGCAGCCGGCTTGTCCGCCAGGAGCTTCGTGTACGCATCAGCAACGATTGGGGCGGCGTCCTCCGGCTTGGGGACGATGATGACCTCCACGGCAGCCTCCTCAGGCTTCGGAACTCGGCGCACCCATCCTGCCCTGTGCGACGTGGATGAAGCCGGACGAGCGGGCTCCCGTGGAGAAGGGTCTACCCGTCGTCGCCGACCACGGCCTCGAGCGCGCGCTGGGCCGCCTTGGCTCTGTCGAGCTTGCGCTGCGCTGCGCTCCGCTGCAGGACCGGTGTGACGATCGAGCCGGTCGCTCGGTCGCCGAACACCTGCATGGAGTCCCGGTCGTGGAGCCACATCCAGGCGAGGTGGGCGCAGAAGATGGCATCGATCTCGTCCTCGATCCGGTCGAGGTCCACCTGGCGGGAGGCACAATCAACAGCGGAGCCGAGGACTCCCCAACGATCCGACGCGCCAAGCTCCAGTGGGCGGAGCGCGTTCATGTGACCGATGAGCTCCCGGAATGCGGAGCGCCGGAAGTCCACGCTGCGGCCAGCCTTGCCCTTGTAGGGAATGACCCGGTCCAGGTCGAACAGCGCCACCATCGCCGGATGGGGGTAGACCTCGATGGCCACCGGATCCGGCTCGCTGCCCACCCGTGCGGCATCCAGGCTCCATCCATGGCGGTCGGCGAGGGTCGCACCGCGAGGAGGATTGAACAACGACCGACCCAGGTTCGAGGTGTGGCACGAGGCCCCGAATCGGCCGAACTGCTGGGACACCATCCGCTCGCAGGGCCGTTGCCCCGTGGCGTTGGCCACGACGAGCGGAGCATCGATGGCAACGACCACCGGCCTGAGTGCTGTGCGGTCAAGCCATTCATCGATGTCCTCATCCGAACGCACGGACGCCGAGTCGATCAGCGAACCATCGGAATCAACGACTGCGAGGCCTGTGCGGGCCCGAACGCCCCACGCGAGGTCGATGCCGACGAATGCTGGATCACTCACGTCGGTCTCCTTGGGGCTGGGCCCACATCCTCGAGTCGGTTCCACCGTAGCCGAGTCGGCGCCGGCTGAACTTGTTGTCACGACCTGTCGAGCGGCCGCCCCCTCGGACCGGCAGGGGACCTGGGGGGCGTCGATACAATTGCCACGGCACATGGCTCGACTCCCCACGTGGCACCGATATGTGGGCGGCGACGGGGGTTGGCCTGCCTGCGCCCGTAGCTCAATGGATAGAGCAACCGGTTTCTACCCGGTCGGTTGGGGGTTCGAGTCCCTCCGGGCGCACACGCTGAGCACGAATCCGGGCCCGTCGAGGCTTCCCGGGGTCCGAAGTAGCCACACGAGTAGCCCAACGGCAGGGACACGGAGCGTTAGCCGGCCTCAGCCTGCAGGACCTGGTCGAGGACCTGCCGACGAGCACGGG
>JAQBEX010000160.1:0-10337 GCA_032123675.1 Actinomycetes bacterium
TCGACATCACGGTGTCGACGATCTACCCGGGCTACATCCGCTCGGAGATGAACGAGTACGTCGAGAACGCCCCGTTCATGGTCGACACCGAGACCGGCGTGCGCGCCATGGTGGCCGCCCTCGAGGCCGAGAAGGCCAACGCGCGCGTGCCGAGCTGGCCGTGGTGGCCGATGGGCACCGCCATGAAGTACGCACCCCTGGGAGTAGTGCGCAAACTGATGTGAGCCCGGGGCCGCATCGGGCCGCCCCGCCACCCCCCGGGATCGGCGATCCGTGCAGGTTGCGAACCCACTAGCGTCGCCAACCTACACAGATCCGTGGGGCAGCCGTCCGGAACCGCCGCTCGTGGAGCCGAAGTCCGGGGCCGGGCGGGTGGCCAGAACGGCCAGGGCGGCAGCCGGGGCCAGACCGCCCCGCCAGCCCCCCGGGATCACGGAACCGTGCAGGTTGCCGACCCACTAGCGTCGCCAACCCACACAGTTCCGCGGAACCGCCGTGGTTCGGAACCGCCGTGCGTCGGGCAGGCGCTCGTCGGGGCAGGCGCTCGGAACCGCCGTTCGCGGGGCCGCCCAGCACCGCCCCTGAGCCAGCCCCCCGGGATCACCCAGCGCCGCCCCCCTCGGCTGGGGTCAGCCGAGCATCGCCCTGGCTATCCGGGCCAGATCCGCGGCGGGATCCTCCGTCACGCCGGTGTGCACCGGGCCCGGCTGGATGGCGACGCTGCGGGGAGCCGTCAGCCAACGGAACCTGCGCCCGGGGTCCGCCTGCCCCGCCCCGCCTGCCGACGCCGCGCCATGCGCCACCTCCCGCGCCGCCGCGAGCGCATCGACGATCGCCTCGAGATCTGCCTGCGGCCACAGCGCACCGATCGGGCTCAGGTCGGCACGCACTGTCATCCCGAGGAAGGCTGCCTGCTGGCAGTACAGAAGCACCGCACCGTTGACGAACTCGCCCCGGTCGACGCGGGGCACCACCCGCAGCACGGCGTACTCGAAGGGCATGGGGTTCATGAGTCCGCCCGCCCGATCTTCAGCTCAGGGATCCACTCCGGCGGACCGGGACTCGCCCGACCCGAAACGCGATGACCCCGATCGTCGCGGGCCGCACCGCGCGCAACGTCGGAGACCAGCTGCGGGACCCAGCTCCCCCGTTGGGCCACGCGGGCGGTCAGGAACTGCGCATACGCCGCCCGCACCTGCCCCACACCGCCCCACGCCTGCACCTCGGACTCCAGCCACGCGTCCGGCACCGCAGCGACGGCCTTGGTGACAAGCACGAGCATGTCCAGCCCCTGGATGGCGGCGTCCGCCTCGGCGACCCTCGGTGCGCACTCGACCAGGACATGGTCGGTCACGTCGTAGGGCCGGGTTGCGAAGCGGTCCACCTGGTCGGGCCTCCCCGGCGCCCAGGCATGGTGGAACGTGAGCGCCGCGCCATGGTCGATCAGTTGCAGCTCTCGGTGCCAGAGCAGCATGTTGGGGTTGCGCCAGGAGCGATCCACATTGTTGACCAGCGCGTCGAGCCAGATGACCCGCCCGGCCAGCCCCGGGTCCACCGTCGGGCCGGGCCCCACGTCGAGCGCACCGGGGAGGAAGTCGATGCCCAGGTTGGTCCCCGCTGAGGCACGCAGCAGGTGCTGGACCTCCTCGTCCGGTTCGGCCGGGGCCATCTCCGCGGGCACGTCGATGGGGACCCAACGCGGCACGCGCAGCCCGATCCCGGATGCCAGCCCCGCGCAGATCACCTCCGCGACCAGCGCCCGCGGCCCCTGGCCAGCGCCGCGGAACTTGACCACGTACATGCCGAGGTCGTCGGCCTCCATCAGCCCGGGCAGCGAGCCGCCCTCGCGCAACGGGGTCACGTACCGCGTCGCGCGCACCGGATCCACCGGCCCAGCGTAGGGCCCGGGCGACCCCGAGGCGGGGCGCACCGTCACCCCGGCGGCCCAACCGCCCGAACCTGCGCGCACCATCACCCCGGAGCGCACCATCACCCCCGGCGGCCCAACCGCCCGAGGCGGGGCTCACCGTCACCCCGGCGGCCCAACGGCCCGAACCTGCAGGCACCATCACCCCGGTGCCCGCGGCTAGGCTCATCCCCGCACCACGACCAGAGGAGCCACCATGAGCCGTCCGCCCGCACTCCTGCTGATGCACGGGGTTGGCGACGCCGGCGCGTGCTGGGCGCCGTTCGTCCGCCAGCTGCGGGCGCGCCCGGGGATGGCTGACCTGCGCGTGGCGACCCCTGACGCCCCGGCGCACGGCGGCCGGATCGCCGAGCCGGGGCACACGATCGCCTGGGCCGACCAACTCACCGAGGCCATCGAGATCGCCGAGGAACTCGTCGCGGAGACTGGCGCACCGATCGTGTCCGCTGGGCACTCCATGGGCTCGTTGACCGCGCTCGGACTGTCGGCCACGCGCCCGGACCTGGTGGTTGCCACGTTCCTCGAGGATCCGCCGTTCCTGGCGGCGCTGCCCCCGGTTGACGCCCCGGCAGGGGCGGGCCAGGACCTCGCGGATCTCAGCGAGCTGCGCGTGTGGTTCGCCCAGTTGCAGTCCGTGCCGCTCGAGCAGCTCATCGCGTCCGCCCGGGCGGAGCACCCGACCTGGGCCCCGGGCGAGTACGAGCCGTGGGCCCGGGCCAAGCAGGCGGTGGACCTCGCCGCCTTCCAGGCCGATGTGGGCTGGCTGCACGCCGACAGCGCCCGGATCATCCGCACAGCCCCGGGGCCGGTCGTGGTCGCCGCCGGCCGCGCAGAGCTCGGTGGCCTGGTCGCGCCGGCCGCCGAGGCCGACCTGGTACGCCTGCCCGGGTGGCACGTCACCAGGCTGCCCACCGGTCACGACGTCCGGCGCGACGCCCCTGAAGCCACTGTCGCCCTCCTCGCGGATCTGATCGACTCGGTCAGTTCGTGACCCACGAGCACCTCACGAGTGGCCCGCCCGACCCGGTCACGGGAGCCCCCGCCCCGCCCACTCCCGAGGACGTCAACCAGGAGATCGCCGCGGCCGCGGCTACGACCGCCGCTGCAACCACCGCCGCAACCACCGCCACACCTGCGACCGCGACCGCACCCGACGCTGCGGCCCCGCCCCGTGGGTTCGTCCGACGCCCCGTCCTGGGCTACGTGCTCTACCTGTCCGGAGCGCTCTTCTTCGGGATCAACGGAACGGTCAGCAAGGTGCTGCTCACCTCGGTCGGCGACGCCGCTCGGGTGTCGCAACTGCGGGTCACGTTCGCGTTCCTGATCCTGTTGGCCGTTGTCGCCGCGACCAACCCGCGATCGCTGCCGCTGCGGCGCGCGGAGATCCCGCTGGTGGCCGCCTACGGGATCCTGGGCGTGGCCATGACACAGTGGCTGTTCTTCGTCGCCCTGACCCGCCTTCCGGTCGGGATCGCCCTCCTGATCGAGTTCACCGCCCCGATCATGGTGGTGCTGTGGGTGCGCTACGGCTGGCATCGTCCCGTCCGCAACACGGTGTGGCTGGGCCTCGCCCTGGCGATGGTGGGCCTGGCGATGGTGGCCCAGATCTGGCTGGGCCTGACCTTGAACGCGCTGGGGGTCACCGCCGCGTTCGGGGCGGCCATGGCACTGGCCCTGTACTACGTGCTCGGCGAGACCAACAGCCAGGACCGCGACCCGGTCTCGCTGACGCTGTGGGGCTTCGCGTTCGCGGCCCTCATGTGGGCTGTCGCGCTGCCGTGGTGGCGCTTCCCGTGGAGCGCCCTCGACGGCACCGCCAACCCCTTCGGCGAGGGTACGGGGAGCGTTCCGCTGTGGGGCCTGGCGGCCTGGATGGTCGTACTCGGCACGATCGCACCCTTCTGGCTGGTGCTGGCGGCCATCCGACACATCGGGGCTGCTGGGGCGAGCATCATCGGGTTGAGCGAGCCGTTCATCGCCGCCCTGGTCGCCTGGGTGATCCTGGGCGAGGTCCTGACCCCCCTGCAGCTCCTCGGCGGTGCTGTGATCCTGACCGGCGTCGTGGTCGCCGAGCGCGCCCGCAGCTGACTCAGCCCTTCTCGAGCTCCTTGACGAAGTCCTCGATCTGGTCGTGATACCCCTCGGGATCGACGTTCCATGCCAGCACGTGGTCGGCACCGTCGACCAGCACGTAGGTGCCACCCTCACCGGCCAGCCGCATGAACCTGTCGTTCACCGCCCTCGGGACCGTCTCGTCATCGGTGCCCTGGAAGGTCAGCAGCGGCACGGTCACGAGGTCGTCGATGTCGGTGTAGTTGATCGCCGAGAAGTCGACGCCGTACCGGAACGACACCATCATCATCGCCGCGTCCTCCAGGGACTCCGGGATGGCCAGCCCGCCGATCGGCAGGGTCCGGTAGTCAGCGGCGTAGTCGAGGACGTCCTCCAAGCTCGAGGCCGGCGAGTCGAGGATGATCCCGTCCACCTTGCGGGCCAGGTTCCCGCGAGCCATGAAGCCGAGCGTCACGGCACCCCCATGACTGGTGCCCCCCAGGATGATCGTGTTCGCCCCCTGGTCCTCGACGTACCTGACGGCTGCTTCGAGCTCCTGCCACTCCGTACGGCCGTAGTGGACCATGCCGTCCTCGTAGGGGGGTGCCCCGACGTCACCGGTGTACGTGATGGCCAGCACGTTGTACTTGCGCTTGTGCAGCGAGCGGGCCATCCGCAGCGTGTCCGAGCGGGCCGCACCCTTCCCGTGGGTGAGGATCGCCCACTTGTCCGACTCCTTGGCAGCCGGGATCTGCCACGCGGGGAACACCCGGCCGTCCAGGGTGGTGACGTCGACGTACTCAGCGTCCAAGCCGGCCTGCTCCGGTGTCAGCCAGACGTCATGGGAGAGCCCGTAGCGGTCCCCCACCCGGGGCGAGTCCCCCACCACGTCGATCACGGGCCGGGTCTGCTCGGGACCCTCGCCGGGCGCCGCCGGGCCCACGACGAGCAGCGTCTCACCCATGACCAGGCCCACGACCGCGTTGTCGAACTTCGTCTCGTCGAGGTACTCGTCATCCGGGCGGATCGTCACGAGCAGGTCCTCGCGGGTGCCGTCGAAAGCAACCACCTGCCCGCCCTGAAGGTCGGCGGGATCGTACGGCTTGGACTTCAGCGCATCCTCATAGACCAGCCCCGAGAAGTACCAGGCGCCGCCCACGTAGAACACCCCCACCAGCGCGATCGCACTGAAGAGGACGACCCACGGCCACCTGCGGCGCTTGCGCGATCGAGTCATGGGATCCCCCGTCAGGCTGCGGCCGGTTGTGAGGCCTCGGTGGTCGGGACCTCACCGTCCGCCGGCTCACCGTCCACCGGCGCCTCGTCCGCCGGAGCCTCGTCGGCCGGCGGGACCTCCTCGGCCGGCACCTCCGCTGCCGACTCCCCCGTGATGCGCCGCTGCGCTGCGGCCGCACGATCCAGGGCCGCCTTGAGGTCGTCCTGGGCCCGGCCGTACGCAGCGAAGTCGCCGCCGGCCAGCGCCTGCTCGCCGGCGGTGTAGGCCGACTGGGCGTCCGCGATGGCCTTCACGAGATCCGCCTGGGCATCGTCGGTGGGCTCGCCGCCGGAGCCGCCGGCACCCCCGCCGTCGCCGCCCTCTGGCTGTGGCCGTGGGGAGTCCTCGGAGAACACGGCGGCCAGCGCCTGCCCGAGGGTGTTCTCGAGCACCGTGATGTTGCCGTAGCTGACCAGCACCTTGCGCAGCAGCGGGTAGCCCTGCCCCTGCGCGGCCCGGACGTACACGGGCTCGACGTAGAGCAGGCCACCGCTGACCGGCAGCGAGAGCAGGTTGCCGAACTCGACGTCCGCGCCACCGCGGCGCAGCAGCGTCAACTGCTCGGCGATCGCGGGTTCGGACTCGAAGTTGTTCTGCACCTGGGTCGGTCCGGGCACGGTGGTGTTCCGCGGTAGCTGGAGCACCCGGATGGTCCCGTACGTGGGCCCCGGTGCGGAGTCGACGGCCATGAAGGCAGCCAACGTCTGACGTTTCAGCGGAGCGAACGTCGTCGTCAGCGAGAACTTCGGCTCGGTGGTGCCGGGCATCCGCAGCGTCAGGTAGTACGGCGGCTGCAGCGCGTTGACGGCGCGGTTCGTCGGGTCGATCGGGATGTTCCAGAAGTCCTGGCCGTTGTAGAAGCTGGCCGGGTCGGTCACGTGGTAGCGCGAGAGGATCGTGCGCTGGACCTTGAACAGGTCCTCGGGGTAGCGGAAGTGCGCCACGAGCTCCTCGGAGGCCTCCGACATCGGCGTGACCGTGTTGCCGAACGCCCTGCTCCAGGTCTGCAGCAGCGGGTCCTCGGGCTCCCAGGCGTAGAGGGTCACGGTGCCGTCGAAGGCGTCGACCACGGCCTTGACCGAGTTGCGCAGGTAGTTGATCCGCGCGCTGGGCAGGGTGCCCACGGCACTCGAGGTGGCCGTGATGGCGTCGGTGGTGGCCTCGTTGAGCGTGGTGCGCGACGAGTACGGGTAGGCGTTGGTCGTGGTGTAGCCGTCGATGATCCACTTGACCCGACCACCCACGACGACGGGGTACGGGTCGCCGTCAGTGGTCAGCCACGGGGCCACCTTCGCCACACGGGTCTGGGGCTCCCGGTCGAACATGATCCGCGACTCGGAGTTCACCAGCGAGCTGAGCACGATGTTCGGGTCCTGCATGCGGACCGCGAAGAGCAGCTTGTTGAAGATGTTGCCGACCGACACGCCGCCGGGGCCGTCGTAGGTGTTGTTCTTCTGGCCGCTGGCCGACTGGTCGTCGGGGAAGTCCAGCTCGCGGGGCTCAGCACCCTCCGGCGCACCCACGATGGAGTAGTCGGGGGAGTCTGCGCCGTAGTAGATCCGTGGCTGGTCGATCTCGAGCTCGCCGACGGTCGGGATGTCGGAGGCGAAGAAGTCCGGGCGGCCGTCGGACAACGACGTGTTGTCGTAGGCGGCCACCACGCCGTAGCCGTGCGTGTAGACCGCGTGGTCGTTGGCCCAGTTGCGCTCGCCGACGCCGTCGAGGTCCACCTCACGCACGGCGATCACCGCACCACGCGTGCCGTCCTCCAGGGCGTAGCGGTCAACATCGAGAGTGTCCGGGAACGCGTAGAACCCACGGATCTGCTGCAGCTGACGGAAGGTCGGCGAGACAACGGCCGGGTCGAGCAGGCGGATGTTGTTCAGCGTGCCGGCGTCCTCCTTGAGCGTCTCGGCACTGGTCTCCCCCTCCCCGGAGTAGTCCTGGAACTGGGCGTCGGACAGTCCGTACGCATCCCGGGTGGCGTCGATGTTGCGCTGGATGAACTCCTGCTCGCGCACCAGCTCGGAGGGCTTGACCTGGAACTGCTGGACCAGCGCGGGGTAGATGCCGCCGATCACGAGCGCGGAGACGGCCAGCAGGCCGGTGCCCACCAGCGGCAGGGTCCAGCCCTGGCGGAAGGCGTTGGCGAAGAACAGGACCGCGCAGACCAGGGCGATCACGACAAGGATGTTCTTGGCCGGCAGGACGGCGTTGACATCGCGGTACTTCAGCCCGGTGAAGCCCTCCACGAGCGGCTCGGCCTTGATCGCCAGGCCGTAGCGGTCCAGCCAGTAGCCAACTGCCTTGAGCAGCATGAACAGCCCACCGAGGATCGACAGCTGGACGTGCGCGGCCCGGCTCGTGCGGGGCGTGGGGCCCTGCAGGCGCAGCCCGCCATACACGTAGTGCGTGGCGGCGGCCATCATCAGGCACAGGATCAGCATCGCGACCATGAACCCGAGCACGAAGCGCAGGAACGGGTACTGCAGCGCGAAGAAGCTGATGTCGGTGTTGAACTGCGGATCGGTCTGCCCGAACGGCGTGGAGTAGCGGAACGTCATGAACGCCTGCCACTGCGACGACGCCGACATGCCGGCCATCACGCCGAACAGGGTCGGAATGCCGATCAGGATCACCTTGTGGAACGGCTCCAGGCTGGCCCGGTAGCGCTCCAGGGAGATCTGCTCTGCGGACATGACCCCCATCTCGGGGCGCGACCGGAAGGCGAGCAGCATGGTCAGGCCCACGGCCGTGGCCATGAGCAGGCCGAACACGACGAAGAGCCCGAGCTGGGTGATCAGCAGCGTCGTGAACACCGATTGCTTGTCCAGCGACGCGTACCAGAGGAAGTCCGTGTAGAAGGTGGTGAAGATCATCAGCAGGATCCCGAGCACCCCGAGGATCACCAGGGTCGGGATCAGGGCGCTGGGACGCTTCGAGGGTGCGGCCGGGGCCGGGCGCGGGGACGACGGGGAGGGATCAAAGCTCACGACACCAAAACTACCTGCATTTCGGACATCCCACTGACGACCCCCCTGCGGCTTACCGACTGAAGGGCCCGTTCTGTACGTGGACCTGACAGTCCGCAGGGTCGGGAGGGGCGCGCGGCGGGGCGCGCTGTCGGCCGGCCACGCAGGTTTCGGGTTCGGCCCGGTGGGCTGGAAGACTGCAGCCATGGACGATCAGGAACTGCTTGCCGCCGCGATGGACATCGAGCGGCACGTGTCCGCGAACGGGTGGGACCAGCCGGCCCTGCTGTTCGCGCTCGTGCCGACCGAGACGATCCGCGCCGACCAACCGGAGCTGGCCGAGCAGCTCGGCGTCACCGAGGAAGGTCCGGCGCTGACCACGTTCGAGCAGCCAGCGCCCCCCGACAACGAGGAGCTCGACGAGTTCCTCGCCCGGATCCAGTGGCCCCCCCAGGTCGCCGGTGCGGCGCTGGTCGTGGAGCGGATCGTGCTGCCGCCCGAGGCGGAGGCTGAGATCGCCGACCGGCCGGACGTCGCTGCAGCCGCACGCGCGCATCCTGCCGCGCAGGACATGCGCATCGTCGTGGCGGTCATGCAGGACGGCGAGCAGATGAGCGTGCTGCGCCTGCGGGGCGCCGAGGACGGGCCCGACGCCGCCGACGACGAGGTGCTGACCGGGGCCGACCTGGTTCCCGGCCTGTCCGAGGCGCTGGTCGCGACCTTCCGGTAGCGGGTCAGCGACCGGCCGCAGCCAGCCCTTCGCCGCACTGGGGGAGCTTCGTGGTCGGGTCCGCCGCCCACGCCTCCACGACGTCGCGGGCCTGGCCGAGGGTCTCCACCGGCACGACGGTCAGCCCATCGGGGATGGCTCCCATCACCTCGTCGCAGTTGAGCTCCGGAGCCAGGAAGAGCTCCGCCCCAGCGTCCTTGGCACCGAGAAGTTTCTGCTGGATGCCGCCGATCGGACCGACGATGCCCGCGGGGTCGATGGTCCCGGTCCCGGCGACGTGCTTGCCGCCGTTCAACTGGTCCTCGGTGAGCATGTCGATGATGGCCAGCGAGAACATCATCCCCGCGCTCGGTCCGCCGACCTCGGAGTCCGCGAAATCGATGTCGAACGGCGCCTGGAACGACATCCCGATCGACAGCCCGACGTACGGCTGAGCAGCTGCGTCGGGATCGATCGGGTCCGGGTTGGCCTCGGTGACCACCTCGAGCGTCAGCGCCGTCGGATCCTCGCCGGGCTCCTCGACGCGCAGGACCTCGAAGACGGCGGTGTCCCCGACCTCGCCCGCCCGGACCAGCTCGCCGACGTCCGCCGACGTCGCGACCCTCGTGCCGTTGACCGCGATGATCTGGTCACCGGCCTCGACGATCCCGTCCGCCGGCGCACCACCATTCACGACGGTGACGACGGCCGCCTGCTCGGTCGGGATCCCCAGCTCGTTCATCGCCGCGGCGATCGAGTCCGACTGCGACAGGGTGAACAGCTGGTCGTTGCGCTGCGCGACGTCCTCGCCCGAGACGTCCGGTCCGTAGATCGCCTCCCGCGGAACCACGGACGTGCTCTGCCCGACCCATCCGGCCAGCGCCTCGCCGAGGTACACCCCCTTGGTGGAACCTCCGCGCTCGGAGACCGTGACCATGTCCAGCGCGCCGTCGGTCGGGTAGGTGGTGGTCCCGGAGATGCTGATCAGGGGCTCGCCGTCCACCTCGCCGATCGTGTTGTACGTGGGCCCGGGGCTCAGCATGAGCAGCGGCAGCTTGACCACCGATCCGACCACGATCATGGCGATGCCGGCGAGCACCCCCCGGCGGATCGCCCGCGAGCGCCCGCGCTGCCGGGGCGTGCGTGGTGGCTGCCCGCCCCACCACACCGTGAACCGGTCCCACCAGTTCAGTTTGGGGTGCGCGGCGGCGACGGCCGCATCGGCCACGGCCGGCGCGGCGCCTCCCGCATCGACCAGGGCCGCATCGGCGGGGCCTCCTGCGGGGGGTCGCGGCTCAGCCGCATCCGGCCCGGGTCCCGCGTCCGGGTCAGTCACGGGGGCCGCCGGGGATCGGGCGGTTGAGCGCGTCGGCGAAGCGGGCGAGGTCCTTGGCGTCCTCC
>JAQBEX010000161.1:0-6148 GCA_032123675.1 Actinomycetes bacterium
CGCGGGGGCGGGGCCCGCGGGGGGCCCGGCAGGTGGTCCGTGCGACAGCGCTGCCGGCGGGTCGGCCCGTGGGTCGGCCGGTGGGGCGGCCGGTGGGGCGGCCGGTCGGATGGCCGGTGGGTCGGCCGGTGGGGCGATCGACGCCGTGATCTTCGACTGGGGCGGCACACTCACCCCCTGGCATGAGGTGGACCTGACGGCCGCCTGGTACGCCTACACCTCGGTGTACGACCCCACTCGGGCCGCATCGATGGCCAGTGAGCTGTTCGCTGCCGAGATCGAGAGGTGGCAGGTACAGCACCACAGTGCGGGGGCGACCGGCGCCGGTCGGCTCGAGCAGATCCTGCTGGACGCTGGCATCGACCTGACCAGCGAGCGGCACCACGCAGCCATGGCGGCCTACCTGGCAGCCTGGGACCCCCACACGTTGGCCGATCCGCAGGCAGCCGCCGTGATGACTGGCCTTCGCGAGCGGGGGATCCGGGTCGGAGTCCTGTCCAACACGCTCTGGCCGCGTGCCCACCACGAGGAGGTCTTCCAGCGTGACGGCCTCCTGGAGCTGATCGATGCCGCCGTCTACTCCTCGGAACTTCCCGTCGGCAAGCCGCATGAGGAGGCGTTCGTCGCTGCGATGCGCGCCGTCGGGGTGACGGACCCGTCCCGGGCGGTGTTCGTGGGGGACCGGGCATGGGATGACGTGCACGGAGCCCAGCAGGTCGGGATGCGCGCGATCCTGGTGCCCCACAGCGACATCCCGGATGACCAACGTGGACCAGTCGACGGGCATCCGGACGCGATCGTCCACCACCTCATCGAGGTCCTCGATCACGTGGACAGCTGGAGCTGACGAGCCTCGTGGCGGCTGGCTGACGACCGCACCAGCGGCGCGGTGGCATCGGCCGGGCCGGGGGAGTTCGCGGTGCACCCCGATGGGGTCGCTCAGGTGGTGGTCTCCCCAGTGGCGAGCGGCGCTGCCTCGTCCTCGTCGGGCTCGTCGGGGCGCCGGCTCTCGGTCCGGATCAGGCGCCACCAGCCGAACAGCCCGACCATGCCGAAGATCAGCCACTGCACCGAGTAGACAAGGTTGTTCAACCCGCGATGACCCGGGTCGGACAGGGCGGTGAGCTCGGCGTCGGCAGCCGGTGTGCTCGAGCGCATCTCCACGTAGGCGTCGTAGCGCAACTCCTGCGCGGGTACGACCAACTCCTGCGGGTCCGTGGCCCAGGCCTGACCGGGCGGCGCGGCTTCGGTGGGTCCGGTGGTCTCTGCTGGTCGAAGCCGACCGGTCACCGTGACCTCACCGGCGGGTGCCGCGGGTACGTCGGGTGCTGTGGTCGCATCGCCGGCGGTGGGTGTCCAACCGCGGTTGACGAGCACAACCCCCGTGTCGGTCACCAGGGGCGTGACGACCCAGAACCCGTTGCGGCCATCGAGCGGGCGCCGCCGGACGGCCACCTCGGCCGCGATGTCGAACGAGCCGGTTGCGGTCACCGCGCGCCACTCCAGCTCTGGCGGCAGGCCTGCCGCGGCACCAGCAGGGGCCGCGATGAGGAGATCCTCGATGGGTGTCGCCTGCCCCGACAGGGCGGCGTCAAGCCGTTCGTTCTCCTCCAGGCGCACCTGGTAGCGCTGCCACTGCCAGCGCGAGAGGACCGCGCAGAGCACGAGCATGCCCAGGACGAACACGGTGAAGCCCCACCACCGTCGTTCCCTGAGGATCTCGAGCACGGCCCAAGCCTACGTTGACCGCGCGGGTCCGTCGGCGCGTGTGCCGAAGAGGGCCTAGGGTTCGTTTCGTGGAGTCGTGGTCCGGGCGGGAGCCCGTCGAGCTGCCCGGGGTGGGCCCCGTTCTGAGCCTGTTCGACACCCGGCGCCGGGCCGTGCGGCCGACGGCGCCCGGGCCCGTCGCGCGCATGTATGTCTGCGGCATCACGCCCTACGACGCCACCCACATGGGCCACGCCGCGACCTATGTCGCCTTCGACGTTGTCAACCGGTACTGGCGCGACCTCGGGCACGAGGTGAACTACGTGCAGAACGTCACTGACGTCGACGACCCGCTGCTCGAACGCGCGGTTGCCACTGGTCAGGACTGGCGCGAGCTGGCCCGGTCGGAGACGGCGCTCTA
Organism: Actinomycetes bacterium; assembly: GCA_032123675.1. GTDB lineage: Bacteria > Actinomycetota > Actinomycetes > S36-B12 > CAIYMF01 > Prado023. The sequence continues at coordinate 2,129 of JAQBEX010000161.1, forward strand.
CGCCCAGGACATGGCCGCGCTGAACGTGCTGCCGCCGCGTGACTACATCGGGGCCGTGGAGGCCATCCCCTCGGTCGTGGAGTGGATCGGGCGGCTTCGTGACGCCGGCGCCGTCTACGACGTGGACGGCGACCTGTACTTCGACACCTTCTCGGCACCGGGCTTCGGCGAGGTGGCGGGGCTCACGGACGACGAGATGCGCGCGATCTTCGCCGAGCGCGGGGGAGACCCCGACCGGCCGGGGAAGCGCCGGGCGTTGGACTGCCTGCTGTGGCAGGCGGCGCGACCTGATGAGCCCGCCTGGGACACGGCTCTCGGGCACGGCCGGCCCGGGTGGCACATCGAGTGCACCGCGATCTCCCTGGACCACCTCGGGATGGCCTTCGACGTGCAGGGCGGCGGGTCGGACCTGGCATTCCCACACCATGAGATGTGCTCGGCGCAGGCGTCGATCGCAACCGGGGAGGCTCCATTCGCCGAGCATTTCGTGCACACGGGGATGGTTGGCTACGAGGGCCACAAGATGAGCAAGTCCCGTGGCAACCTCGTCTTCATCTCGCGGCTGCGCCAGTCGGGCGTCTCGCCGGCCGCCATTCGCCTGGCCCTGCTCGCCCATCACTACCGGAGCGACTGGGAGTGGACCGACGAGGACCTGCAGCGTGCCGAGCAGCGTGAGATGTCGTGGCGGTGTGCCGTGGTAGGTGAGGCGGGGCCCGCATTCGATCCCCTGCTCGCGGCGGTGCGGGCCCGGATCGCCGAGGATCTCGACCTGCCGGGGGCTCTGGGCCTGGTCGATCGCTGGGCCGCGGACGTGGCAGCCGGTGTCGGATCCGATCCGGATGCCCCGGGGCAGGTGCGGGTGCTGCTCGACACGCTTCTTGGGGTCGACCTCTCATAGTCTGGGCCGGGTCAAAGGAGGCCCCATGACCGAGACCCCGCTCACCACTGCCCCCGCGTGGCAGGCCCTGTCCGAGCACGCCACCACGATGTCCTCAGCGACGATCCGTGGCTTGTTCGACGCCGCACCCGATCGGGCGGCGGCCTTCGCTGCCGACGGTGCTGGCTGGCACCTCGACCTGTCCAAGCAGCGGGTCACCGCCGAGACGCTCGACCTGCTGGTGGCCCTCGCCGAGGAGCGCGACCTGCCGGGCCGCCGGGAGGCGATGTTCACCGGCACGCACATCAACAACACTGAGGATCGTGCGGTCCTGCACACGGCCCTGCGGCTGCCCGCTGACGCCACGTTGGTGGTCGACGGCCAGGACGTGGTGGCCGATGTGCACGCGGTCCTGGCCAAGATGGCGGCCTTCTCCGACCAGATCCGGGGCGGGACGTGGCTCGGCTTCACCGGTCGGCCGATCCGCAACGTGGTCAACATCGGGATCGGCGGCTCGGATCTCGGTCCGGTCATGGCCTACCTCGCCCTGCAGCATGTGTCCGATCGCGACCTCGACCTCCGGTTCGTGTCGAACGTGGATGGCTCGGATTTCGTCGAGCAGACCCGCGACCTGGATCCGGCTGAGACGATGTTCCTCGTCGCCTCGAAGACCTTCACCACCCAGGAGACGATGACCAATGCGCGGACCGCGCGCGAGTGGTTGCTCTCCGGGCTCGGCGGGGACCCCGCAGCGGTGGCACGGCACTTCGCGGCCATCTCCACGAACGCGGAGAAGGTGGCCGACTTCGGCATCGACCCGGCGAACATGTTCGGCTTCTGGGACTGGGTCGGCGGGCGCTACTCCATGAGCTCGGCGATCGGGCTGTCCACGATGATCGCCATCGGGCCCGACCAGTTCGGTGAGATGCTGGCCGGCCTGCATGCGATGGACACGCACTTCCGGACTGCCCCGCTGCGCGAGAACCTGCCGGTGCTGCACGGCCTGCTGTGCGTGTGGAACCGCAACTTCCTGGGGACCGCCGACCACGTGGTGCTTCCCTATGACCAGTACCTGGTCAGGTTCCCGGCCTACCTGCAGCAGATGATCATGGAGAGCAACGGCAAGCAGGTCACCTCGGATGGGGAGCCCGTGGACTACGACACCTCGGCCTCCTTCTGGGGTGAGCCGGGGACCAACGGGCAGCACTCCTTCTACCAGATGCTGCACCAGGGCACGACGATCATCGCGGCTGACTTCATCTTCTTCGCCAAGCCCGTGAATGACATCGGCAACCACCACGATCTGCTCATCGCCAACTGCCTGGCGCAGTCCGGCGTGCTGGCGTTCGGTCGCACTGCAGCTGAGGTGGCCGCTGACGGGACTGCACCGGATCTGGTGGAGCACAAGGTGATGCCGGGCAACCGCCCGAACAACATGCTGGTCGCCGAATCCTTGACGCCCTTCTCGCTCGGTGCCCTCATCTCGCTGTACGAGCACTCGACCTTCGTGCAGGGGATGATCTGGGACCTGAACCCCTACGACCAGTGGGGCGTCCAGCTGGGCAAGGTCGTCGCCGACTCGATCGAGCCGATGCTCACCGGTGCAGCGCCAGCCACCCTGGACTCGTCGACCAACGCACTCATCGAGAGGTACCGCGCGGCCCGCGGTCGCTGAGGGCTTCCGCCAGAGGGTCGCTGGGGGCGATCCTTCGCCCCCCGGGCAGTGAAGGACGCGGCGGTCGCTGCGGCCAGCACGTCGCCATGTGCCGCCTGCCGAGACCGCAGCAGCGCCGCGGCGAGCGGCACCCCGTGGGCCAGCGCCCCATGGAGTTGCTGCATGACTGACGAGAGTGCGGCATCGCTGACCTGTCCCACGGCGCACACCACGCTGGCGGCACCGAGCGCCAACAGTGCGGTCGCCATCCCCAGGACCTCGTCAGCGCCGACGGGTGCCGACGGGTGCCGACGGGTGCCGACGGGTGCCGACGGGTGCCGACGGGTGCCGACACCCCCGAATCGCCGGTGGACAGAGCCACCCGCAGCGGCGGCTGGTCCAGGCCTTCGATGTCGTGCACGGTGAGGGGCTGCGGATCTACCCGGCCGATCGCCTGGCCGAGGGGACCCGTCGCGGGCTCGGCCGCAAGCGGAGGCATCGCAGGCTCCTCGACCCGCGTCGCGGGGCCCTGTCGGGTTCGATCCTGTGGGGCACGGTCCCTAGGATGGGTTGCGGTGCCGTCGACCCATCGGGGGATCGGCACTCGAGGGGAGCGCCGCCATGGATGAACTGACGTGCCCAACGTGCACCACCCCGGTCATCCGCGGGGAGAGCCTCTGCCCCGTGTGCGCCACCGCCTTGCCAGCCAATCCCGCACCCACGCAGGTCCTGCCGGCGGTGTACCCGCCGCCGCCGCCGCTGCCGCAGGTGTACAACCCGCCGGTGGTCTACACGGCTCCCACCCAACTGGTCGTGGTCGGCACACCCAAGGACCCGGCCGCCGCAGCACTGCTTGGGTTCTTCTTCGGACCGCTCGGGCTGCTGTACTCCACGGTCCCGGGGGCGGCGATCATGTTCGGGGTCGGCGTGGTCGTCGGGCTGCTCACGTTCGGGCTGGGCCTGTTCCTGCTCTGGCCGGTGTCGGCGGTCGTGGGCTATCAGGCGGCGAAGTCCACCAACCGGCGCCTCGCCCTCGCGGCCGGCGGGTACCGGTACCCCGCCGAGGTGATCTTCCCCCCGCCGGGCACCCACCCGCCGGGCTGGTACCCAGACCCGCTCGGGCAGGCCACCACCCGGTACTGGGACGGCGCGACCTGGACCGGGCACACCAACTGACGACCTTTGCCCGGCGTCATCGCGGGCCCCGGCCTTGTCCACAGGGTGGTTCGGGTGGGGTGGTGTTGTCGGAGGGTGGGGGTAGTGTTCGAACATCAGTACGAATCAGGTGGATGGGGGGTCCAGTGACCAGCAGCACTCTTGACCAGACCCGGGTGGTGGATCCGCGGGTGATCGGGGCGCTGCCGGATGCGTCGTGCGAGGTCGCTGACCTGTGGGCCCGGGCCGGGTCAGTGACCGGCGCAGACCTGCCCGTGATGGGACTCGCGGCCGGGGATCGCCCAGTCGCGGATGTGGAGGTCCTGGCCGGCAC
>JAQBEX010000162.1:0-8172 GCA_032123675.1 Actinomycetes bacterium
CTTGGACCGGGGGATGCCGGGGATGTCGAGCAGGTCCTTCTCCGTGCCCGGGCGACGCTCGGCGACGGCGCGCATGGTCACGTCGGTGAAGACCACGAACGTCGGGACGCCGCGCTCGGCAGCCGTGGCATCCCGCCACTCGATCAGGCGCGCGGACAGCCGCTCGTCGACGTTGCTGGGGCACATGCGGCACCGCCCGAGGGTGCGCTCCTCGCCGGTCACCAGGGACGCACCGCACACGCGGCACCGGCTCGGGGCGGTGCGCCCGCGCTGCTCGGTGGCACCCGAGCGGCCCCGGCGGACCAGTCCCGAAGGCGCTGACGGTCCGACGCTCGCGCCGCGGGCCCGCAACGGGGCCAGGAACCTGCTGGGTTCGCGGTGCCGCCCGGACCCGGGGCGGGTCAGCGCCCAGGTGACGACGAGCCGATCGCGGGCGCGGGTCGCGCCGACGTAGAACAGTCGACGTTCCTCCTCGACCCGCTCAGGGGTATCGGCGTACACGATCGGCAGGGTGCCCTCGGCCGCCCCGACGATGAACACCACTGGCCACTCCAGGCCCTTGGCCGAGTGCAGGGTCATGACGGTGACGCCGTCCGCGGTGGGGGCGTGGGACAGTTGCGCGCGCCGCTCGAACTCCGCGACCAGGTCGGGCATCGTGGTGCGCCCCGAGGCGGCCACCTCCTCGGCGAGGGCCAGGACCGCGGCCAGGGACTCCCAGCGCTCCCGGGTCGCTCCCCCGCTGGCAGGCCCGGTCGACAGCCACCCCATCCCGGCCAGGACGCCGCGCGTCTGCTCCACGAGCCCGTTTCCGGAGTCCACGTCGAGCAGAACCTCCGGAGCGGTTTGGGAGCTGCCGGCCACTGCCTGCCCACGCATCCGCACGATCGCCTCGCGGACCTCGGGCCGGTCGAAGAACCGCTCGGCGCCGCGCATGACGTACGGGATGTTCGCGGCGGCCAGCGCGACCTCGATCGGCTCCGACGCCGCGTTCGTGCGCATCAGCACGGCGATGTCCCGGGGCGCGACACCGGTGGTCATCAGCTCACTGATCCGGGTGGCCACCGCGGAGGCCTCCTCGGAGTCATCAGCGCAGGTCACGATCTCCGGGGCCGCGCCGGACGGGCGTTGGGAGCGCAGGTGCACCGCCGATCTGAGCGCCCCGGCACCGGAGGCGCCCGCGTGGGCGATCACCGCGTTGGCGGCCGCGACGATCTCCGGCGTGCACCGGTAGCAGCGGTCCAGGCGCACCTCGGTGGCGTTCGGCCAGCGGCGGGCGAAGGTGGCCAACGCATCCGGGTTGGCGCCGGCGAAGGAGTAGATGGTCTGGCTCGCGTCACCGACCACGCACACGTCGTCGCGCTCACCGAGCCATCCGGAGAGCAGCAGGTCCTGAGCGGGGGTGATGTCCTGGTACTCGTCGACGGTGAACCAGCGGTAGTGCCGACGGATCTCGTCGGCGATGTCCGGGCGGTCGCCGATCAGGGCGATCATGGTGAGCAGGACGTCCTCGAAATCGATGGCGTTGGACCGGGTCTTGACGTCCTGGTAGCCGGCGATCACGCGGGCGATCCCGGGCAGGTCGAGCACGTCGGATCCGGAGCCGACCGGGGTCCTGCCTGCAGCCGCCGCGGCTTCGGCGTACCCGCCTGCGGAGACCAATGTTGACCCCGCCCACTCGATCTCGGTGGCGAGATCCCGGACCAGCGGCCGACCCGAGGGCAGGCCGAGCTCCCGACAGGCCTGGCCGACCATCGCTGCCTTGCTGGCCGCCAGGTCGGGGAACCTGCCCCCGACGGCGTTGGGCCAGAAGTAGCGCAACTGGCTCAGGGCGGCCGCGTGGAACGTCCGGACCGGCACGGCGGGGACCCCGAGCTGGGCGAGGCGCTGGCGCATCTCGCCGGCGGCCCGATTGGTGAACGTGACGGCCAGCCCGGTGCTGGCCGAGTGGGTCCCGGTCTGCACGGCGTGGGCGATCCGATGGGTGATGGCCCGGGTCTTGCCGGTGCCCGCCCCGGCCAGCACGACGACCGGTCCGGTCAGCGCCTCTGCGACAAGCCGCTGCTCAGGATCGAGTCCATCGAGCACGCTGGCGGGCATGGTCGCATTGTGTCAGCCGACCCTGACAGCCACGAGATGCCGCCGGGCCACCGAAGGCCGGGCTACCGGCATCCCGGTTCCCAGCGTCCGGGCTACCAGCGTCGGGGTTATCAACAGCCGGGTCACCAACAGCCGGGTTACCAGCGTCAGGACTACCAGCGGCACCACTCGTCGGGCAGCGCCTGGCCGTACCAGGTGCGCACGAGGTGGTGGGCGATCGACAGCCGTCCCGGCAACCGCACCTCACGTGACTCGCACAGGGCGGGCAGCTCCGCACGGCTGATCCAGCGGGCCTCGGCGATCTCGTCGCCGTCGGGCGTCGGCTCGGGGCGGACCCCTGGGATCGTGGCGTGGAACCCCAGCATCAGCGACGCCGGGAACGGCCACGGCTGGCTGCCCAGGTAGCGGGCCGTCGCGGGGGCCAGGCCGACCTCCTCGCTGATCTCCCGCAGCACGGCCGACTCGGCCGACTCCCCCGGCTCGACGAAGCCGGCCAGCGTGGAGAAGGCGCCCTCCGGCCAGCGGGTCTGGCGACCGAGCAGGGCGTTGTCCTCATCGTCGACGAGCAGGGCGATCACGGCCGGATCGGTGCGCGGGTAGTGCTCGGAGCCGTCCTCGGGGCAGGTCCGCCACCAGCCGAGCCCGGCGATCTGGGTGGGGGTGCCGCACCGGGGGCAGCGGGTGTGCGTGCGGTGCCAGTTGGCCAGGGCAACCAGCTCGGCGAAGATCCCTCGCTGGTCCTCCGACATGCGCAGGGCGACCGTTCGGAGGTTCGCCCAGTGCGTGTCCGCCGGGACCGCGGGGTCGGCACGGTCCGCGATCCGGCCGCACCAGATGAGTCCGGTGGCGTCCGCGCCGAGCAGGATGTCGCCAGCGGTGGGGCCGACGGGCGGGACGGGTTCGCCGGGGTCGGTATCGGGGTCCGGCGGGGCGGGCACCGTCAGCAGCCGGACCGAGCCATCCGGGTCGCGGATGATCGCCGCATCGCCGGTCGGGTCGATCAGCACCAGCACCCGGTCGGCGGGGACCGCGGACCACCCGGCTGTGCGCAGGTCAGCACGCCGGTCGAGGGGGTCGTGGCCGAGGGCAAGGCGCATCGGGTCGAGGGCGCGCTCGGCGGCGCTGCTGGCGTCGGCCGCCGGGCCTGCGGCTGTCGTCGGCTCGATCGGAGGGCCTGCGGACATGGGGCCACCGTAGTGGGCGGCGAGCCTGACGACATGCGTGCGATGTGACAGGCTGTGCGGCGTGCGCGTGGCCTCCTTCAACCTGCTCCACGGGGTCCCGCTGCGCGACCGCGTGGGGGCCAACAGGTCCGAGGACAAGCCGAGCGCGGGCGCGATCGGCTATCCGGGCGCACCGTCCGGCCTGGAGGGTGGCGTCGGGGCACTGGACCTGACCAGGGCCGCATCGCCGCAGGTCGCGCTCGGTGCCGTTCCGCCGGTGGACCCGAACGATCCGGAGCGCACCGCGGCCTCGGCCGCGAACAACGGCCTCTCACCGGCCGACCGGCACCTGTGGTCACCTGAGGTGAGCGATCCCGCTGAGCTCCTGCGCGCCATCGAGGAGCTCCTGGAGTCAGGTCCGATCGATGTGATCGCCCTGCAGGAGGTGGATCGCTGGCAACCCCGCACTGCCGGCGTCGATCAGGCCGGGCTGGTCGCGGAGATGATCGGCGCGAAGTACTGGCGGTTCGTGTCCAGCGTCCGGGGAACGCCGGGGATCGCAGCCGAGGGAGCAGCGTGGGTCCCGGCCACGAGCGCCGACGACCTGCCCACCGACGAGGGCGAACCCGAGCATCCGGTCCCGTCCGGGCCGCGCTACGGGATCGCCCTGATCAGCCGCTACCCCGTGCGCGGTTGGCGGGTCAAGCGCTTCCCGCCCGCTCCGGTCTCGATGCCGCTGCTGGCTCCCACCGAGGACGGGCGCCCGAAGGCCATTCGAGTTCCGGACGAGCCGCGGTCGGCCGTGGCCGGGATCGTGGAGCTGCCCCACACCGACGTCACGTTCGCCACGGCACACCTGTCCTTCGTCCCCGGCGTGAACACCAAGCAGCTGAACAATCTGCGTGCGTTCGTCGCCGGGATGCCCCGCCCGATGGTCCTCATGGGCGATTTCAACACCCCGGGTGGGATCCCGGGGCTGGTCACCGGCTGGGAGCAGGTCGTTCGGGTCCCGACGTACCCGGTGATGCGCCCCCGGGTGCAGTTCGACCACATCATGGTCGATGGCTGGACCGAAGAGGCGATGGCGCAGGCGCGCGCCTCGGCCCGAGTGGTCCCACTGCCGGTGAGCGACCACTGCGCACTGATCGCCGACTTCCCCGACCCGTAGGGCGATGCCGCAGGGCGATGCCTGCAGCGACGGGGAGCCATTGGTGGACCGCGTTCTGGAGACTGACCATCAGCCACTGGGCGCAACGGTTGCTTCATCACGTGCCTTCGGGGGGCTCACCTCCTGCCAGCAGCGCCTCGATCTCGGCGGCGTCGGGGAGGTCCTCCGGGCGCACGATCGTCCCCGAGCGCACGAACACGAACGCGGCGCCAACCGCCTCGGCCGGGACTCCTGCGAGCTGCGCCCAGGCCAGGCGGTAGATGGCCAACTGGAGGGGATCGGCCTCATCGCGCTTCGAGGTCTTCCAGTCCACCACCTCCCAGAGGTGGCCGGGTGGCGCGTCGGGGCCGGCGGGGAAGACCGCGTCGATCCGGCCCCGGATCAGGCGTCCGCCGAGGGCGACCGCGAACGGGACCTCAAGCCCGGCCGGGGCGCGGTCGGCGTAGTCGAGCCGCTCGAACTCCGCCCTCAGCTCCACCAGCTCGTCGGCTGATCCGATCTCCTCGTCGGCTGCGCCGGGCAGGTCGTCGTCTGCGATCAGGGGCTGGACCCCCAACCGGGCCTCGACCCAGGCGTGGAAGGCGGTCCCGAGCTCGGCGTGTGGGTTGCGTCGGCGCGGCATCGGCCGGACCAGTGCCTCGGCGAAGGCCTCCGGGTCGGAGGCCAGATCCATGGTGGCCGATGCCGACAGGACGCTGGGCAGGGCTGCCACGGTCATGTCCTGCGCGGATCGCTCGGTGCGGGCCAGCAGGGCAAGGATCGCGGAATCCCACCGGGCGACGTGTCGGGCGACCGGGTCAAGCGAGTCGCCAGGCGGTTGCGAGGTGGGATCAGAGCCGGCTTCATCGTTGCCCGCACCGCCGGAGTCGGCGCCGCTGGAGTCCACACCATCGGAGTCCACACCATCGGAGTCCACACCACCTGCTCGTGCATCAGCCGACCGCGATGCGCTCGCCCACGGCTCGCTGACCTGGCCCGACTCCATCAGCGCGGCGACGGCGCGGGCAGCCCGACCGACGCCGTGGTCGGTGGGTGCGTCCGGCGTCGGCCAGATGGCCTCAACGCCCTGCTCGAGCATCGGGTTGGTGAGTTCTGCCGAGGCAGTCGCTCCGCCTTCGACAGGCACCTCGGGAGGATCACCGACATCGCCGGATGGATCAGCGGGCTGGCGGCTGAGGGAGTCGCCGCCGTCTGCTGCAACGTCCGGCGCACCCTCGCCGGGCACCTCGGCGCACGGCTCGGGTGCCCACGGGTCGTCGAACTCTGCGGTGGCCTGCTCGCGCAGGACTTCGAGGTACTCCGAGGGTCCACGGGCGTTCTTCTGGGTCGGTCCCCACCAGTGGGCAGTGGCGATCAGGATCTGCTTGGCCCGCGTGATACCCACGTAGGCCAGGCGGTCGTCGCCGGTGCGGTCGTGGGCTCGGCAGGCCTCGTTGAAGACGTTGAGCTCCTTGCTCGTGAAACCGGGGAGCTCGGGCAGGACGTGCCGGTCATCGCGCAGCTCACTGGGAACCACGTGCGCGAACCCCGTCCAGCGCTCGGTGCCCTTGCCGCCGGGGAACGAGTCGCGGCACACGTGCGGCAGGACGACGACGGGGAACTCCAGGCCCTTGGCCTTGTGCATCGTCATGAGCTGGACGGCGCCCGGGACGCTGGGGAGGTCGACGTCCTCGCCAGCTCCGAGTTGCTCGCCGGCGTCGAGGTAGGCCAGGAACGCGCCGAGCCCGGTGTGGCCGTCGGCATCGTTGAAACCCTCGACGAGTTGCAGCAGGCCAGCCAGTCCGACGTCGCTGATCCCGAGCTCGCCAGCGGCCAGGTCCGCCTCGACGCGGGCTCCCGTGACGGTGACCACGGCCCCGACGAGATCAGCCAGGGGTGCCCCGACCTGCCCCTGAAGCAGGCGCAGCTCGCTGAGGAGCACCGCGAGGCGAGCCGCAGCCTCGGGCGACACGCCCGCCCCGGGGTCGCCGACAGCTTCGAGCAGGCTCGGCCGCTCGACCGGGTCCTTGAACTCGCTGGCCGCCCGGAGTCGTTCACGCAGCCGCGCCCGGCCGGCACCGACCGACTCGCCGCGACCCGGGCGACCGCCGGCGAGCTTCACCGCCCGCGCCCCGAGCCGCTCGAGGTCGCGGGGCCCGATCCGCCACCGCGGCCCTGACAGCAACGCGGCCAGCGAGGTGTTGTCCGCCGGATCGGCCAGGACCCGCAGGGTCGCCAGCACGGCCGTCGCGTACGGGCTGGCGGTCAGGGCGGCGGTGCCGGAGATGCTCGCGGGAACGCCTCGGGCAACCAGCAGTCGCTGCAGTGGTGCCAGCCGGTCGTTGGCGCGCGCGAGGATGGCGATGTCCTCAGGCGGCGTGCCGGCGTCGACCAGTGCGCGGATCTGGTCGGCGATCCACTCCTGCTCATCGGTCACGGTGGGAAGCAGTGCTGCGCGCACCTGCCCGGCCAGCGGCTCGGGCGCGCGGAGCTCGGCAACCTGGGGATGCTGGGCCCGCAGGGCCGAGGCGATCCGGTTGGCGGCGGAGAGGATCGGGGTGCCCGAGCGGCGGTTGACCGACAGGACCCGGGTCGGCGCTCGGCCGTCGCGGCCGAAGTGCTGGCCGAAGGAGTCGATGTTGGCCACTGATGCGCTGCGCCAGCCGTAGATGGCCTGCATGGGGTCGCCGACTGCTGTGACTCCCCCGCCGGCGAACAGCGTCGACAGGATCACCCGCTGGGCGATGGAGGTGTCCTGGTACTCGTCGAGGAGCACGACGCGATAGGCGGCGCGCATCTGTGCGACGAGTTCCTCGGAGCTGGCCACGAGCTCGGCGCACAGCCGCATGTGGTCAGAGAAGTCCAGGCCCCCGACCGCGCGGCGGGCCTCGCGAAGGTCGTCGACGAGGGTGGACAGTTCGCGGCGGCGCTCGGCGGTCTCCTTGATGGCCGTGATGGCCTTCGTCGCCCTGGGCAGATCGTCGACGGCGGCGATCACGGCACGGTCGTGGGCGCGCAGTTCGTCGGTGCCGATCGTCTGCTCGGCGAGGTTGGCGTCGAGCCGGACGACGTCGGCAGCCACCCGGCTGGGGTTGTGCCACGTCGCGACCAGGTCGGTCGACCGGCAGACCTCGCGGTAGGCCAGTTGTGCGACCGCGGGGCCGGACAGCAGCCGGGCGCCGGGTTCGATGCCGACACGCAGTCCCTGCTCATCGATCAGCCGGCGGGCGAACGAGTGGTACGTGGCGATCGTCGGCTCACCCACGACCTCGCCGCGGTCGGCGGGGTTCTGCTCGCGCCAGCGGTTCAGCAGGGCGGTGACCCGGTGCGCCAGCTCGGCGGCGGCCTTGTTGGTGAACGTCAGGCCGAGGACCTCGTGCTCGGCGACGTACCCGGAGGCGACGAGCCACACGACCCGGGCAGCCATCACGGTGGTCTTGCCGGTCCCGGCACCGGCCACGATGACGAACGGCTCCAGGGGGGCGCTGATGCACTCCCACTGCTCGTCGGTGGCAGTCAGGCCGAGGAGCCGGTCGAGCTCGTCGCGCGCCATCGGAGTGGGGGCCGGTGGCTGGGTGGTGGTGGGGTTCGGCATCAGAGATCATCCCCGAACAGCGACTGCTGGACCGGGCGGTCGGGCGGGGTGGCGTCGGATGGTGCCGCCGCCGGCTGGCCCGGGCTGTTCGGGCTGTTCGGGCTGTTCGGGCTGTTCGGGCTGTTCGGGCCGCTCGGGCCGCTCGGGCTGGAGCGTGGTGGGGTGGGGCC
>JAQBEX010000163.1:0-2582 GCA_032123675.1 Actinomycetes bacterium
GTGGTGAAGGAGCCGACCCGGGTGGGCGAGCCCGCGGAAGCGTGGGCATCGTTGAGTCGGTCTGCGGTCTTCGCGAGGCCGTACAGCCCGTAGAAGGGGACCAGCTGTGACCACCACTTGCCATTGGCAGGAACCTCCGCACCCTGCACGTCGGCCAGTTCCTTGTTGATGCGGCCGTACCAGACGAGGTAGTACACGCCGAAGGTGACGATGGTCAGCCACCAGAGTCCCCACGGTCCCTGCTTGCGAATGGTTGAATTCATGGATCTGCTCCTTGGGTTGATGCGGCTTGACCGCTGTCCTGTGAGCCCGATGTCGAGAGGCTCTGCTTGCTGTTCTGCCCCACTCAGGTGGGGTCCATGTACTCCCGTGGGTGTATTCGCCGACGCGCCGTGGCCCGCCGATCGACGATCAGGACGAGACCGCGACGCTCGGGGAGTGATCGCGCGGGTCGGCGCCGCTTCCTGACTCAGGACGGCAGGGGTTGACGCGGAGGCGGGGCAACGTGCTGTGGTGGCGGAGTTGCGCGCCCAGGGTGCGCCGTGGGATGTGATCGCCGGCCTTCCCCGGTGGCTCTGCACCAAGAAGCGAACGGCTACGGCCTGGTGCTGAGATAGAACGGCAAGACGGAGCCTTTGGGCCCGTGGGTCAGGGCGGTAGGAGTTCCGAAGACAGCACATGACCTGCAGTCATGTCGGGCTGGCGGGACCCGTCGCCGCGCATCCGCGCAGCTCCTCCCGAATCCAAAGCCTTCCCGACGCACAGAAGGGGCCCCTCGCGGGACCCCTTCTGAACGTCGGGCTGGCGGGATTCGAACCCACGACCCCTCTTGCCGTGCAGCAATGGCGGCTGCGCGCATTCCTCGCCATCGCCCACGGCGCTTTCGCGTCGGGGGTGCGAGCGACCGTCAGTGGGCGCTTAGATACCTGCCCGGGGTGCGCGATCGGCGGCGAAGTGGGGCAGGTCGGGCGGAGCGTTCTCGGCCCCGTCGTTCCAGGTTCCAGGACCGGACGAGCGTTGGCGCGGGTAGGTGCGTGGCCGAGAGTGGCGGGGCTCCGAGCGCGTCGGCACGACGGCGACCTACTCGGCTCGTGCGCCCATGGTGCCTGTCCCGGGAACCGAGGCCGCCACGAAGTCGAGGACGTCGCGGGGCAGCTGCGGGTTGCTGATCGTGCCGAGATGGTCCTTGCCCGCGTAGATGCGCAGGGTGCAGTCCGGGATGAGCCCAGCGGTCTCCCGGTAGATCTCCTCGGAGACAGACCTGTCCCGGTCACCGCCCACGAGTAGCACCGGGACCGCGATGGAGGGCAGCACCTCTCGACCGTCAAAGGCGCTGAGGGCCTCAGCGCCGGCAACCACGTCTCCTGGCTCCACGTCGGCGGGGAAGCTCACCCGTCCGACCACGAACGCCATCAGGCGTTGGGCCCAGCCCACGCGCACCTGCGGGAACATGACGGCCACCATCACCCCGGCGGCCTCCGTACGACGTCCCGCCGCGAGCAGACGGGCGGACTCCACAGTCGCCACCCGCACCGCTTCGCTGAGGACTCGGCCGGCAGCGACGATCGCGATGTGCCCGAAACGGTCGGGATGCCTGGCGGCCAAGGTCAAGCCGATCATCCCGCCGCCCGAGTCGCCGACGACCACGTCGACCCGACCGTCGAACTCCTCCACGATCAGTTCGGCGTAGTCATCGCCCAAGTCGGCGAGCGTGCAACCCTGCCGCAGATGCGGCTTGTGACCCACCAGGTACACCGTGTACCCCGCGTCGACGAGGGGACGCACCACCGTGGCCATCATCCTCAGATACGGGCCCGCGTGACCGGCATGCCCAGGGTCCTGGATCCACAGCAGAGTCTTCGCACCCACCCCAAACCTGGCGTAGGCCATCCCATTGCTGAAGGTAGCCAACTCCGGACCTGACGCCCCCCGACCGCTCCTCAGCCGGCCCGCCGCGGCTACTCCCAGACCCACGGTCGCCGCCCCGAGCACGACGCCAGTTGACTTCCTCATCACGTCCTCCGCCCTGCTCCTCCCACGACCATACTGCCGATGCCGATGCCGATGCCGCTGCCATTCGTCCCGGCCGCCCAAGCCAGAGACCTTGCTCGTGGACGGATCGTTGACCGGGAACCATCAGTCTGGGAGGTGCGTCCACAAGCGGCGCAATGACGCTGGTGACGGCGACGCCCGCTGAGTGCGGATCGGCTGGTCTTGCAGCACCTACTTGGCCACGTCGGCGCGCATTGGGCGCATCGCGTAGGCGCCGTAGAGCACTGTGCTAAGCCCCACTGCAAGTGCTCCACCGATACCCGTGGGTTCGCTCGAGGAGCTGAATCGCACCTGATCGGGTCAAGTCCGCGGAGGTGGTGTACGGGGTTGGCGTGATCCTTCGTTTGGGGTCAGGCTGACAGGGCTGTGATGGTGTCGGGTTCCTCCTCGGGGTCGGTGGTCAGGATGAGGTGGGCTTTGGCCAGGGCGTCGAGGCCGAAGTAGCGCCTCGCTTCGACCCATTCATCGTGCTGCTCGGCCAGGACCGCGCCGACCAAGCGGATGATCGAGGTGCGGTCGGGGAAGATCCC
>JAQBEX010000164.1:0-7740 GCA_032123675.1 Actinomycetes bacterium
GCTCCCCCGGCCGCTGCGGCTCCCGCTGCGGCTCCCCCGGCCGCTGCGCCGGCGGCTGCGGCTCCTGCGTCGGCCCCGGCACCCACCGCAGCTGCCCCCGCAGCGGCGGGGCCCAGCGCCGCCGGGTCGCATGCCGCTGCCGCGCCGTCGGACCTCTACGTGACGCCGCTCGTGCGCAAGCTCGCCGCGCAGACCGGCGTGGACCTGTCCACGATCCAGGGCACCGGGGTGGGCGGTCGGATCACCAAGCAGGACATCTTCGACGCGAAGCACCGACCGGCCGTCGCTGCTGCACCCGCCCCCGCTGCGCCAGCCGCCGCCTCAGCCCCCGCGGCATCGACAGCACCGGCTCCGGCGGCTGCACCGAGCTCAGCGCCTGCCGCCGCGGCACCGGTTCCCGCAGCCTCCGCACGACCAGCCGCGGCCAGCCCCTCGAGCCCCGGCGACACCCACACGGAGAAGCTCAGCCGCCTGCGCAAGGTGATCGCCGAGCGAATGGTCGAGTCGCTGCACGTCTCGGCACAGCTCACGACGGTCGTCGAGGCTGACGTCAGCCGGATCGCCGCCCTTCGGGCTCGCCACAAGGCCGCATTCGAAGCGCGCGAGGGCATGAAGCTGTCGTTCATGCCGTTCTTCGTGAAGGCAACGATCGAGGCGCTGAAGGCCTACCCGATCCTCAACGCGTCGATCGACCAGGCCGCGGGCACTGTGACGTACAACGACGCCACCCACCTCGGGATCGCTGTCGACACCGAACGCGGCCTGCTCGTCCCGGTGGTGCGCGATGCCGATGACCTGAACCTGGGTGGTCTCGGCCGCAAGATCGCTGACGTCGCCGAGCGGACCCGTACCAACAAGGTCTCCCCCGATGAGCTGTCCGGTGGGACGTTCACGATCACCAACACGGGCAGCCGCGGGGCGCTGTTCGACACCCCGATCATCAACCAGCCGCAGGTCGCGATCCTCGGTCTCGGTGCGATCGTGCGCCGCCCGGTGGTCGTCAGCGATGACACGGGCGCGGATTCGCTGGCCATCCGGTCGATGATCTACCTCGCCCTCACCTACGACCATCGCCTGGTGGACGGCGCCGACGCCGCCCGGTTCCTCACGACCCTGAAGGCGCGGCTCGAGGCCGCAGACTTCGAGGGGGAACTGGGCTGATGAGGGTTGCCGTGACAGGCGCCTCCGGACTCATCGGCGGCGCCTTGGTCCCGCACCTTCGTGCGCAGGGCCATGAGGTGGTGCGCTTCGTGCGCCGAACCTCCGGTTCCCCGGACGAGGTCATGTGGGACCCCATGGGTGGCACCGTCGACATGGCCTCGCTCGGAGCTGTCGATGCCGTGGTGCACCTCGCCGGTGCACCGGTCGGGCCGGAGTCGTACCGAGCGATCGTCACCGGGGCCCAGCGCTGGACCGACACGTACAAGGCCGAGATCCGAGACTCCCGCGTGCGCGGGACCGACACCCTCGCCCGGGCCCTGGCGGGGATGGCCACCCCACCCTCGGTGTTTGTCTCCGGATCCGCCATCGGTTTCTACGGCGAGACCGGCGACGTCGAGGTTGACGAGACGTCACCACCCGGACAAGGGTTCCTGGCCGATGTTGTCCTCGGCTGGGAGGCCGCCGCCGACCCGGCCCGCGAGGCCGGAATGCGAGTCGTCCATCCGCGCACCGGGCTGGTCGTCTCCGGACGCGGCGGGACGTGGGGCAAGCTGTGGCCCATATTCCGGCTCGGTGCTGGCGGTCGGCTGGGCAGCGGCAAGCAGTGGTGGTCGTTCATCTCGATCCGCGACGAGGTGGCCGCCCTGACGTACCTGCTCGACCACCTCGAGGGTCCGGTCAATCTGACTGCCCCCACCCCGGCGACCAACGCCGAGGTGGCCCAGGCGATGGGCAGGATCCTGGGCCGACCGACGATCCTTCCCGTACCAGCAAAGGCCCTGGACCTGACCCTGGGGGGGTTCTCCTCGGAGGTGCTCGGCAGTCTGCGCGTGATTCCGCGCAGACTGATCGACGCCGGCTTCGACTTCCAGGACCCCACCATCGACCGGGCCCTGTCCTATGCCTGGGCCACCCGCTAGCCCGCAACAGATCTCGCTCGCGCTGATCCCGTCCCCGCGCGCTCACTCGCTGGGCACCACCTCCACGACGCGCCAGCCCGGGTCCGACGCCGGGTCAACAGGTCGCGGGCCACGATCCGCCGGATCAGTCACCGCGCTCGGTGTCGGACCCGGCTCATCCTGGCCGGCTGCATCGGGCGTCGCCCGAGCCGGTGCAACGTGCGCAAGGGTGATCGCCCATCGACTCGGAAGGCCCGGTTCCACCGCCTGAACCTTCTCCCCCCTGTCGTCGACGAGGGCGTAGCCGGATCGCCGGTCGACAGCCCAGATGGTCACCCGTGGTCCGTCGCGCTCAACCCGTTCGATCGCCAGGACGTGGGTCGAGAGCCCTTCGGGCCGCAGCCCGCGGGCTGAGAGGTCTGAGACAAGAGCCTCGTCGGACTCCCAAGCCGGGGATCCAGGTTGTGCGTAGTCGCCGAGCAGCGCCGGGTCGGTCGCCGCGAGGGCGACCGCACGACGGTGATCCAACCCAGCAAGCACGCTCCACCAGTCCGGCTCCCCGGGATGAGCTGAGGGGGCGATCGATTCTACGGGCACCGCGGCTGCGGCTGTGCCGGCGACGCCGGAAGCCGCCCGGCTGGAGGACCTGGACTCTGCCGTCGGTCCGGAGGACCCGGACGGCTCCCAGCCCACGGGAACAGCCCCGGCGCCGTGGCCAGTCCCGGTCACTCGGGCAAGCCCGAGGATGACCACCACCACTGCCACGACGGCCACGCCGGCCACACGCCACAGTCCACTGCCGGCCCGACGCCCCGAGCTCGGTGCGTCGAGCTGTGGCGCCGCAACCCGCGCCGCCCCGCGCAGGACACCGAGGCCCTCCGGTGCGCAGGCGCGGCGGAAGACCCCCGGGGTGGGACTGAGCCACCCGGCCAGGTCAGGCTCCGCCCAGGTGGCCGAACCATCCTCGGCACCCACGTCGGCCCCTGCCCTCAGGTCGGGCTCCCCCAGTGCCCACGCGTCTGGATGGGTCTGCCCGCACCCATCCGCTCCTGGCTCGCTGCCGTGCATGACACCACCCTCTCGGCAGGCACCCCATCCGCCAACCCATCGTCCACAGCCCGCCGACCGTTGGATCGGTGAGCAGGTACCGTTCCCCTGTGACCGTGCGCGTCGAGATGGCCGAGCAGCCCGTTGACTACCAGCAGGCGTGGGACCAGCAGCGGGCATGGCACGCCGAGGTCGTCGACGGGGCACCCGACCTGCTGTGGCTGCTCGAGCACCCTCCCGTGTACACGGCCGGGCGGCGCACCGAACCCCTCGATCGGCCCTTCGATGGCACTCCCGTGATCGACGTCGACAGGGGCGGCAAGATCACCTGGCACGGCCCGGGGCAGCTGGTCGGCTACCCGATCGTGCGCCTGCCGGACCCCATCGACGTCGTGGCGCACGTCCGGCGGATGGAGTCCCTGCTGATCGAGGTCTGCGCTGAGCTCGGGGTGGGCGCCGGCCGTGTCGGGGGCAGGTCCGGGGTATGGATCCCGGCCGACGATCGCGGCGGTGAGCGCAAGATCGCGGCCATCGGCGTCCGGGTGTCACGCGGGGTCACGATGCATGGATTCGCCTTGAACTGCGATCCGGATCTGAGCTGGTACGACCGGATCGTGCCGTGTGGGATCCGCGATGCGTCGGTCACGTCACTGTCCGCCGAACTCGGCCGCGACGTCACGGTCACCGAGGCGCGCGCACTGGTGCTGGGCCGAGCTGAGCAACTGCTCGGCGCCTGAGCCATCTGCGCCAAGCGACCGCGACGCGTAGGCTCTGCCATTGTGACTGCTGCACCTGAAGGCCGCCGGCTGCTGCGCATCGAGGCGCGCAACACCGAGGTCCCGATCGAGCGCAAGCCCGACTGGATCAAGACCCGCGCCCGCACCGGCCCCGAGTTCATGGCGATGCGCGAGCGGGTGGCTGGCGCCGGCCTGCACACCGTGTGCCAGGAGGCGGCCTGCCCCAACATCTACGAGTGCTGGGAGGACCGCGAGGCGACCTTCCTCATCGGCGGCTCCCAGTGCACGCGGCGCTGCGACTTCTGCCAGATCGACACCGGCCGACCCGAGCCCCTGGACCGCGACGAACCCCGCCGGGTCGCCGAGTCGGTCGCGACCATGGGCCTGCGCTACGCCACTGTCACGGGCGTGGCCCGCGATGACCTGCCCGATGAGGGCGCGTGGCTGTACGCGCAGACGGTCCGGGTGATCCACGAGCGCAACCCGGGCTGCGGCGTCGAGGTGCTGATCCCGGACTTCTCGGCCAACCCCATCCTGCTCGCGGAGGTGTTCGGCGCGGCCCCCGAGGTGCTTGCCCACAACCTCGAGACGGTTCCCCGGATCTTCAAGCGGATCCGCCCGGCGTTCCGGTACGAGCGCTCCCTTGATGTGATCACCCAGGCGCGCGATGCTGGGCTGGTGACCAAGTCGAACCTCATCCTGGGCATGGGCGAGGAGATCCCCGAGGTCCACGAGGCGCTGGCCGACCTGCGTGCGGCCGGCTGTGACCTGATCACGATCACCCAGTACCTGCGCCCCACGCCGCGGCACCACCCGGTCGAGCGCTGGGTGCGACCCGAGGAGTTCGTGGCCCTGGCCGAGCATGCCCGCGAGCTGGGCTTCCTCGGCGTGATGAGCGGGCCCCTGGTCCGTTCGTCCTACCGGGCCGGGAGGCTGCACGCGCAGGCAATGGCGGCACGCACCAGCGGGTAGAATCCGGCCCATGTCGAAGATGGGCGATCGTGTTCGCGTGATCCGCGACAACTACCGGATGGCCAAGCAGTACGACCCCAAGTTGGGGTGGCTCCTGGGCGGCATCGTCGTCGTGGGTGCTGCGCTGTTCATCGCGCTGGCTGTGGTGACGGACAACCCGTTCACCTGGGCCATCGTGGGCACAGCGGCCGTCATGGTGACCGTGTCGGTGGTGTTCAGCCGGCGGGCCATGAAGTCGGCGTACAAGTCGATCGAGGGCGAGCCGGGCGCAGCTGTCGCGGTGGTGCAGAACATGTCCAAGGCTGGCTGGGGCATCTCCGCTGGCGTGGCCGTGAACAAGAACCAGGACCTCGTCCATCGGGCGGTGGGCCGCCCGGGGGTCGTCCTGATCGGCGAGGGCAACAGCCCCGCGCTTGGGTCGCTCATGGCCGCCGAGCGCAAGCGGACCGCACGCTTCATCTCGGATGCACCGATCACTGAGATCGTCATCGGCGCCGGGGAGGGGCAGGTCCCCATCGCCAAGCTCGACAAGTACCTGCGCAAGATGCCCAAGGTGCTGGCACCAGGGGAGGTCACCACACTGCGCAAGCGCCTCGATGCCTTGGCCACCGCTCCCCTGCCGGTGCCCAAGGGCCCCATGCCCAAGAGCGGGCGGATCCCGCGCGGCGGCAAGTTGCGCTGATCCGTGGACCATGCTGATGTCGGGGGTGTGACCGACGGATCCGCCACGCCCGCCTATCACGGCCAGGGCCTGGGCCTCCCCCAATCCGGGGCCGGGTCCATGGCCACGACCGGACGCCGCGTCGTGGCGCTGTTCATCGACTGGTTCGCCGCACTGATTGTGGCCCGAGCCCTTGTCGGCACCCCTGAGAACACGGTAGAGTCCTTCGCCACGCTGGGCGTCTTCGCCCTCGAAGTGGCGCTGCTGACCTGGCTCTGGGGCTCCTCGTTCGGCCAACGACTCGTGGGCCTGCGCGTCGTGGGGCGCAGCCGCCGCCTCGGCCTGATCGGGTCGATGCTGCGCACAGTGCTCATCTGCCTGGTGATCCCCCCGCTGGTCTGGGACTCTGACGGCCGCGGCCTGCACGACCGCGCCGTGGACACGGTCGTCGTGCGCTCCTGAACCCCTGCGGGGCACCCGCCAGAGGGTCGACGTAACGAGCAGGAAACAATGGGGACACCGACGAGAAATCGGTCACTCCTAACGTTCATCGAGCAACGGCGGCACGCACGGCTGCCATCAGAGCCACAGACCCGGGTCGCGCCTCGCGCCCCTTCAACCAGGAGGTTGGTTTGTTCAGCAAAGCGGAAGAAGTCGTCGCATACATCAAGAAGGAGCACGTCAAGTTCGTTGACGTCCGCTTCTGCGACCTGCCCGGCGTCATGCAGCACTTCAACGTGCCTGCCCAGAGCCTTCCGGAGGAGTTCTTCACCGAGGGCCAGATGTTCGACGGATCGTCGATCCGCGGCTTCCAGGCCATCCACGAATCGGACATGAAGCTCATCCCCGACCTCGGCAGCGCCTACCTCGACCCGTTCCGGGCCGAGAAGACCCTGATCATCAACATGTCGATCCGCGACCCGTTCACCGACGAGCCCTACAGCCGCGACCCGCGCAACATCGCGATGAAGGCCGAGGCCTACCTGCAGTCGACCGGCATCGCCGACACCGCGTTCTTCGCCCCTGAGGCCGAGTTCTACGTCTTCGACTCGGTGCGCTTCGAGACGAAGTCGAACGCCGGGTACTACTTCATCGACTCCATCGAGGGCAAGTGGAACTCGGGCCGTGAGACCGAGCCCGACGGCAGCCCGAACCGCGGGTACAAGACCCCCTACAAGGGCGGATACTTCCCCGTCCCCCCGGTCGACCACTTCGCGGACCTGCGCGACCAGATGTCCCTCATGCTCGAGCAGGTGGGCCTGAGCGTCGAGCGCGCACACCACGAGGTCGGCACTGCTGGGCAGGCGGAGATCAACTACCGCTTCGATGCCCTGGCCAAGGCCGCCGATGACGTGATGAAGTTCAAGTACGTCATCAAGGGCGTGGGCTGGGCCGCCGGCAAGTCGGTGACCTTCATGCCCAAGCCGGTGTTCGGTGACAACGGCTCGGGCATGCACGTCCACCAGTCGCTGTGGAAGGACGGCAAGCCGCTGTTCTACGACGAGGCCGGCTACGGCGGCCTGTCGGACATGGCGCGCTGGTACATCGGTGGGCTGCTCAAGCACGCCCCGTCGCTGCTGGCCTTCACCAACCCGACGGTGAACTCCTACCACCGCCTGGTCCCCGGCTACGAGGCGCCGGTCAACCTGGTCTACAGCCAGCGCAACCGCTCCGCCTGCATCCGCATCCCGATCACCGGCTCGAACCCGAAGGCCAAGCGCATCGAGTTCCGCGTCCCCGACCCGTCGAGCAACCCATACCTGGCGTTCTCGGCGATGCTGATGGCCGGGCTCGACGGGATCAAGAACAAGATCGAGCCGCGCGACCCGGTCGACAAGGACCTCTACGACCTCCCGCCGGACGAGGTTGCCGACATCCCGCAGGTGCCGGGCTCGCTTCCCGAGGTGCTCGACGCGCTCGAGGCCGACCACGCCTACCTCACCGAGGGTGGCGTGTTCACCGACGACCTGATCGAGACATGGATCGCGTACAAGCGGACCAACGAGGTCAACCCGATCCGTCTGCGCCCGCACCCGCACGAGTTCGAGCTGTACTACGACATCTGATTGGCAATACTGCTCTGACCTGCGACGATGCGTGCACGGATTCCGGCGTAGTCAAACGGTTGTCCACATCGCTTCAGGATCAGCACCCACGTTGGGGGCTCCATCCACACACGGATGGAGCCCCCAACGGCGTCCAGCGAAGCAGCCGGGTGCTCGCCCAGCGCCTGGAAGGCCACAGCCCGGCCGGTCGTGTCGCC